>NZ_JBIAVJ010000007.1:0-366379 GCF_042894025.1 Streptomyces sp. NPDC001549
ATCCACCGAAGTGGACGGGGTATCAACTTCTGGCGTTGATTTTTGGCACGCTGTTGAGTTCTCAAGGAACGGACGCTTCCTTTGTACTCACCCTCAGCACATCGGCTGGGGCTTTCCTCCGGGCTTTCGTTCTGTTCTTGCGTTTCCGACTCTATCAGACTCTTTCGTGTCCGACTTCCTCGGCGCTTTCCAGGTTATTCGCTTTCGCGCTTTCCCTTTCCGGCGGTTCCGACTCTATCAGCGATTTTCCTTCTCCCTGACCACTCTCGCATTACCGAAAAGGCATACGAAAAGAAGGGGATCAAGATCGATGCTGAAGAGGAGGAGTCCCGTCCATCGGCCGTTCGCGAGAAGTTCACACGAGGCGTCCTGGCGGGAGTCACGACAGTACAGCTCTGGGGGTGCCCAAGCAAATCGATTCAGGCGTATGGTCTAGTCCACCGGTCTAGTCCACTAGTCTCCGTGCCAACGGAGACGCCCGGATCAGGACCTACATCGGGCGAACCCGAACATCTAGTGCCATATCCTTCTGAAGAGTACGCCGTTCGCGACAGGTAGTGACGGCGACACGAAGAGCCCCACCCCTGGGAGGCCCCCATGACCAGCGTGACGTCCCCACTTGCCGGGCGCGCCATCGGACTCGCGGCAGTGCCCGATCCGGTGTTCTCCGGCGCGATGGTGGGACCGGGCACCGCTATTGATCCCGTGCGTGAGCCGTCGGAGGCGGTGTCCCCCGTCGACGGTGTGGTCGTCTCCCTGCACCCGCACGCGTACGTAGTCGTCGACAGCGAGGGGCACGGTGTACTCACGCACCTCGGGATCGACACGGTCCAGCTCAACGGCGAGGGCTTCGAGCTCCTCGTGAACAAGGGCGACACCGTGACCCGCGGCCAGGCCGTCATCCGCTGGAACCCCGCCGCTGTCGAGGAAGCCGGCAAGTCGCCGATCTGCCCCGTCGTGGCGCTGGAAGCGACGGCCGAATCCCTCTCCGACGTCGTCGAATCCGGCGACGTAAAGGCTGACGACGCTCTCTTCAGCTGGCAGTGACGCGTCCGCCTGTACAGGCGAGTCGTACATCCACCGCGGCGGCTCGGCCCGCCGCTCAATCGGAGACGGGTGAAATGGAGACAACGCTGCGAGGCGTCGGCGTGAGCCACGGGGTGGCGATCGGCGAGGTGCGGCACATGGGCACGGCGGTTCTGGAGCCGCCGGCCAGGCAGATCACCGCGGATGAGGCGGCGCGCGAACAGGGGCGCGCCCGTCAGGCCGTGAGTGCCGTGGCGGCCGATCTGGTCGCGCGTGGCCAGCTGGCCGGTGGCGAGGCCCAGCACGTGCTCGAGGCCCAGGCGATGATCGCCGAGGACCCCGAGCTGATGGCGGACGTCGACCGGCGGATCGCCGTCGGCAGCACCGCGGAGCGCGGTGTGTACGACGCGTTCGCCGCGTACCGCGACCTGCTCGCGGGGGCCGGCGAGTACATGGCCGGCCGGGTGGCCGACCTGGACGACGTACGCAACCGCATCGTGGCGCGGCTGCTGGGTGTGCCGATGCCCGGCGTGCCCGACAGCGACGAGCCGTACGTGCTCATCGCGCGGGACCTGGCTCCCGCCGACACGGCGCTGCTCGACCCGGCGCTCGTCCTCGGTTTCGTGACCGAGGAGGGCGGGCCGACCAGCCACAGCGCGATCCTCGCGCGGGCGCTCGGCGTGCCCGCGATCGTGGCGCTGCCGGGTGCCGGTGAGATCGCCGAGGGCACCATGATCGCGGTGGACGGCAGCACGGGTGACCTGTTCGTGGACCCGTCGCCGCAGAAGCGGGCCGAGCTCGAGGCCGCGGCCGCCGAGCGCAAGGCGGCTCTGGCCGCGTCGTCCGGTCCGGGTGCGACCTCCGACGGTCACAAGGTGCCGCTGCTGGCCAATGTGGGCGGTCCCGCGGACGTGCCGGCCGCCGTCGAGGCAGGGGCGGAGGGTGTGGGTCTTTTCCGCACCGAGTTCCTGTTCCTGGACGACAGCAAGAAGGCGCCGTCCGAGGAGAAGCAGATCGAGTCCTACCGCAAGGTGCTCGAAGCCTTCCCCGAGGGCCGTGTCGTCGTGCGGGTGCTCGATGCCGGCGCCGACAAGCCGCTGGACTTCCTGACGCCGGGCGACGAGCCCAACCCGGCGCTGGGTGTGCGCGGGCTGCGCTCGCTGCTGGACCACCCGGACGTGTTGCGTACGCAGCTCACCGCGCTGGCCAAGGCGGCCGAGGGGCTGCCGGTCTACCTCGAGGTCATGGCCCCGATGGTCGCCGACCGGATCGACGCCAAGGCCTTCGCGGACGCCTGCCGGGAGGCCGGTCTGAAGGCGAAGTTCGGCGCGATGGTGGAGATCCCTTCCGCCGCGCTGCGGGCACGCTCCATCCTCCAGGAAGTCGAGTTCCTGTCGCTGGGTACGAACGACCTGGCCCAGTACGCCTTCGCCGCCGACCGTCAGGTCGGCGCCGTCTCGCGGCTCCAGGACCCGTGGCAGCCGGCGCTGCTCGACCTGATCGCCATGTCGGCGGATGCCGCCAAGGCGGAGGGCAAGAGCTGCGGTGTCTGTGGTGAGGCCGCTTCCGATCCGCTGCTGGCCTGTGTGCTGACCGGTCTGGGTGTCACCTCTCTTTCGATGGGTGCCGCTTCGATTCCTTATGTGCGGGCAACGCTCGCCAAGCACACGCTGGCCCAGTGCGAGCGTGCCGCGGCGGCGGCTCGTGCGGCGGACAGTGCCGAGGAGGCCCGGGTGGCCGCGCAGGCGGTGCTGTCCGGCGAGTAGCCGGAGGATGTGGTGCGGTTGCGAGGGGCCTTCGCCGGTGGCGAGGGCCCCTCGGTCCGTCCCGGACCGGTCAGTGGTGCGGTCCGGGTACGTCTACCTCGTAGCCCGGGCAGTATTCGACGCCCGATTCGGGGGCGACGGGGTCTCCGGTGTCGGCGTCGGTGCAGTAGGCGTTGAAGACGGCCGCGGCCGACAGGGCGGTGAGCCGGCCGCGGTCCAGGCGCCAGCCGTGGACCCGGTCCCCGCGGCCCTCACCGGTGGTGCGGACCACCAGTCCCCCGGTGCCGCCGAGGGCGAGTCCCGCGGCGAGGACCGTCACGAAGTCGAGGCCTTCCCGGCTTTCGATGCGGGGCGGGGTGTCCGGGTCGCCGGTGGTGTCGGCGTGCAGGACTGCGACGAGTTGCCGGGCCTCGGTCGGGATGCTGCAGACGAAGTGGTGGTGGCCGGGTCCGGCGCCGGCCACGAGGCGTTTGAGTGCGTCGGTGGCGCGGTCGAAGGAGGCGTGGCCGATGTCCTCGCCGCAGTCCGCGCAGTGGCCGACCTCGGCGAGGAGGCCGGTGGCGTACTCCCAGGTGGCCCGGCGGAGCGCTTCGTCGACGAGGAGTGGGACGAGCTCGTCGATGGGCTGGCCGCCGTAGGGCAGGAGGGCGCCGCTGCCGGCCAGCTCGGCGGTGAAGCGGGCGCGGGTTTCGGCGGTGTCCGGGTCGAGGCCGGTCTCCCCGCAGAACTCTGCGTACTCCTCGGGGTCGAAGAGGGCGACGGTGGTGTGGATGCCCTGGGCCGCGAGGGACCTGAGCAGGCCGTCCACGTGGTGGAGGTAGTCCTGGTGGTCGTCGAAGGTGAAGCTGCGGTAGCCGCGCATGGCCGCGAAGTCCCCGGCGTCGGCCAGTAGGCCGACGGTGCCGGGGACCTCGCGGCGCAGCAGGCGGCGCCGGTCGGTGGTGCGGGTGCGGGTCCGGTGCGTGCCCGTGGGCGTACCGGTGTCGTTCTTGCGTGGCATGGCTCCCCCTGAGTTCGCAATCACTTACTCACTCAGAGTAACCATCACCACTGACAGTGGCCTCAGCCGCGGGTGCGGGCCAGCTCCTCGTAGAAGTGGAGGAGGTCGAGGTTGTCGACGGATCCCGGGTTGACCGCCTTGGCGAGCGGGGCGCCCTGCAGGAGGCGCTTGACCGGGACCTCGATGCGCTTGCCGGTGAGGGTGTGCGGGATGCCGGGGACCTCGATGATCTCGTCGGGGACGTGGCGCGGGGAGAGTTCCTCGCGGATCGTCGCCTTGATCCGGGCGCGCAGGTCGTCGTCGAGGGTCGCGCCGGGGACGAGGTGGACGAAGAGTGGCATCCAGTAGCCGCCGTTCGGCTCCTCCAGGCCGATGACCAGGGATTCCTTGATCTCGGGGAGGCGTTCGACGGCCTCGTAGATGTCGGCGGAGCCCATCCGGACGCCCTGGCGGTTGAGCGTGGAGTCGGAGCGGCCGTGGATGATCACCGAGCCGTGGTCGGTGATGGTGATCCAGTCACCGTGGCGCCAGACGCCCGGGAACATCTCGAAGTAGCTGTCGCGGTAGCGGCTGCCGTCGGGGTCGTTCCAGAAGTGGATCGGCATGGACGGCATGGGGTTGGTGACGACGAGTTCGCCGACCTCGCCGATGACCGGCTTGCCGGAGGGGTCCCAGGCCTGGAGGTCCGTGCCGAGGCAGGCGGCCTGGAGTTCACCGATGTGCACCGGGAGGGTGGGAACGGCGCCCGCGAAGCAGCTGCACACGTCGGTGCCGCCGCTGACGGAGGCGATCCAGAGGTCTTCGGCGACCTCCTCGTGGAGCCAGCGGAAGCCGTCGGGCGGGAGCGGGGAGCCGGTGGTGGCCACGCACTTCACGGCGGAGAGGTCGAAGTCGCGGGCCGGGTGGACCTCCGCCTTGCTGCAGGCCATGACGTAGGCGGCGGAGGTGCCGTACAGGGTGGCGCCGGTGCGCTCGGCGATGCGCCACTGGGCGCCCGTGTCGGGGTAGCCGGGGCTGCCGTCGTAGAGGACGACGGTCGTACCGGTGAGCAGGCCCGAGATGAGGAAGTTCCACATCATCCAGCCGGTCGAGGTGTACCAGAAGAACCGGTCCCCGGGGCCGAGGTCGCAGTGCAGGCCGAGCTGCTTGAGGTGTTCGAGGAGGATGCCGCCCTGGGACTGGACGATGGCCTTGGGGAGGCCGGTCGTACCGGAGGAGTACAGCACCCAGAGGGGGTGGTCGAAGGGGACCGGCTCGAAGACGGGCTCGGTGTCGCCCGAGGTCAGCGCGGACCAGTCGAGGGCGCCTGCGGGTGCGGGCGTGCCGAGGAGCGGGATGTGGACGACGGCGCGCAGGGAGGGGAGGTCGGCGCGGAGCTCGGCGACGGTGTCGCGGCGGTCGTGCTCCTTGCCGCCGTAGCGGTAGCCGTCCACGGTGAACAGGACGACGGGCTCGACCTGCTGGAAGCGGTCGAGGACGCTGCGGGCTCCGAAGTCGGGGGCGCAGGAGGTCCAGACCCCGCCGACGGCGGCGGTGGCGAGCAGGGCGACGGCGGCCTCGGGGATGTTGGGGAGGTAGCCGCTGATCCGGTCGCCGGGGCGTACGCCGAGGGCGCGCAGTTCGGCCGCGAGCGAGCCGACCTGGCGGCGGAGCTCTGCCCAGGTGACGGGGACGGGCTCGTGGGTCTCGTCGACGTACAGCAGGGCGGCGTCACCGGCGCGGGCCGGGTCCTCGGCGGCGCGCAGGGCGTGCTCGGCGTAGTTGAGGGTGGCTCCGGTGAACCACTGGGCGCCGGGCATGGACCGGTCGGCGAGGACGGATGTGTACGGGGTGGTGAAGCGCACGTCGAACCACTCGGCTACGGCCTGCCAGAAGGTGTCGAGCTCGTCGACGGACCAGCTGTGCAGGGCGGGGTAGCCGCCGTCTGCGGGGGCTCCGTGGCGCTCGGCGGCCCAGGCCTGGAAGGCGGTGATCCGGGCCGCGGAGATCCGGTCGGGGCCCGGCGCCCAGAGGGGTTCCGGCTGCGTGGCTGAGGTCATGGGTCGGCTCCCGGTCAAGTCTGCGGCTCGCGCTTCGTGTGCGTACGGTGCCGTCGCGCGGGGGTGTGGGCGCGGCGGCTCACAGGGACCATGCCATGTGATCGTCCGCTGCACCAGGGCTGTCCTGGCGGGTCGGGTGATCGGCATGGGGATGCCGCCGGCGGGTGAACGGCAGTTGAACGCCGTCCCCTGGGCCGGGGGCCGGTGGCAGGGTGAGCGGCATGGACGGTCGTGATCTGGTACGTGCGGTGAAAGACATCGGTACGGAGCGCGGTCGGCGCGCCTGGCGCTCGGCGTGGCGCCACCGGCGCTCGGACGCGGTGGGGCTTCCGCGCCGGGGCGCGGAGCGGGCGCGCGTGCCGGGGCTGCTGACCGGTACGGAGGCCCGGCCGGGCGGGGGCGTGCTGCGGTTCGCGCGCTCCGAGCTGCTGGTACGGGTGATGGTGGGCGGCGCGGTGTTCTGGAGCTGGGACGGGGCCGGGCCGACGCCCTCGTACGCGGTGGTGGGCGACGGCCCCGAGCCGGATCCGCGGGCGGTGCTGGAGCCGGACACCGGGGGCGGCTGGCGGGTGGTGTCGGAGCGGGTGACGGTGGCGGTGTCGCGGCACGGGGCGCTGGAGGTGCGTACGCCGGGCGGGACCGTGCTGCGGCGGGAGGCGCCGCCGCGGTGGTGGGAGCCGGTGGATCCGCGGATGGGCGCGGCGCGGTGGCTGCAGCGGAGCGAGGTGCCGGCGGACGCGCGGTTCTTCGGGCTGGGCGGGCGGGCCGCGGGGCCGCGGCTGCGGGACGGGGCGTACCGGCTGTGGAACACGGATCCGAAGGGGGGCTTCGGGCCGGGGGTCGATCCGCTGTACCTGACGATGCCGGTGCAGCTGGTGGTGGCGGACGCGGGGACGCATCTGGTGTTCCACGACAACTCGTGGGACGGGCGGGTGGTGCTGCACGAGGGCGAGGAGGGCGCCGGTTCGGGGGCGGACCGGCCGGGGGCGAGCGAGCTGCGGATGGAGGGCGGGCCGCTGCGGTGCTGGGTGCTGGTGGGGACGCCGGCGCGGGTGCTGCAGGGGTGGTCGGGGCTGACGGGCGCGGCCGCGGTGCCGCCGGAGTGGGCGCTGGGGTACCAGCACGCGCGGTGGGGCTTCGGGAGCGCGGACGAGGTGCGGCGGGTGGTGGCGGGGTACGCGGCGCGCGGGCTCGCGCTGTCGGCCGTACACCTGGACATCGATCACTACGACGGGCACCGGGTGTTCACGGTGGACGCTGGGCGGTTCCCCGATCTGCCGGAGCTGGCGCGGGAGTTGGGGGAGCTGGGGGTGCGGCTCGTGTCGATCGTGGACCCGGCGGTGAAGGCGGGCGACGGGGTGCACGCGTCGGGGCTGACGGTGGGGCCGGGCGGGGCCTTCGTGCGGGACGCGCGGGGCGGGGAGGTGCGCGGTGAGGTGTGGCCGGGCGAGTGCGCGTACCCGGATTTCACGGATCCGGCGGTGCGGGAGTGGTGGGGCGGGCTGTACGAGGAGCGGCTCGCGCAGGGCTTCGCCGGTTTCTGGCACGACATGAACGAGCCGGTGTCCTTCGCGCCGTTCGGGGACACGACGCTGCCGAGGTCGGCGCGGCACGCACTGGACGGGGCGGGCGGTGACCACCGCGAGGGGCACAACGTGTACGCGCTGGCGATGGCGCGGGCGGGGTGGGAGGGGCTGGTGCGGCTGCGCCCCGCCGAGCGGCCGTTCCTGTTCTCCCGGTCGGGGTGGGCGGGGATGCAGCGGTACGGGGGCACGTGGTCGGGAGATGTGGAGTCCAGCTGGGAGGGGCTGCGGGCCTCGCTGGCGCTGGTGCTGGGGCTCGGGCTGTGCGGGGTGCCGTACTCGGGCCCGGACGTCGGCGGGTTCGGGGGGTCCCCGTCGCCGGAGTTGTACGTGCGGTGGATGCAACTGGGGGCCTACCTGCCGCTGTTCCGGACCCACTCGGCGATCTGGGCGGGGCGGCGGGAGCCGTGGGAGTTCGGGCCGGAAGTGGCGGAGCAGGCCGGGGCGGTGATGGCGGAGCGGGAGCGGCTGCGGCCGTACTTCGTGACGCTGGCCCATCTGGCACGGCGGACGGGCGCCCCGTACGTGCGGCCGGTGTGGTGGGGGACGCCGGAGGAGCGGCGGTTGCGGGACTGCGAGGACGCGTTCCTGCTGGGTGATGCGCTGCTGGTGGCGCCGGTGCTGGAGTGCGGGGCGGACCGGCGGGCGGTACGCCTGCCACGGGGGCGCTGGTACGACACGGCGACCGGGGCGGCGCACGAGGGCCCGGGCCAGATCCTGCTGGACGCACCGCAGGGCCGGATCCCGGTGCTGGCGCGGGCGGGGGCCGTGCTGCCGGTGCGGGCCGCTTCCGGCGACGGGGTGGAGCTGGAGGTCTGGGCTCCGGCGCGGGGGCGCACGGGGGGCGGGGTGGTGATCCGGGACCCGGGGCCGGGCTTCGAGGCGGGCGAGGTGGAGCGGTACACCGTGCGGTGGCTGGGGGACGCGGTGGTGGTGGAGGACGAGGCGGGGAACCCGGTGGAGGGGGTCGCCGTACGGGGCCTGTAGGCGTGCGGGGCCGGTAGCCGTACGGGCCCGTGGTGCCGCTGCCACCTCCGCCTCCCGCCCTCCCACCTCCGCCTCCCGCCCTCCCGCCTCCGCCTCCGCCTCCGCCTCCGACGGATGCGCAACCATTTGTTGCGCATCCGTCGGAGGAGGGTTAGCTTTATATGCAACCGAAGGTTGCGAAAGGAAAGGTGGAGACGGCCATGGAGTACGGGAGCATCGAACGCGAGCTGCACATCGAGGCCTCGCCCGAGGTGGTGTTCGAGGTGCTCAGCAGCCCCGAACACATCCGGGAGTGGTGGAGTGCCGAGACCACCGCGTTCGAGCCGGCCGCGGGCGCGGCGGGCCGTCTCACGTGGACGGACCAGGACACCGGCGGGCACCAGTCCGCGCCGTTCACGGTCGTCGAGGCCGACCCGCCGCGGACGTTCTCGTTCCGGTGGACCTACGACGAGACGGAAACGGAGCCGGTGGGTCCGGGCAACTCGCTGCTGGTGACCTTCGAGCTCGTCCCCGCGGGGACGGGAACCATGGTCCGTTTCCGCGAGAGCGGCTTCCGCGAGCGGGGCTGGGAGGCCGCCGTGCTCGAAGCCCACTACAACGACCACCGGCAGGGCTGGGACTTCTATCTGCCGCGCCTGGTCGCGACCGCCGACCGGCTGGCGGCCGCGCGATGAGCACCGCCGTCGACGACGACCTGTGGTCCGCGATAGGTGACCCGACCCGGCGCCGGATGATCGACCTTCTGCTTGCCGACGGCCAGGGGACCGCGACGACCCTCAGCGCGCACCTGCCGGTGACCAGGCAGGCCGTGACCAAACACCTGGCCGTGCTCGACCGGGTCGGACTGGTCCGGTCCGCGCCGGCGGGACGGGAGAAGCGCTATCAGGTGGACGAGGCCCAGCTGGCCCGGGCCGTGGCGCAGCTGAACTCGGTCGGCGAGATGTGGGACGCCCGCCTGCGGCGCGTCAAGAGCCTCGCCGAAGCGATCCAGCGGGCCGAGAACGCGAAGAAGTGACACGGAGAAGTGAGGAGAGCGAGATGGTGGACATCCTGCACCGGGTAGGCATCACGGCGACCCCGGAGAAGGTGTACGAAGCGCTCACCACGGTCGAGGGCCTGGCCGCGTGGTGGACGACCGACACGAGCGGAAACGGCGACGGCGTCCTGGAGTTCCGGTTCGGCGACGTCGGCGGCTTCGACATGAAGGTGCTCGACCTGCGGCCGAACGCGCGGGTGCTGTGGGAGGTCGTCGACGGCCCGGCCGAGTGGGTCGGGACCACGGTGAGCTTCGAGCTGACCCAGGACCGCGAGTGGACGATCCTCATGTTCGCACACGCGGGCTGGCGCGAACCGGTCGAGTTCATGAACCACTGCAGCACCAAGTGGGCGATCTTCCTGATGAGCCTGAAGTCCCTGGTGGAGACGGGCTCCGGCGCACCGCATCCGCGCGACGTACAGATCAGCAACTGGCACTGACCCCGGCCCCGCTGTGCCCGAGGCTGCGAGCGGCCTCGGGCACAGGGCGGCGGGCTCAGGCGTACTTGCCCGCGAACCAGGACGCCGCCGCCTGGGTGTGCAGGGGGAAGGCCAGTACCGACGGGGTGCGCAGGATGTGCCAGCCCGTGGTCTCGTCCGTCGGCTTCGATTCGGGCAGGTCGGCGGCCGGACGGACCGGGAGGAGGCCGAAGAGGAGGAGGTGGCCCGCCGGGGAGCTCAGGGCGTCGGCCAGGACGACCTCCGAGGCCGGGGCCGTGATGCCGGTCTCCTCGCGGAGTTCGCGGACGATCGCGTCGCGCCAGTCCTCGCCGAAGTCGATGAAGCCGCCGGGGAGGGCGACGCCGCCGAGGGCCGGTTCGATGGTGCGGGTGATGACCACGAGGCCGGTGCCGTCCGCGTCCTCGACGGGGAGGAGGGTGACGGCCACCGGGAGCGGGTTGCGGTAGGCGGTCGCCCCGCAGGCCGTGCAGGTGCGGGGCCACGCAGGGGTGGAGTACGGGGCTCCGCAGGTGGAGCAGTGCGAGTCCTTCAGCTGTGCCGGCATCCGGCGATGGTATGCCAAGGGGCATGGGGATGAGGGCCGTTGCGGGGCTCCCGGGGCTTGCCGGAGACTGTCGCCCGCGTGCGGCCGTGAGTAGCGTGCCCGCATGACTTTCACCTCGTACGAGGAATTCTGGCCGTACTACGTCGCGATGCACTCGCGCGCCGCCACCCGCTGGATCCATCTCACCGGCACCCTCACCGGCCTGGCCGTGACCGTGTACGGGCTGACGCGCGGCCGCCGGCGGTACCTCGCCGCCCTCCCCCTGATCGGGTACGGGACCGCCTGGCCCGCGCACTTCCTGATCGAGGGGAACAATCCGGCCACCTTCGGCCATCCCGGATGGTCGCTGCGCGGGGACGCGCAGATGATCCGGATGATGCTGGCCGGGCGCGACGCGGAGCTGGGCGAGATCGCGCAGAAGTGGCTTGCCGAGAACCCGTGTCAGGGCCGGTCACCCGTGGCAGACTCCTGACGATCCGTCAGATTACTGACCAGGGAGGGGCATCGTGGCACGCACACGCACACCCGTCGTGAGCCGGTGGTTCACCGAGGACGCGCCGGACGGCGGCGGCTTCCGGCTGCTCGGCACCCGCTGCACGGCTTGTACCGCGGTGTTCTTCCCGCGCGAGGACGCGTACTGCCGCAATCCGCACTGCCCCGGCGGCGGTGAACTCGCCGAGGTCCCCCTCTCGCCCCGCGGCCGGGTCTGGTCCTACACCGACGGGCGCTACCGGCCGCCCGCGCCGTACGTGTCCGACCCGGCCGCGCCCTGGGAGCCGTACACCCTGGTCGCGGTCGAGCTGGAGGCCGAGGGGATGGTGGTCCTGGGGCAGGCCGCGCCCGGGGTGGGGGTCGCCGATCTGGCCGTCGGCATGGAGGTCGAGGTGGTCGGGGGCGTGCTGAACGAGGATGCCGGGACCCCCGGGACCCCCGGGACCGTCTGGACCACCTGGCAGTTCCGGCCGGTGGAGGGCGCCGAGTGAGCGCCGACATCGCCGTCCTCGGGGCCGGTATGCACCCCTGGGGCAAATGGGGCCGCAGTTTCGTCGAATACGGGCGGGCCGCCGCGCGGGCGGCGCTGGCCGACGCCGGACTGGACTGGACGCAGGTGCAGTCGATCGTCGGCGCCGACACCGTGCGTTCCGGCTACCCCGGCTACGTGGCGGGCGCCACCTTCGCCCAGGCGCTCGGCTGGCAGGGCGCACGGGTCACCAGCGTGTACGCGGCCTGCGCGTCCGGCGCCCAGGCCATCGGAGCCGCCCGCGCGCAGATCCTGGCCGGCCTGGCCGACGTGGTGCTCGTGGCCGGCGCGGACGCCGCGCCCAAGGGGTTCTTCGCCCCGGCGGGGGGCGACCGGCCCGACGATCCTGACTGGCTGCGGTTCCGCGTGCTCGGTGCCACCAACCCGGCCTACTTCGCGCTCTACGCCCGGCGCCGGATGGCCCTCCACGGGGACACGCTGGAGGACTTCGCCCAGGTCAAGGTGAAGAACGCGGCGGCCGGTCTGCTCAATCCGTACGCCCGCTACCGCAAGCAGGTCACCGCGGAGGAGGTCGCGGCCTCGGCGGTGGTCGCCGATCCGCTCCGGCTGCTCGACATCTGCGCCACCTCCGACGGGGGCGCGGCCCTGGTGCTCACCAGCATGGACTTCGCCCGTGCGCACGGGGTGGCCGATCCGGTGCGGATCCGGGCCGTCTCGACGGTGACGCCCACCTATCCGCGGTCGGTGCTGGACCTGCCGGACATCGCCACCGACTCGGCGGTGGCGGTGGCCCCGGCGGCCGGGTCGTTCAGGTCCTCGATCGCGCGCGCCGCCTACGAGGAGGCGGGGCTCGGTCCGGACGACCTCTCGCTCGCCGAGGTGTACGACCTGTCCACCGCCCTGGAGCTGGAGTGGTACGAGGACATCGGGCTGTGCGGGGAGGGTGAGGGGGCGAAGCTCGTACGGGAGGGGGCGACGGCGCTGGGCGGCCGGATCCCGGTCAACACCAGTGGCGGGCTCGCCTCCTTCGGGGAGGCGGTGCCGGCGCAGGCGATCGCGCAGGTGTGTGAGCTGACCTGGCAGTTGCGCGGTACGGCCGGGGAGCGGCAGGTGCCCGGTGCGCGGGCCGGGATCACCGCGAACCAGGGGCTGTTCGGGCACGGGTCGGCCGTCGTCGCCGTGCGCTGAACTGCCGGTGTTGTCCGAACGCTTGACGGCCCCCGGCGGCAGGTTCACACTCGCTCCACAGTCCCGCGCCGCGACCGGGACCCTGGTCCCCCCGTGAGAGCTGCGGCCCGTACCCCAGTCGGCGGGGGTACGGGCCGCCTCCGTGTCAGGCTCCCGCCGAAAGGCTCCGGCGGCGCTCGCGGGCCAGGGACATCGCGTGTTCCACGACCCCCACCAGCACGTCCTTCACGGATTCCCGGTCCCGTGCGTCGCACAGCAGCACCGGTACCCCGGGGTCGAGGTCCAGTGCCGTCCGTACGGTCACCACGGGGTGCCGGTCGGCTCCGTCGAAGCAGTTGACCGCGACGACGAACGGGATCGCGCGCCGCTCGAAGTAGTCGATGGCGGCGAAGCAGTCGGCGAGGCGGCGGGTGTCCGCCAGGACGACGGCGCCGAGCGAACCCTGTGCGAGCTCGTCCCACAGGAACCAGAAGCGGTCCTGCCCGGGCGTGCCGAACAGGTACAGCACCAGGTCCTCGCGGAGCGTGATGCGCCCGAAGTCCATGGCCACGGTGGTGGTGCTCTTGCCCTCCACTCCCCCGGTGTCGTCGACACCGACGCCCGGCTCGGAAAGCCGTTCCTCGGTGCGCAGGGGTCTGATTTCGCTCACCGCGCTGACCAGGGTGGTCTTGCCCACCCCGAAGCCGCCCGCGACCAGGATCTTCAAGGTCAGCGGCTCGACCGGCGACACCGCGTGCATGGCACCGGTGCGGCTAAAGCGCCCGAAGGCCATCGATCACCTCACGCAGAATGGATTCATCGGGCAGTTCGGCCGGTGGAACCGGCCTGGTCACGTGGACCAGTTCCTCGTCGACCAGGTCGCCGATCAGGACGCGGACGACCCCGACGGCGAGGTCGAGATCGGCCGCGAGTTCGGCGACCGACTGCGGTCGGCCCCGGCACAGCCCGAGGATATGGGCGTGTTCCGGGGAGAGGGTCATGTCCCAGACCGGATCGTCGGCCGCCGGTTCGGCGACGACGAGTGCGATCAGGTCGAGTCGGTGCTGGCCCGCATGGCTGGTCCGGCCGCGGGTCATGGCGTACGGGCGGACGACGGGCCCCGCGTCGTCGTCGAACCAGTGCGCGTGGTCGGGGTCCAGGTGGTCGGGGTCGGAGTAGGACGGGTCGACGGTGAAGCCGGCCGGAATTCCGGTGGGGTGGTCCTGGCCTGAATCGCTCATGCCTTACGACTCACCCTCCGGCTGGCAGCCCGGTGCGCGGGGCGGTCGCCAGGTGATCGCCGACGCGCTTGACCATCAGCGTCATCTCGTACGCCACCTGGCCGACGTCGGAGTCGGCGTCGGCCAGAACGGCCAGGCAGCTGCCGTCGCCCGCGGCCATGACGAAGAGGAAGGCCTCGTCGAGCTCGACCACGGTCTGGCGGACCCGGCCGGAGTCGAAGTGCCGGCCGACGCCCTTGGCCAGGCTGTGGAAGCCGGAGGCGACCGCCGCCAGGTGCTCGCTGTCCTCGCGGGTCAGGTCGTTGGAGCTGCCGGTGGGCAGGCCGTCGCCGGAGAGGACCACCGCCTTGCGGATGGAGCCGACCCGGTCGACGAGCTCGTCGAGGAGCCAGTTGAGCGGGCCGGAGCCGCGGCCCCTGGTGTCGTTGCCGGTCTGCGGTGCGGTCATCGACCGTCCCCTTCGTTCTCGTTCGCGGGACCGTCGGCGGCGGATGTGCCTGCCTCGGTCTCGGACTTCTGCTGTGCGTGCTGGTTGCGGCCCGCCGTCCAGCCGCGCTGGAGTGCGGACATGCGCGTACGTACGTCATCCGCGTCGCGGTCGGCCGCCTGGTCGGGGGCGGCTTCGGCGGGTGCGGCGGACGGGGACTTCTTGAGCTGGGGCGCCAGGCTGGCCTGGCGGACCCGGCGGGGCAGCCCGCCGATGCCGGGGCCGGGTGCGGCGGCCGTGTCATCGGGTCCGGCCGTGGAGGCCGGGGAGGGCTGCGGGACCACGGACACCGGGCGGGGCTCCACCCGGCGGCCGTGCTCGGCGACCAGAGTCGGGGTCGGGCGGCGCCGCGGCAGCGGTACGGCGGCGCCCTGGGAGCGGGGGCCGTCCGGACGCGGGGTCTCCACGCGCTGGGTGTCCAGCCGGACCGGGCCGGTGGGCGCGAGCGACTCGCGGTCGCGGTCGCCCTTGCGGGAGCCGCCGCGGTCCGTGTGCCGGTCGGTGTGCGGCCGGTCCGCCGGGCGCAGGCCCAGGAGGGCGCTGCGCGGGATGCCGTTCGGCGGGGTCTCGTCGTCGAGCGTCGCCATGACCGGGCGGTCGGCGGCGCCGATGCGGCTCGTGATCGCCGTGGGGGCGTCGTCGAGCGCGGCGGCGTCGAGGCCGTCCAGCCGGTCCAGGCCGCCGGCCGGGAGCGGGGCCTCCAGCTCGACCGGTCCGCGCAGTTCGGCGGCGGGCAGCTGGCGACCGGAGGGTGCGCGCTCCATGGCGGCGGGCGCGGGCCGCTCGGACCCGGCGCGGCCGAGGTGGCCGGCCTTGTCGGACCTGAGGGGCTTGGCGGCGGCGCGGGCACCGTCGAACCGCGCGCCCGCGCCGTTGGTCTCGGGAGCCTCGGTCAGCAGGGCCGCGGGGAGGAAGAGCACCGCGGTGGTGCCTCCGTACGGGCTGGGCTGGAGGACGACCTTGACGCTGTGGCGCTGTGCGAGGCGGCTGACGACGAACAGGCCGAGGCGGTCGGTGTCGGAGAGCTCGAACTCGGGGGTCTCGGCGAGCCGGAGGTTCGCGTCGAGCAGCGCTTCCGGGGTCATGCCGAGGCCGCGGTCGTGGATCTCCAGGGTGAAGCCGTTGGCGACGCGTTCGCCGTGCACCTGGACCGCGGTGTGCGGCGGCGAGAACACGGTGGCGTTCTCCAGGAGTTCGGCGATGAGGTGGGTGATGTCGGCGACGGCCGGGCCGACGATGCCCAGGCGCGTGAGCCGGCGTACCTCGATGCGCTCGTAGTCCTCGACCTCGGCGACGGCGGCGCGTACGACGTCCATCAGCTGGACGGGCTTGCGCCACTGGCGGGAGGGCGCGGCGCCGGAGAGGATCACGAGGCCCTCGGCGTGCCGGCGCATACGGGTGGTCATGTGGTCGAGGCGGAAGAGGTCGGCCAGTTCCTCGGTGTCCTCGGTACGGCGTTCCATGGTGTCGAGGAGGGTCAGCTGGCGGTGCAGCAGCACCTGGTTGCGGCGGGCCAGGTTGACGAACACCTCGGAGACGCCGCGGCGCAGGTCGGCCTGCTTGACGGCGGCCTCGACGGCGGCGCGCTGGAGGGTGTTGAGGGCCTGGCCGACCTGGCCGACCTCGTCCTTCTCGTATTCGAGGTGGGGTGCCTCGGTCTCCACGTCCACGTGCTCGCCCGCGGCGAGGCGGCGCATCACGCTGGGCAGCCGGACGCCGGAGGCCTCGTGGGCCTCCTTGCGCAGCCGGGACAGGTCGCGGACGAGGTCGCGGCCGATGCGTACGGAGAGCACCAGGGACACGGTCAGGGCGAGGAAGCCGAGGATGCCGGCGGCGGCGGCCTGGACCATGACGTCCATGGCGACGGGCTCGATGCGCTCCTGGTAGCGGTTGCCGGCGTCGGTGTTCATGGCGGCCAGGTCTTCGAGGACCTTGGTGGAGGCCTCGTCCCACTGGGCGGCGGTGACGCTGCGCGGCTTGTTGACGGCGCCGCCGGCTATGAAGCGTTCCTCGGCGTCGCGCAGGGGCTGGGTCTCGGGGTCCTTCCAGAACTTCTCGAAGCGCTCCCGGTCCTCGGCGGGGAGGGTCACGAGGGTGAACTCGTAGAGCAGGCTGCGGTTGGCGGCGAAGTCGGAGACGTGGCGGACGTCGGGAGCGGTGACGTTGCGCGCGGCGAGGGCCGAGGCGATGACGGCGTCCTCGCGGGAGAGCAGTTCGCGGGCGCGGCTGATGCCGACGAGTGCGCGGCCTTCCTTGTCCACCTCCACGTTGTCCAGGCCGTGGAGGTTCATGAGGAAGTCGTAGCAGGGGTCGACCAGCCGGTTGTAGAGATCCAGGGCCTGCGTGGGGTCCACGGCGTTCTGGTCGACGGAGCGGCGCATGGTGCCGATGCCCTGGAAGGCGGCGACGATCGAGCGCAGGCGCTGGGCGCTCTGCGGGCTCAGCTCGTCGATGACCTTGGCGTCGCGGGCGCTGACGCTGATCTGCTCGACGGCCAGGTCGGTTTCGGCGCGGCGCTTGGTGAGTTCGGCCGTGGCGGTGGCGGCCCGGGGGTCGCCGAGGACGACCAGAGTCTGGCGCCGTTCCTTCTGGATGACGCGGACGACGTCCTCGACGGGGTAGCCGACCTTGTCGATGATGTAGGCCACGTCGAAGAGTTGGACGGCCTCACGGCCGGTGATGACTGTCGCGAAGCCCCAGAGGGCGGTCAGGGAGACGAGCGGCACAAGGAGCAACGCCACGATCTTCCGGCGGATGGACTTCCCGCGAAAGCGCATGGCCTCCCCAGCCTCCCCCAGGTCAACCCCGTTACCGGGGGTCGGTGTTCCGTCATTTAAACGGCGTGAGCCTACTACTGCTGCGGGGCAGCTTCGAAGGCGTGTCCGGACGTTTTCGGCCTGACCCTGGGAGGAAGATCACCAGTTGTCCGACACTTCCGGTCAACTGCGGCCCGATATGTGGCAGATGACACTCCGTGGGGCGTCGGCTCCCGCAACCCGATGGATGGCTGGAATTGTTCGTTCCGCGATCATTCCGGGCCGTGAGGGTATCCGCGATCCGGGAATCTCTCGGCACCGCCGAACGTCTGTCTGTTCGAGGGAGCACGTCGGAGCGGACGTGAGGGGTGGACGTGGTGGGCAGACGTGGCAAGTAGGCAGGGCGAGCAGGCATGACGGACCGCGCGGTGGGGAGTGAGCGGACCATGAGCAGTGACGAGGGCGGCGGCGCGAGTGCGGGCCTGGGGGCCGGTGCGGCCGGGCGGGGACTGTGGGTCGAGGAGCCGGCCCGGCGGCGCCGGATGCCGGATTCGGTACGGACCTCCGCGGTGCGGGCGGTGCTGATCGTGGCCGTGACCCTGACGCAGGCAACGATCACGTTCTTCCTGACCCTGACCGGGTCCTGGCTGGCCCTCCCGATGGGGCTCGGCGCGATAGCGGGGACGATCGTGGCCACCTGGGGCGTGCTGGACGTGTGGATCACCCGGCAGACCTGGAACCAGCGGTACGGGGTCCTGTCGGAGCCGAGCAGCACGGCACGCAGCCGCCGCCGGGAGGCCTCCCGGGCCTCCCGGGCGGCCCGGGAGGCCCGGAAGGCCGCCACGGGCCGAATACCCCGCGAGGACGGCCCTCTGGCGGCCTCCGGCCGCTATTCCGCGCGCTGACGCCCTCGTACCGGCGTCCCCTCGCGTCAGGAAACGCCGCTGCGGCGGAACATGCGGGTTGCCGTGATCTCGCCGTGGATGGTCTCCGTCTCCGCGGACTGCTGCGGCAGCCCCGGGCGCAGGTGCTCCTCGACGCTGATGTACTTCAGGCCCGCCCGCAGGTCCGCGTCGTTGCGCAGGCGGATCACCAGCGGGAACTCGGCAAGGGCCGTGGTGTCGAACAGGCCGGTCGTGTAGAGCAGCTGGACGCCCAGCGCGTCGGAGACGGCCCGCTGGAGCTCCAGCAGGTACGTGGCGTTGGCGCGGCCGATCGGGTTGTCGAGGAACAGCGTGCCCGCGTGCCGGTGTTTGTCGCGGCCGCGGTCGTTGCTGCGCAGCGCCGCCATCGTGCAGTACAGCGCGATCGCGGCGGTCAGCAGCTGCCCGCCGGAGAACACGTCGCCCATCTGCCCCACCGGCACCCGCTCGGCGCGCAGCACCGCGTCCGGCTTGAGGATCTCCACGGAGATGCCCTTGGGCTCCAGGGCCGCCTGGACGCCCCTCAGCAGCAGGGACATGCCGTCACGGCGGCCCTCGCCGAAGGAGGCGCTGCTGTTCTTCTTCACGGCCGCGCGGGTCGCCTCGTCGATGACCTCGCCGAGCCGCTCCGTGAGCGTGGCCTGGTCCGGCTCCTCGAAACGGATCCGCAGGAACTCCTGGCCCGACCATTCACCGAGGCCCTCCGGGAGCTGCGAGAGCCGCTGCGCGGAGCGGAGCGTGGCCAGGGCCGATTCGACGAGGCCGCGCAGGCGGTCGACGATGCTGTCGCGGTTGCGCTCCAGCTGGGCCAGTTCGTCGGTGAGGACGCGCAGCCGGGGCGCGAAGGCCGCGGCCCAGGCCGCCGCGTGCTCGGGCAGGGCGGAGGCGGGCAGTTCGCGGATCTGCTGGCGCGCGGGGGTGCGTACCTGCTCGTAGCGGGTGGCGTTGGCGTGCCGGACCAGGATGTCGCTCGCCTCGCGCACCGCGGACTCGGCGGCCGAGAGGTCGGCCGAGCAGCCGCGCAGGGAGCGGCGGGCCTCGGTGGCGGACCGGCGGGCCTCCTCCAGAGTGCCCGCATGGGGCACCGGCTCCTGCTCGTCGTCCTGGTGGGTGTGGTCGCGCAGCAGGTCCCGGAGCATCGCCGCGGTCTCGTCGAAGCCGCCGGCGCCGTCCTCGGCGGTGCGGTGGGCGCGCAGCAGGTCCGCGTGGGCGGCCCGGGCGCTCTCCACGGCCGCGCTGTGGGCGGCGAGCTGGGCGGTGGCCGTACGCAGCAGGGCCTGGGCCTGTTCGACGTCCTCGGGGACGAGCTCCCCGGGGAGTTCGGTGTGTGCCTCCCCCTCGGTGGGCGCGTGCCGTTCGGCCTCGCCGCGCAGCCGGCCGAGCTGCTCGCTGGCGGTGGACGCGCGGGTCTCCAGCATCTGCACGAGGGACTCGGCGCGGGCGGCCGCGGCCTGCCGGGAGGGGCCGTCGGCACCGTCGGTGCCTTCGAGGAGCTGGGCGGCCCGGGTGCGGACCTTGTTGGTGAGGCGGTCGAGTTCGGCCAGGGCGGCGCTCTCGTCGCTCTCGGCGCGGGCCTGTTCGGCGCGCAGGTCGGCGCCGACGCCGACCTTCTCGTAGAGCTGGGAGGCGGCGCGGTAGGCCTCGCGCAGGTCGGGCAGCGGGGCCCGGGGGCCGTCACCGTCGCTGTCGGGCAGCTGGTCGGGGGCGCCGGCGATCTCGGCACGTTCGGCGCGCAGGGCGCGGGCGGTGCGGCGGGCGTCGTCGGCGGCGCGCTGGGCGGCGCGGCGGTCCTCGTCGGCGGCGCGGGCCCGGTCCAGGCACACCTCGGCGCGGGCCTCGGACTCGGCGGCATCGTCGGCGAGTTCGCGGAGCCTGGCCTGCCAGCCGGCGCGCTCGCGCAGCCGGAAGGCGAGCCCGGCGAGGGCGTCGGCGGCGCGGCGGGCGCGCTGGGCGGCATCCTGGCGCTCCTCCCGGACCCGGGCCGCGTCGGCGGCGGCCTCATCGGCCTCGGCGCGTACGGTACGGGCCTCCGCGAGCTCGGCGTCGGTCTCCTCGGCGAACATCCGGGCGGCGGCCGCCGCTTCCGCGAGTTCGGTGAGGCGGCCGGGCGGGCAGCCGGTGCGCCAGGAGCCGAGGCGGGCGGCGAGCTCGCGGTCACCGCCGAGGCGGGCCGCGAGGTCGCGGATCTCGGTGTCGCGGGCGGCGGCGCGGGCGCGCAGCGCCTGGCGCTCCTCGTCGGCGGCGTGCTCGTCGTGCATGGCCGGGTTCGGCGGTACGAGGAACACCCCGGAGTCGTCACCGGCGTCGGCCGGCGGCAGCGGGGCCAGCAGTGCGGCGGCCGTGCCGACGGCGACGGTGGAGCGGGGCAGCAGGGCGGCGCCGGAGAGGACCTCGCGGGCCCGGCCGTGGGTGTCGGGGTCGGTGATGACGACGCCGTCGACGAGTTCGGGGCGGGCGGCGAGGACGGCGGCGTGGTCGGCGGGGTCCACGGACTGGGCGAGGTAGCGCCAGCCGGGGAGGGCGGGAATGCCGTGCTCGCCGAGGTACTCCACGGTGGCCAGGACGTCCGGGCCGGGCGGCAGCAGGCCGCCGTCGCCGAGGGCGCCGAGGATGCGGGCGTCGTCGGCGGCCGCGGTGCGCAGCTCGAAGAGCTGGCGTTCGGCCGCGGCGACCCCGTCGGTGAGCAGGGTGCGCAGGTCGTCGGCGTTGCGGTCGAGGTCGGCGACGGTGAGCCCACCGCCTCCGGCGGCGTCGGGGCGGCCGGCGGGACCGGCCGGGGCCGGACCGTGCCCGGCGGATCCGTGCGCGGCCGGTCCGTGCGCAGCCCCGGCCGACGCGGCCTGCGCGCCGGAGCCCGCGAAGGCGCCGGAGGTACCGCTCTGCGTGCGCGGGTGGGGAAGGAAGGAGGCGGGGACCGACGGGAGCCCCAGCAGCTCGGCCAGGCGCGGGGCGGTGGCGAGGGAGGCCGCGGCCCGGTGCTCCGCGTCGTGGGCGGCCTCGGCCGCGTCGGCGGCGTCCGCCGCGCGGGCGGCGGTGAGCTCGGCGCGGGATTCCGCGGCGGCGGCCTCGCGGGCGGCCTCGGCGGTGGCCCGGGCGGCTTCCCGGGACTCGTCCCAGGCGGCCACGGCGGTCTTCTCGGCGTCGGTGGCGGCGAGGGCCGCGCGGGCCGGGTCGGCGTCGGGGGCGGTGTCGTCGAGCCAGCCGGCGCGGACGGCCTCGGCGGTCTCCTGCTGGACCTCGGCCAGCCGCGAGCGCAGGTGCTCGGCCTCGCTGCGGGCCCGCTGGGCGGCCGTGGCGGCGGCGGTGGCGTCGCGGTGGGCGTCCTCGCCGGTGGCCTGGAGGGCGGCGGAACGCTCCTCCTCCTCGTTCGCGAGCCGCTCACCGTGCTCGGCGGCGGTGTGCAGGGCGCGGACGAGCTCGCCGGCGGCGGTGGCGCGGGCGGCCAGCGCCGGGGCGGCGTCCCGCTCGGCCTCCAGGATCGCGGCGGCGACGCGGGCGGAGCGGTCGGCGGCGGCCCGGTGGCGCAGCACGTTCTCGGCGGCCTGCCACGCGGAATGCAGGGTCCGGGCTTCGAGGAGTTCGCGGCGCTGGGCCGCGGCGGCCTTGTCGGCGACGGTCAGGGCCAGCGAGGCGTGCCGGTAGGCGAGTTCGGCGGAGACGGCGGCGCTGCGGGTGCGCGCGGACTCGGCGGCGGTGACCTGGTGGGCGGCGCCGGTGACCTGCTGGGCGAGTTCGGCGGCCCGGCCGCGCTCCTCGGCGGCACGGGCGGACAGCCGCCGGGCGAGGGTGCGCGTACGGCGTTCCGCGCCCGCGTGCACGTCGCGCAGCCGGGCGCGGGCTCCGGCGGCCTCGACGATGCGGGTGAGCAGGTCCACCGAGCCCGCCGTGAAGTCCCGTTCGGCCATGAGCTCGGCGCGGCGGCCGAGCTTGTTGCCGAAGCCGTGGACGAGGTCGGCGAGACCGTCCGTGTCGCGGGTGTCGGTGACGGCGCGCAGCAGGAGGTCGGTGAAGTCGGAGTCCTTCTTGACCGCGAAGAGGCCGGCCGCCTCGCCCTCGTCGGCGTTCATCTCGCGCTGGTAGCGGAAGAGTTCGGGGTCGAGGCCGAGTTCGGTGAGGTGCTCGTTCCAGCGGTCGTGGATCTCCTCGAAGTACACCTCCAGGTGCGGGTACGCCTTGCCCGCCTCGGTCAGGGAGTCGCGGAAGCCCTTCATCGTGCGGCGGCGGCCCTGGGCGCCGGAGGCGCCTTCGACGGGCGGGCGCACGGAGGTGGCCTCGGCGACGGGCAGGCTGTCGAGGCTCAGGCCGGGGCCGGGGCGGAAGGAGTACCAGGCCTCGGCGAACTTGCGCGGGTCGTTGGAGACCTGGCGTCCGCGCCATTCGCTGACCTTGCCGACGACCACGCACTCGCCGGTCTGGGTGTGCTGCCACTCCAGGGCGACGTGACCGCAGTCGTCGGCGAGCAGGAACTTGCGCAGGACGCCGGAGCTGGCGCCGCCGAGGGTATTGCGGTGACCCGGGAGCATCACCGAGAAGATCAGCTTGAGGAGGACGGACTTGCCGCCGCCGTTCTCCAGGAAGAGCACACCGGCGGGCGCGGGCCGGCGCGGCGGGCCGGTGGGCTCGTCCTCGAAGAACTCCGCCTGGGTCGGAGCCGGGTGGGGCACCGGCTCGCCGACTCCGCGCAGGTCGAGCACGGTGTCGGCGTAGCGCGCACCGGCGGGCCCGATGGAGTAGAGGCGGATCCGGGACAGCTCGTACATGGCGGCGGACTCTCGTGGTGTCTTGGTGAGGCAGGACGTACGGGGATCGGGGCGCGGGCCGCGGTGGCCCGGGGCTCAGGCGTGGAACGGAAGCCCTGCGTCGGCGGCCAGTTCCAGGTCGTCGCCCTCGGGCGGCGGCAGCAGGGTGGCGGAGCCGTCGCTGACGGGAACCACGCCGAGCTCCAGGAGCTCGGCCATCGCCGCGCTGCCCGCCATGTCACGGACCTGGAGCTGGTAGCGGGGGGTGGTGCGGTAGGTGCCGCCGGCCTCGTCCCCGGTGCGCTGGAGGAAACCGGAGTCGGTGAGGAAGGCGGCCGCCTTGCCGACGATGCCGGTGGTGGAACCCGCGAGGCGGCGGGCGTCCTTGGTGGCGCCGGTCGCGCTGCGGCGGGCGTAGACGCGCCAGGCGGCCTCCAGGCCGGGGGCGTCGGAGGCCGGGTCGGTGTTCTCGCCGAGCTCCTCGGCGCGCTCCTCCAGGCGGCGGCAGGTCTGCCGGACGAAGGCGTCGACGCCGTTGACGGTGATGCGGCCGATGTAGCCGTCGTCGGCGAGGTCCTCGGGGCGCGGGAAGGCGAGGGCGGCCACGGCGAGGTGCGCGAGGCCGTGCAGGAAGCGGTCGGCGGAGTCGGCGGCGGTGCGGCGGGCGTAGTCGCCCATCCGGACGGCGAAGACGGAGTCCTCACCGGCGGCCACGGCCATGCCGGCGCGCGGGGACACCTCCAGGACGACGAGGCCGAGGCCGGTGGCGACGGCATCGGCGAGCCGGCCGAAGGCGGGGTCCTCGCGGTAGCGGCGGAGCAGCTCCGCGTACTCGGCGTCCCGGGCGGGGAGCAGCTTGGGCTGGAGCCCGAAGGCGACGAGCCGGGCCGCGTCGGCGGCGTCGGCGGGGGTCACCGGGGCGGCGGCCTGGACCGGCGCGGCCGGGACCGTCTGCACGGGCTCGCTCCACGCGGGGTGCTCGGCGTGGTGGTCGCTCACGGGTACGTCTCCTCGGCGGTGCGGGTCGTTCGGGCGGTACGGAGGGCGCGGCAGAGCCGCACATGGGATTCGGCCTCGCCTGCGTGGTTCGCGACGCGCGGGCGTCCGGCTGGCGGCTCCGCCACATCCAGCCTCGCCGGCGTTAGAGGCGCGGGGTCTGGGGCGGAGCCCCGGAAAACCCGGCTCCGCCGGGCACCGGGCTCCGCCCGGACCCTCCCCCGGCTACCGCTGGGAGGTACCCCCTGCTCAAACGCCGACGGGGCTGAACGGGGAGCCGGCCAGGCTACGACGGGCCAGGCCAAGGCGACGGCGGTCATGAGGCCTCCGCGCGGTCGGCGGCCATGCCGGCGGCGTCCAGGAGGGCGGTGCCGACGATGAGGTCGGCGCCGCCGAATTCGGGGTCGTCGAGCCGCGTGCCGTCGTCCACCGCGAAGAGGAGCCGCTCCTCCCCCTGCCGGTAGGCCGTGCCGACGGCCGGGCTCGCCGCGTGGACGGCCAGCAGGGCCACCAGGTACGGCAGTTCCGGATCGCTGCGGCGGGCCTGTGCCAGGAGCCCGGACAGCCGCCGCGGGGCGTCGTGCGGGAGGTCCAGGAGCTCCATCGCGGCGGCGAGCTGCTCCTCGCTGAAGCGGCTGTCGTCCGGGGTGGCGATGAGGTCCGGTTCGGGCATCTCCGCGCCGAGGTGCTCGCGCTCCACCGGCGGGGTGAGCAGGATCTCGACCAGGTCGGCCACCCGCACCGAGACGGGCGTGCGCAGCCCCGCGCCGGAGGCGAAGAAGGCGGCGGTCACCCGGCTCGCCTGCTCCAGGGGGAGCGGCAGGAGCGGGGCGACGAGCTGGCCGTACAGGTCGATGCCGGAGCGGGGTGCCGGGGCGGCGAAGGCCTGGCGGTCCTGTTCGGCGCGGAACAGCGGCCCGGCGTCCAGCAGCCGGGACTGGAGCTGGGTGTGACGGCGGATGCAGTCCTTGACGATGTCGACGAGTTCGGCCGCGCGCCGCTTGTTCTCCGGTTCCTCCGCCTCGTCACGCGCCTTGCGGATGTTGGTCAGGATCGCGTTCTCGTGGCGGTAGCGGTCGGCGACGTGGTCCAGGGCCTCGGCGATCATGTCGGGCACGGCCTGGAGCCAGTCCACCGCCCGGACGTTGCGGCGCGTCGCGTCCAGCGTGCGGCGCAGGGTTTCGGCGTACTGGACCGTCCGGTAGCGGGCCTGCTCGGCAGCGAGCTGGGCGTCGGCCAGCCGGCCGCGGCTGATCAGCACCTCCAGCTTGACCTCGGCGGCGATCTGGGCGCTGGTGACGTCCGTGTCGAGGGCTCCGACCAGGACGTTGACGGCCTCGTCGGTGGTGCGCAGGTAGACCACGCCGCCGTAGCCGGGGACCTCTTCGATCAGCTTGAAGTCGTAGTCCCGGCGCACGTAGACGCCGTCGGGGCCGAAGGTGCCGTAGATCGCGCGGAAACCGCGGTCCACGCTGCCGACGTTGATCAGGTTCTCCAGCACCCAGCGGGCCACCCGCTCGTGCTCGGCCGCCGGGCGGGCGGGGGCCTGGGCCGCGACACGGGGCAGCAGCCTGGCCACTATCTGCTCGTGGTCGGCGCCCGTGTCGAAGTCCATGTTGAGCGTGACCAGGTCGATCGCGGCCAGCGCGACCTCCGCCATCGCGTAGACCCCGTACTCGCCGGCCAGATTGGCCTTGCGTACGTCGAGGTCGTGGAGCGGGGCGGTGCAGGCGAGGGCGCGCAGCCGCCGGGCCAGGCCCTCGTCGGCGGCCGGGCCCGGCGCCGGGGACGGAAGGGTCTTCGCCGGGGCGGGGAGAGTCACGGACAAAGACTAGGTCCTGTTACTGACAACATCCCAAACGGCATGGTTCGGCCGGATCGTCCCGGCCTCCGGTCCGGCCGCCTGCTCTACGCTCGGCGCATGGATTCCATGATCGCATCCGTTCCTGTGATCGACCTCAACGCCGACCTCGGCGAGGGCTTCGGGCGCTGGACGCTCACCGACGACGAGGCCCTGCTCTCCGTCGTCACGAGCGCCAATGTGGCCTGCGGCTTCCACGCCGGTGACCCGTCGATCATGCGCCGCGTCTGCGAGCTGGCCGCGGAGCGGGGCGTGCGGATCGGCGCGCAGGTGTCCTACCGCGATCTGGCCGGCTTCGGGCGGCGCTCCATGGACGTGCCGCCCGGCGAGCTCGCCGACGAGGTGGCCTACCAGATCGGGGCGCTGGAGGTGTTCGCGCGGGCGGCCGGCTCCCGGGTGTCCTACGTGAAACCGCACGGCGCGCTCTACAACCGCACCGTCCACGACGCGGGCCAGGCCGCCGCCGTGGTCGCGGGCGTCCGGCTGGCGGCCGGGTCCGGCGCCACCGGGGGCCTGCCGGTGCTGGGGCTGCCCGGGTCGCTGCTGCTCGCGGCGGCCGGGGAGGCCGGGCTGGCTCCCGTACCGGAGGCCTTCGCCGACCGCGCCTACACGCCGGCCGGGACGCTGGTCCCGCGTGGCGAGCCGGATGCCGTGCTGCACGACCCGGACGCGGTCGTGGCGCGGGCCGTCCGGATGGCCGCCGAGGGGGCGGTGACGGCGGCCGACGGGTCGCCGGTCCGGGTGGCCGCGCGCTCGCTGTGCCTGCACGGGGACACCCCGGGGGCCGCCGGGCTCGCCCGCCGGGTCCGGGAGGCGCTGGGCGCGGCCGGGGTCCGGGTGGAGGCCTTCGCGTGAGGACCCTCGTGGTGGGCGGTGGGGCGCTGCTGATCGAACTGGACTCGGCGGACGAGGTCGCCGCGCTCCACGCCGAGCTGCTGCGCCGCCGGGACGCGGGCGAGCTGGGTCCCGTACGGGACCTCGTACCGGCCGCGCGGACCGTGCTGCTGGACGGCGTACGGGACCCGGCGGGGCTCGGTGCCCGGATCGCGCGGTGGGAGGTGCCGCCGCTCGCGCCGGCGCAGGGGCCGCAGGTCACCGTCCCGGTGCGGTACGACGGCCCGGACCTGGTGGAGGTGGCCCGGCTGTGGGGGGTCGCCCCGCGGGAGGTCCCGGGGATCGTCGGCGCGACCGTCTTCCGGGTGGCCTTCTGCGGTTTCGCGCCGGGCTTCGGCTACCTGACGGGGCTGCCGGAGCGGTTCCACCTCCCCCGCCGCGAGACGCCCCGTACGGCCGTCCCGGCGGGCTCGCTGGCGCTGGCCGGGGAGTACGCGGGGGTGTACCCGCGCTCCTCCCCCGGCGGCTGGCAGCTGATCGGCTCCACGGACACGGTGCTGTGGGACCCGCGGCGGGAACCGGCGGCGCTCTTCGCGCCCGGGGTCCGGGTGCGGTTCACGGAGGGGGACGGCCGTGGCTGAGGGGCTGCTGGTGGTGCGGCCGGGGGCGCTGACGACGGTCCAGGACCGGGGGCGCCCGGGGTACGCGCATCTGGGGGTCCCGCGCTCGGGAGCCCTCGACACGGCGGCGTACGCGCTGGCCAACCGGCTCGTCGGCAACGCGCCGGACGCGGCGGCGCTGGAGACGACCCTGGACGGGGTCGGGCTGCGGGCCCTGGCTGCGACCACCGTGGCGGTCACGGGCGCGCCCTGTCCGGTACGGATCTCCGGTCGCCCGGTGGCCTGGGGAGCGCCGGTCCGGCTCCCGGCCGGGGCGGAGCTGGAGGTGGGCCGGGCGGAGTCGGGAGTGCGCGGCTACGTCGCGGTGCGGGGAGGCCTGGCCGGCCCGCCGGTCCTGGGCAGTCGCTCCACGGACCTGCTGTCCGGTCTGGGGCCGCCGGTCCTGTCGGCCGGGATGCTGCTGCCGGTGGGCCCGCCGGGCCCGGATCCGGCCCCCGGGGCGGACGCCTGCGGCCTGCCGGGGCCGCCTTCGGAGCTGCTGCTCCCGCTGCGGCTGGGGCCGCGGGCGGACTGGTTCACGGGGGCCTCGCTGGCCGGGCTGTGGCGGGCGGCGTTCCGGGTGTCGGCGAGGTCGAACCGGATCGGGCTGCGCACGGAGGCGGGCCCCGCCCTGGTCCGCGCCCGGGCGGGCGAGCTGCCGAGCGAGGGCATGGTGCTGGGCGCGGTCCAGGTGCCGCCGGACGGGCTGCCGGTGGTGTTCCTGGCCGATCACCCGGTGACGGGCGGCTACCCGGTGGTGGGCGTGGTCCCGCCGGGCCCGGCCCTGGACGCGGCGGCGCAGGCCCGGCCGGGGGTGCCGGTCAGGTTCGTGAGGTCCCGGTGAGGCCCGCGAGGGGACTTCGGCCGGGCACCGCGGCCTGGAGGGCCCGGCCACGTGGCCGGGCCCTCCACACAGCGCTCGGCCCGGCCCCTCGTGTTCGGGGGCCGGGCCGAGATGCGTCGTGGTGCGGGCCGGCGGGGCTACACGGCGGATTCCGGTGTGATCCGGCTCCGGACGGCCGACTGGACGTCCTCCTCCTCCGCCGGATCGGCGGCCAGGCGGCGCAGCCGGGGCGCCACGCGGGCGTCGGCCGTTTCGGCGTGGCGGGCCGCCACC
The DNA here is from genome assembly GCF_042894025.1 of Streptomyces sp. NPDC001549. Taxonomy (NCBI): domain Bacteria; kingdom Bacillati; phylum Actinomycetota; class Actinomycetes; order Kitasatosporales; family Streptomycetaceae; genus Streptomyces; species Streptomyces sp. NPDC001549. Next base: position 28,205 of record NZ_JBIAVJ010000007.1, read on the forward strand.
TCGCGGGTGGTTTCCTCGCAGTCCCAGAGGCATTCGACGGCGAAGCCCGCCGCGAAGGAGGGGTCGGTGCTGGCCAGGGCCCGTGCGGCCCGGCCGCGCAGGTGGGACGAGGCGGTCTCGCGGTAGATGTGGCGCAGCACGGGGGCCGCGCAGCCGATGGCGAGCCGGCCGGCCCCGTCCACCAGGGCGAACAGGCGCCGGGTGTCCGGGCCCGCACCGCGCACGGTGGAGCGCAGGGCGCCCAGCACCAGTCCCGCGTCCTCGGCTCCGCCGCGGGCGGCCAGGGTGGCCGCGGCGGCCTCGCCGAGCGCGTCGGGGCGGTGGACCCAGCGCCGGGCCCGTTCGACGGCCTCGGGGCCGCACATGCGCTCGTAGGCGGCCACGGCGGGCTCGTCGGCGGCGGCTTCGATGAGGTCCAGCACGGCCGGGTTGTCCGGCTCGGCGAGGACCAGGTGGTGCAGGGCGGTGGCCCGGGCGGCCTCGCCGTCGGCGCCGGCGGCGGCCGCGAGGATGGCGGAGCGGTCCTCGGGCTGGGCCACGGCGGCGAGGCAGCGGGCCGCGGGGACGTGCAGCGGGGTGCCGCGGCGCAGTCCGCCGGCGGCCCAGTCGAAGACGGCCTGGACGCCCCAGCCGGGCCGGGGCCCGCTCGGGGTCATCTGGCGCTGCCAGCGGTCGAAGGAGCCCTGCTGACGGGCGGCGCGCAGGCGCTCCCCGTACTGGGGGGTCTCCTCCCACAGGCACCACGGGCGGGGCTCGTAGGCGTCGCGGACGGCGGCGGCCAGCCGCGCCTCGCCCTCCGCCGTGGCGGGGAAGCGGGCGAGGACGGCCGAGGCCAGGGACCGCAGGCCTTCGTCGTCGTCGCGCAGGGCCAGCTCGTCGAGCGCCCAGGCCCAGTTCGCCCCGGAGGCGGCGTAGCGGCGCAGCAGCATGAGCGCGTCGTCGCGGCCGTAGGAGGCCAGGTGGCCCAGGACGGACAGGGCGAGGCCCGTGCGGTGGTCCTCTTCGTCGACGAGGTCGTCGGCGCTGAAGAGGTGGGCCTCGATCTCGCCCAGGGGACCGGCGAGGTCCAGGTACAGCCGGGCGTAGTACAAGGAGCGGTTCTCGACCTGCCAGTCCTGGCGCGGGTCGCGGAGCACGCACTGGTTGAGGGCCTCGAGGGCCTCCGCCCTGGGTGCCGCGAGTGCGTGCAGCGTGCCGTCGCCACGGCCCCGCTGGAGGAGCCCGAGCAGGGTACCGCTCGGCGCTATGACTGGTTCGAACATGGGAATGGCCTCAAATCAAGCTGGGGACGCAACCGGGAATCGGGATTCACAGGGCCGCGTAACAGCATGTGAGGACGTCCGCCGTCATGTTCCGCTCGATGTAGACCATTGCCTTCTCACTCTCGTCGGTGCTTCGTGACCATGGAGGCCGGGCCGGCCGGCACACCCTTCGTGTCTCGCCCGCTTCTGCCCGTCCCCCGTGCTCGCGAATCGAATCCGACGCCATGATGACCCAGCCGGTTTGTGCACCGCGACCACATTTATGGCCGCCGTGACCAACCTGTGAGGTCGGGATGTGCCCGGGCCGGGCCAGATCCCAGGCAAAACCGGACTACTTGGCTCCGAAAAGTTCCAGCAGGTCGGCCTTGGCGAACATGCGCGCCGTGTCCACGGCGGAGGGGGTTCCGGCCTTCGGGTCGGCCCCGCCGGCGAGCAGCGCGCGGATGACGGCCCCCTCGCCCTTGAAGACCGCGCCGGCGAGCGGGGTCTGGCCGCGGTCGTTGGCACGGTCGGCCTCGGCGCCGCGGGCCAGCAGGGCCGACACGGCGTCCGCGTGGCCGTGGTAGGCGGCGAGCATGACCAGGGTGTCGCCGCGGTCGTTGGTGAGGTTCGCCGGGACCCCGGCGTCCAGGTAGGCGGTGAGCGCCTCGGTCTCGCCCTGGCGGGCGAGGTCGAAGATCTTGGTGGCCAGCTCGATGACGTCCTCGTCGGGGACGTCCTGGGAACCGGAGCCCTCGGCTGCGCGCTCGCTCATGGTTCGTACCGCCTTTCACTCGTTGCTGACATGGTCCGCCCACCCGTCACGACGTCGTAGACCCGGTCGGGGGCCGGGCGGGCAGGGGGTGCACGGCGCTGCGTCCGTACGGGTGAATCGTCAGAGTAGCGCCCTGGCCTGCACATGTCCGGGTCGGACCGAGGCAATGATCACCTTCGGCCCCCTGCGCGCCGGGCGTGCCGGCCGGGCTGAGCCGGTCAAGTGAAAAACCCTGGAATTCACTCGTATGCACCTTTTGTCGCATTGATACTTCCTGTGAGCCTGGAAGAACTGATGGTGACTGTCCCCACCAACCAGGAGAAAACCTCATGGTCCTGTCCATCTCAGGCGTGGTCCTGCTGGGCATCATCTGCTTCCTCTTCTTCAAGAAGGACGGGATGAAGCTGACGCACGCGTTCGTCTGCGCGCTTTTCGGCTTCTTCCTCGCCGGCTCCGCCATCGCCCCGAGCATCACGGCGAGCACGGCGAGCCTCGCGAGCCTGCTCGGCGGGATCAAGCTCTAGCCCGGCCATCAGGCAGCCACACCAGCAGCACCCGGAACACCGTCACACCCACAACTCCAGGAGACGCCCGTGGCCCGGCGCCCACTTCCCCGCATCCTCAGCAGCGGCACCACGTCGCTGGCCCGGGGCCGCGACCTCGCTCGCACGGCCGCCGACAGTGCCACGGACGTCCTCCATCCGCTCCTCGTCATCGGACGCGGCCTGCGCATCCTGGCCGCGGCCGGGCTGCGCCGGTGGTCGCAGACCCCCAAGGACAAGCGCGGTCCCGCACTGTTCCTGGGAGCCGCCTGCGTCCTGGTGGTCGCACTCGTCCCCTACGGCCCCCTCCTCGCCCTGATCACCCTCATGGCGGCGGCGGCCTGGCACGGACGCGACCACACCCCGGCGAAGACCGGACCCAGCGATGCCGAGACCGAACGGCTCGGCTCCCTCTACGAAGCCCTCGTGCCGTACTTCTCCATCCCGGAGGACCCGAGTCCGCTCTTCGCCCACGGCGGGGACTGGGACAAGGCCTTCAGCGGCTACGAGTTCGACGAGGCGGGCCGCATCACCCGGCTCCACATCCGCTACCCGGCCTACTTCACCGACGGCGAGGCCACCTCACGGGCCCGGATCGAGGCACTGCTGCACGCCAAGTCCGGGCGCGGACGGGAGTATCTCTTCGACTGGGACGAGGAGGGCAACCAGCTCGACCTGAGGGTGCTGGCGGCGCTGCCGACGGGCATCGCCGCCCAGCCGTTCGTCACCTCCCCCGGCGAGACCGTGCTCGGCTTCACCGACGCCGGCGGCGTACACCGCACGCTGCCCGTCCTGGACGGCGACGAGCCCCGGGACGTGCCCCCGGTGATCTGGCGCAGCGGGCCCCGCTCCGCCGAGCCCCACCTGCTGGCCGTCGGCCAGCCCGGCAGCGGCACCTCCACCCTGCTGCGCTCCGTCGCCCTGCAGGCCCTGCGGCACGGGGGCGACGTACTGATCGTCGACGGCGGCGGCGGCGAGTACTCCTGCCTGTCCGGCCGGGCCGGCGTCCTCGCCGTGGAATGCGGGCCGACCGGGGCGCAGGCCACGCTGGAATGGGCCGCGCAGGAGACCGAACGGCGGCTCATCGCCACCCACCGGGCCCGCGAGGTCGGACGGCCCGCGCCCGAGGACACCCGGCGGCCCCTGTGGATCCTGCTGGACCAGCCGAGCGTGCTGGCCCACCTCTCCGTCGCCGGGGGCGGCCCCGACCCGCTGGCCCAGCTGCAGGTGCCGCTGCGGCACGGACGGCCCGCGCACGTCACGGTGGTGGTGGCCGAGCAGTTCGGGCACCTGGAGCTGCTGAACGACGCCGTCTGGCAGCACACCCGCGCCCGCGTCGTGCTCGGGCCGTCCTCGGTCCAGCAGGTCGCCGACGTACTGGGGCTGCCGCCGCACACCACCCCGACGGCCCAGGTGCCGCCGGGGCGCGGGTACGCCCGGCTCGGCACCGGGCCCGTGCACCGGCTTCAGGTGCCCGCCACCCCGGACCCGTACGACGAGGCCACGCACCCGGCGTACCGCCAGGCCGTGCTGGAGCTGCTGCCGGGTCGGCTCGCGCCCGGCGGGGGCGGCGGGCGGGACCGGAGCACGCCGGGCAAGCCGCTCCAGGGGCAGCCGCCGGCGCAGGGCTCGGCTCTGGACGCCCCGGAGATTCCGGAGGTGCCGGCCGAGGCTTCGTAGGCCGGTTGCGACGGGGCCGGGCGCGCGCCGGGTCATCTCCTCGGGCGCCGAACGTGGCGAGGGGCCGGAGCGTGAGGGGTGGTTGCGCCGGGCGCCCTGCGGGGACGCCCCGGCACACGCCCGACCCCGCCACGACCAGCGGGCAGCGGGTCCGGCGGGTTACGCCACGAACGTGCGCGGCGGCTCCGCCCCGCTGCCGCCCGCGCCCGTGCCGACCAGCCGGGCCGCCGCCGCCAGCCGGGAGGCGGCCTCCTCGGCCACCGGCCCGCCCACGGTGAACGGCAGCCGGACGTAGCCCTCGAAGGCCCCGTCCACGCCGAACCTCGGCCCCGAGGGGACCCGTACCCCGACCCGCTCCCCCACCTCGGCCAGCCGCGAGCCGGAGAGCCCGCCCGCGCGGGCCCACAGGGTCAGCCCGCCCTGCGGCACCACGAACTCCCAGTCCGGCAGCTCCCGGCGGACCGCCGCGACCAGCGCGTCGCGGTTGTCCCGGGCCTGCTCGCGGCGGATCCCGACAGCCTCCTGCCAGCCCCCGGTCCGCATCAGCCAGTTCACCGCGAGCTGTTCCAGCACCGGTGTGCCCAGGTCGGCGTAGGCGCGGGCGGCGACCAGGCTGCGGATCACGTCGGGAGCCGCGCGGACCCAGCCGATCCGCATGCCCGCCCAGAACGCCTTGCTGGCGGAGCCGACCGTGATGACCGTGCTGCCGGCCGGGTCGAAGGAGCACACCGGGCGGGGCATCTCCAGGTCCGGGTCCAGCTGGAGCTCGACCATGGTCTCGTCGGCCACCAGGACGGTGCCGGCCGAGCGGGCGGCCTCCACCATCGCGCGGCGCTGGTCCTCGGAGGCCAGGGCCCCGGTCGGGTTGTGGAAGTCGGCGACCACGTAGGCGAGGCGGGGGGCCGAATCGCGCAGCACCTGCCGCCAGACGTCCATGTCCCAGCCGCTGAGGCCGCCGGCCATGGCGACGGGCACGAGGCGGACCCCGGCGGCGCGCATCAGCTGGAGGATGTTGGCGTAGGAGGGGGACTCGACGGCGATCCGCTCCCCGCGCCCGGCGAAGAGACTGCAGATGGCGTCGATGGCGCCCATCGCTCCGGTGGTGACCATGATCTGCTCGGGCATGGTCGGAATGCCCTGCTCGGTGTAGCGGTCGGCGAGCATCCGGCGCAGCGCGGGCAGGCCCGCCGGGTAGTCCCCGTGGGTGTGCGCGTACGGCGGCAGCTCCTCCAGGGCGCCCTGGACGGCCTTGGTGAGCCACGGTTCGGGGGCCGGGAGCGCGGCGCAGCCGAGGTCGATCATCGAACCCAGGGACTCGGGCGGCAGCGGTTCGAGGCCCCGGGCGGGCAGCGGGTTCCCGGCCGGGACGGAGGTCCAGCTGCCGGCGCCGCGGCGGGACTCCAGGAACCCCTCGCCCCGCAGGGCCTCGTAGGCTGCGGCGACGGTGGTGCGGCTGAGGGAGAGGGCGACGGCCAGTTCCCGCTCGGCGGGCAGCCGGGCGGCGACGGGGACGCGGCCTTCGAGGACGAGCAGGCGGATGCCGTCGGCGAGGGTCCGGTAGGCGGGCAGCTTGCGCGCCCCGGGGACGCTGGGCCGCTCCTGCTGGGAGGTGATGAGGCGGGCGAGCTGTGCGGCACCGACCGCTGAGGTCCATTCGGCCATGCTGTCCGGTCCACCTTCGTCGAATTGGCCCCGCCCGACCCCGGGCGCGGCCGGTATTGGATTGCTTCCGCCCCTACACCCTGTCACGCCGGGGGCCACCCGGACCAGGGGCGGGGGTACCCGAACGCTCGGCGGTGAGGGCCGCACGGCTACGGCGGCGCGCCGTTCACCACGCAGCCATCGAGCCGCACCCTTCCCACGGGTAACAAGAGGCATACTGCCGCCGTGACGCACGTACGCCTTCGCCATCCGTATCTGGACCACCCGGCCCCGATCCCCTTCGCGCACCGGGGCGGTGCCGCGGACGGGCTGGAGAACACCGCCGCCGCCTTCCGCCGGGCCGCCGAAGCGGGCTACCGGTACTTCGAGACCGATGTGCACGCCACGGTGGACGGGAAACTCGTCGCCTTCCACGACTCCACGCTGGACCGGGTCACCGACGGCCGGGGCCGGATCGCCGAACTGCCCTGGAAGCGGGTCCGTGAGGCCCGGGTGGGGGGCACCGAGCCGCTGCCGCTCTTCGAGGAGCTGCTGGAGGAGTTCCCGGACGCCCGCTGGAACATCGACCTCAAGACCGAGTCGGCGCTGCACCCGCTGGTCAACCTGATCGCCCGGGCCGGGATCTGGGACCGGGTCTGCGTGAGCTCCTTCTCGGAGAGCCGGGTGGCCCGCGCCCAGAAGATCGCCGGGCCCCGGCTGGCGACCTCCTACGGCGTACGCGGGGTGCTCGGCCTGCGGCTGCGCTCGTACGCCATTCCCGCGGCGCTGCGCGTGGGCGCGGTGGCGGCGCAGGTTCCGGAGACCCAGGCCGGCATCCGCGTCGTCGACCGCCGGTTCGTACGGACCGCGCACGAGCGGGGACTGCAGGTACACGTCTGGACCGTGAACGAAACGGAACGTATGGAGGCTCTCCTCGACCTGGGTGTGGATGGCATCATGACCGACCGGATCGACATCTTGCGCACGGTGCTGGACCGGCGCGGGGCCTGGGCCTGACGCGCCCTTAGCCCCCCGCCCGGGCCGGGATGCCGCTGCGGAACGGGATCAGCGAGGGGGACACCGCATGAGTGCGGAAGAGAGCAGCAGGACCGAGGAAGCGGAACCCGGGGCGGAGGACGGCAGAGCCGCAGCCGCCACGACGGCCGAGGCCGCCACGTCCGCCACGACGGCCGCGACCGCCCAGCGCAAGCGCGAGCAGCGGGGCTGGTACTTCTACGACTTCGCCGTCTCGGTCTACTCGGCGAGCGTGCTGACCGTGTTTCTCGGGCCCTACCTGACCGCGGTGGCCAAGGCCGCCGCGGACGCCGAGGGCTTCGTGCACCCGCTGGGCATCCCGGTGCGCGCCGGATCCTTCTTCGCCTACTCCGTCTCGGCCTCGGTGATCCTGGCCGTCCTGCTGATGCCACTGGTGGGGGCCGTCGCCGACCGGACCGGTCGCAAGAAGCCACTGTTGGCGGCGGCCGCCTACACGGGCGCCGCGGCGACCGCCGGAATGTTCTTCCTGGGCGGTGAGCGCTATCTGCTGGGCGGCCTGCTGCTCATCGTGGCGAACGCCTCCCTGTCGGTCTCGATGGTGCTCTACAACGCCTATCTGCCGCAGATCTCCACCCCCGACGAACGGGACACCGTCTCCTCGCGGGGCTGGGCCTTCGGCTACACCGCCGGGTCCGTGATGCTGGTGGTGAACCTGGTCCTCTTCCAGGGCCACGACTCCTTCGGCCTCACGGAGGGCGAGGCGGTCCGGATCTGCCTGGCCTCCGCGGGCCTGTGGTGGGGGGCCTTCGCGCTGATCCCGCTGCGCCGGCTGCGGGACCGGGCCGTGGTGCGGGAGCCGGGGGCGGCTCCGGCCGTCAGCGGCTGGAAGCAGCTCGTCGCCACCCTGAAGGACATGCGGCGCTACCCGCTGACCCTGTCGTTCCTGCTGGCGTACCTGATCTACAACGACGGCGTGCAGACCGTGATCTCGCAGGCCTCCATCTACGGCTCGGAGGAGCTGAAGCTGGAGCAGTCCACCCTGATCGGGGCGGTGCTGCTGGTGCAGATCCTGGCGGTGGCGGGCGCCCTGGGCATGGGCCGCCTCGCCCGGATCTACGGAGCCAAGCGGACGATCCTGGGCTCGCTGGCCGCGTGGGCGGTGACGCTGGCGGCCGGATACTTCCTGCCGGCCCGGACCCCGGTGTGGTTCTTCGCACTCGCCGCGATGATCGGGCTGGTGCTGGGAGGCAGCCAGGCGCTGTCGCGCTCGCTGTTCTCGCACCTGGTGCCGGCGGGCAAGGAGGCCGAGTACTTCTCGGCGTACGAGATGAGCGACCGGGGCCTGAGCTGGGTGGGGCCGCTGGTGTTCGGCCTGACGTACCAGCTCACGGGCAGCTACCGGGACGCGATCATCTCGCTGGTGGTCTTCTTCGCACTGGGATTCGTGCTCCTGGCGCGAGTGCCGGTGCGGCGCGCGGTGGAGGCGGCAGGCAATCCTGTACCGGAGCGGATCTGAGCGTGGGTCCGCGAGTGCGCCCCGCCCGGATCTACGAACGAATTCCGAACGAATTTAGACGTTGAAGCAAAGGGCCGGTAGTGTACGCCTTTGGCCTGCCAGGCGGACCGTTACTGCGCGCCTAAGAAGCGTGGACGTTGGGTGACATCTGCTGCCAGATGTGACAAAACGGGCATTGGTGGGTACAACAAGGGGCGGCACGACGGGCGACGCACGACCCGGAGCGGGAATCTATACCGCCGACCGGACGTTGACCGGATGACGACGACAGCGACACCTGTCCTGTGGGCGACAAGCCCGGGAGGCACGATTCATGAGTGAGCGAGCTCTCCGCGGTACGCGCCTCGTGGTTACCAGCTACGAGACGGACCGCGGCATCGATCTGGCCCCGCGCCAGGCGGTGGAGTACGCATGCCAGAACGGACATCGATTTGAGATGCCGTTCTCGGTTGAGGCAGAAATTCCGCCGGAGTGGGAGTGCAAGGCGTGCGGCGCCATGGCACTCCTGGTGGACGGGGATGGGCCCGAAGAGAAGAAGGGCAAGCCTGCGCGAACGCACTGGGACATGCTCATGGAGCGACGCACCCGCGAGGAGCTGGAGGAAGTGCTGGCCGAAAGGCTTGCAGTCCTGCGTTCCGGCGCCATGAACATTGCCGTGCATCCGCGGGACAGCCGCAAGTCCGCCTGACAGCCGGACGGATACACAAGCCGAGGTGCCCCGCCGCACAGTGTGTGGCGGGGCCCCTCGGCTTTTCCGCGTTCTCTTCGCCCCACGGGCGGCTCTGCAGGCGCTCTGCGGGCGCCTTACGGGGCCGGCGGCGGGCGGTACGCCGTGTCCGGGCCGTCCTGGCGGCCGGGACGGTCCTCGCGGATGACCTCACCCTGGACGACCTTGCCGTCGGGGTAGTGGATGCGGGCCTGCTGGAAGGCGTCACCGAAGCTGCCGGCGGGGGCCGAGGCCATCTTCCGCTCCAGCGAACGGGCCGCCCTGCGGCCGATCCAGGCCCGGACGGGCGGCAGCAGCAGGACCAGTCCCGCCACGTCGGAGATCAGGCCGGGGAGCATCAGGAGCAGACCCGCCAGCATCGTGAGGCCATTGCCCTGGCCGGGCTGCTGCGGAGTGGGCTGCTGCCCCTGCTGGGCCTGCTGGAAGGTGCTCGCCAGGTTCTCGAAGGCACGCCGCCCGGCCCGCTTGATGACCACCGCGCCCAGGACGATGCCGCCCGCGAGCAGCGCGGCCACGGCGAGGCCGCCGGCCACGCCCGCGACCACGGTGAGCAGCCAGATCTCCAGGATCAGCCAGGCGGCGATCGCCAGGGGGAGGAACGTACGGGCGGGCGAGCGCCGCCGGGGGGCCGTGGAAATGCCGGTCGTCATACCGTCCAGTGTGCCTGGGGCCGCATAAAAGCGGCCTCAGCCGGAGGTACCGGACATCCCCTAGGGGTGTCTTGCCGGTCAGGCCCCGCTGCCCGGCTTGCCGGTCTCCGGGCCGCCGTCCTTGCCGCTGTCCTTGCCCAGCAGCTTGGAGGCCTGGGCCTTGATGCCCCACTGGGTGACCCGCCACAGCGCCTCGACCAGGATGTCCTTGCTCATCTTGCTGTCGCCGAACTCACGCTCGACGAACGTGATGGGGACCTCCACCACGCGGAAGCCCTTCTGCACGGCCCTGCGCGCCAGGTCGACCTGGAAGCAGTAGCCCGCCGAGGCCACCTCGTCCAGCCCCAGCCCCTCCAGGGTCTCCCGGCGGAAGGCCCGGTAGCCGCCGGTCACGTCCCGCATCGGAAGGTTCAGCATCAGACGGGAGTAGGTCGAACCGCCGCGCGAGATGAACTCCCGGCTCTTCGGCCAGTTCACCACCCGCCCGCCCGGCACCCAGCGGGAGCCCAGGACCAGGTCCGCGCCGGCCAGCGCGGTCAGCAGGCGGGGCAGCTCCTCGGGCTGGTGGGAGCCGTCGGCGTCCATTTCGACGATCACCCCGTAGCCCTGCTCCAGGGCCCAGACGAAGCCCGCCAGGTAGGCGGCGCCCAGCCCCTCCTTGCCCTTGCGGTGCAGCACGTGGACGTGGTCGTCGCCGACCGCCAGCTCGTCGGCGAGCTTGCCGGTGCCGTCCGGGCTGTTGTCGTCCGCGACGAGGATGTGGGCCTCGGGCACGGCCGCGCGCACACGCCCGACGATCAGCCCGATGTTCTCCGCCTCGTTGTAGGTCGGAATGATCACCAAGGCCGTACCGAGCGGTCCGTAGGTCCGCTGTCCGCCGTCGCTCACTGAGTCCCCTTTTGTGCTCTTGCACGTCCTGTACGTCTGGTCGCAGAGGATGACTTTAGAACAGTGGCCGGGGCCCGCGGTCCTTCGGGCCGGTCAGACGCCCGCTGGCTGCGGGCCGCCGTGACCGTTGTCTACTGGACCGCGGACCCCGACCCGGGGCCACCCGCCGCCCGGCGAAACCTTCCCTCGCCCCCGAGGCGCGGGCGCGCTGAGCAGACGGAGTCGTCCGGCACGGACTTCCTGGCGGTGGACCCGGCCGAACCTATCCGGGTCCGACCGCCCGTACCGAACCGAGGCCCGCCGGATCACCCCTGTGGGCGTACGAATACCTCCCGCCCGCCGACGACGGTGGCGAGGCACACCGGCAGTGCGGATCCGGGGGTCAGGTCGGGCAGTCCGGGGGTGCCCGAGCGGGGGTCGGTGGACCAGCGGGCGACCCGGTCGTCGGGGGCCTGGACGACCAGGTCACCCGTCTGCCAGACCGCGTAGTCGGCCGGTGCGCCGGGGACGAGGACGCCCGCGTCGTCGCGGCCCAGGGCCCGCCAGCCGCCCCGCGTGTGGGCGGTGAAGGCGGCCCGTACGGAGATCCGGTGTTCGGGGGTCCGGTGGAAGGCGGCCGCGCGGACGGTGCCCCACGGGTCGAGCGGGGTGACCGGCGCGTCCGAGCCGAAGGCCAGCGGGACACCGGCCTTGAGCATGGCCGCGTACGGGTTGAGGGTGCGGGCCCGCCCGGCGCCGAGCCGGTCGGCGTACATGCCGCCCTCGCCGCCCCAGGCCGCGTCGAACGCGGGCTGCACGGAGGCGGTCAGCCCCAGCTCCGCGAAGGCCGCGATGGTGGCGGGGGTCATCATCTCCGCGTGCTCCACCCGGTGCCGGGCGGCGCGGACCCGGGCCAGGCCGACCTTCTCGGCCGCCGCACGGACACCCTCGACGACGGCGGTGATCGCGGCGTCCCCGATGGCGTGGAATCCGGCCTGGAGGCCCGCCTCGGTGCAGGCGGCCACGTGCTCGGCGACGGCGTGCACGTCGAGGTACTCGGTGCCGGTGTGCGCGGCGTCCGCGTACGGGTCGTGCAGGCAGGCCGTGTGCGAGCCGAGGGCGCCGTCGACGAACAGGTCTCCGGCGGCTCCGACGGCCCCGAGCTCCCTGGCCAGTTCCAGGTCCCGGTCGGCCCAGTACCCGAAGACGCGCGGCCCCGGCCGCTCGGCGGCCAGGGCGAGCAGACCGGTGAAATCCTCGGCGGAGGAGATCTCGGGCCCGCCGCACTCGTGGACGGAACCGATACCGAGGGACGCGGCCCGGTCGAGGGCGGCCCGCTGGGCCTCGGCGCGCTGGGCGGGGGTGACGGCGGCCAGCGCGGCCCGCCGTACGGCGTGGTGGCCGTCACCGGTCAGCGGCCGGTCACCGTCGGGCCGTACCCCCGGGACGAGGGCGAGCAGGGCGGTGGTGACCACGGCCGAGTGCACGTCGACGCGGCTGAGGTAGAGCGGGCGGCCGCCGGTGGCCTCGTCGAGCTCGGCCCGGTGCGGGGCCCGGCGCTCGGGCCAGCGGGCGGCGTCCCAGCCGTGGCCGAGGAGCACCCGGTCGGCCGGGCGGCTCGCGGCGTAGGCGCGTACGAGGTCCAGCGCGGCGGAGAGGGTGCGCGCCCCGGAGAGGTCCAGCCCGGTGAGGGCCAGACCCGCGGAGGTGGTGTGGACGTGGGCGTCGGTGAAGGCCGGCGTGACGAGCGCGCCGCCGAGGTCGACGACCTCGTCCACGCCCTGCGCGAAGGCGTCGGCGGCGCCCTCGGAACCGACCCATGCGATGCGGCCGCGCTCGACGACCATCGCGGTGGCGAAGGGGTCGGCGGGGCTGTGCACCTCGCCCCCGCGGAGGAGAACGGTCCTGGTCGGTGCTCCGGCGGCGTCGGCGGAGTGGGCGGTGCGGTCAGTCATGCCGACCAGTGTCCCGCGTCGCCCACCCCGGCCCGACCACCGGGTCCCTGCTCGGGCACCGCTCGGGCACCGGTCAGACGCGGGCGGGCACCGGTCAGACGCGGGGCGGGCGCGCCTCGTAGGGGGTGGACAGGACGACCGTCGTGCGCGTCGAGACGTGGGCGAGGGCGCGCAGGCGGCCCAGGAGGTCTTCCAGCTCCAGGGGGGTGGCGACGCGTACCTTCAGGATGTAGTTCTCGTCGCCGGCGACGCTGTGGCAGGCCTCGATCTCGGGGACGCCGGCCAGCCGGTCGGCGATGTCGTCCGGGGCGCTCGGGTCGAAGGGCTTGACCGAGATGAACGCGGTCAGCGGCAGGCCGACGGCCTCCGGATCGACCACGGCCGCATAGCCGCGGATGACCCCGCGCTGTTCCAGACGTCGTACTCGCTGATGAACTGCCGACGTGGACAGTCCCGTGGCCTTGCCCAGATCCGTGTAGCTCATCCGCCCGTCCCGCACGAGCAGATCAACGATCTGGCGGTCCAGCTCCTCCATTGCGCTCATAGCCGCTCAACTTACGGCCCAAGGGCGCTCCAGGCCCAGTGCTGTCCGCCCACTGGAGGCATCTGCGGCAGGCATGTGACCAAGGCCACAGGGGTATGCAGGTGGAGGCCCGTCTGTTGTGGTTACTCGTGACGCTCGACGGGAATTGGTTGCTGTGGCCGAGGCCGAAGAACCTGCCCGCCCGGCCCACCCAAGGGGGAGTACATCCATGCTGAACACCAAGCGCGCCGGTCGCACCGAACCGGAGCCCCTGGAACTGCTCGATTCCGGGGACGGAACGTACCCGGACGACGGCGGGGACGGCGATTACCTCGACGAGATCGAGGGATTCGAGATCCACCACGCGATCTGCCCCGACTGCGGCCAGTCGATCGCCCTCGTCGCGGACGAGGAGTACCTGCCGCAGCACGCCCTCTGCCTGACCCCGTGGAACCCCTTCGGCCTCACCGTGTGCGCGGGCACCGGCCGGCCCGCGAGCGACGCCCTGCCCAGCGTCGGCATGATCCAGCCGGTGGAGGCGCCGGAGGTCGAACCCGTCATCCTGTCGACCCTGCCCCAGGGCCTGGACTGGCGGACGCAGCCCTTCTCGCACGTCGGCGGTCCGGGCTCGCGCCCGGTCCGTGTGGTGAGCCCCGTGCTGCCGCGGCCGCAGGCGCAGACGCGGCAGCAGCACGCGCAGGCGGCCTGACGGCCGCTCCGCTCCCCTACCAGTACGTTCCCTGCACCATGGCGGCCAGGCCGGCGTGGTGCAGGATCAGGCTGTCCGGGTCCGCCGGGACCTCGACCTCCCCGAAGTGGGCCTGCCGGTAGGCGATGCGCAGCATCACGATCCCGTGCCGCAGGGCCGCGTAGAGGGTGTGGAACTCCATGTCCCGCGGGGTGTGGCCGGTGAGCTCGGCGTACCGGCGCTCCAGGTCCTCACGGCGCAGGAAGTCCGGCAGGCCGGGCTGGCCGAAGCCGACCGTGAGGTCCTGGAAGAACCGGTGCAGGTAGACGGTCCAGCCGAGGTCCACCTCGCGCGGGGTGTACGCCGCCATCTCCCAGTCCAGTACGGCCACCGGCGCGAATCCGTCGTAGATGACGTTGCCGATGCGTGCGTCGCCCCAGTTGAGGACGGCGGGGCCCTCGTCCTGCGGCCACAGCTCCTCCAGACGGGCGAACGCCCGCTCGATGAGCGGGGACGGCGCGAGTCCGCCCACCACCCAGGAGTAGTAGGCGCGTTGGGCGTCCACGTGCCGGCGCAGCGGGGTGCCCTCGCCGTCGGGGAGCAGGAACTCGGCCTCCTTGGAGGGGAACTGGTCGTGCAGCCGGGCCAGCAGCGAGATGCTCGCCTCCTGGAGGACGGCGCGCTCGGCGTCGGTGGCGGCGTGCAGCCAGTTGCCCTCGTAGGTGTAGGGCATGACATCGGGCGGGACCCGGCCCTCGGCACGGGCCATCACGAAGAACGGCGCCCCCAGCGGTCCCGGATCCTCCTCCAGCCACTGCACGCGCGGGACGGGCAGGTCCGTGTGCTGGGCGACCAGGCTCATCACGCGGTGCTGGCGCGGCATGTCGTACGCCGGAAAGACGGTGTAGGCGGCCGGGTCGGCGGCGAGCCGCAGCGCGCAGGCGCGCAGCGGGGTGTCGGGGTGCTCTATGTCGAAGAGCAGGGTCTCGCTGGACATCCCGTTGGATCCGGGGACCGAGACGTTGGTGACCTGCGCGCCGGGGAGCCTGGTGTCCAGCCAGGCGGCGAGGCGGCGGCCGAGCTCCTCGGGCTCCCGGGTGGAGGTGCGCGGACGTGGTGCGGTGGCCATGGGCGATCCCCTTTCCTGCTGGGCTTCTTACCGGTCTTGCTGCTGGGCTTCCGCTGGGTCCTACTGGGCGACGGAGGAGTAGTCGGCGAAACCGCTCGGATCGTGGCGCCCGAAGCTGCCGTGTTCGAAGATGCCGTGGCCGATCTGCCCGTCGAGGGTGAAGCGGGCCGAGTGGTCGGTCACCCCGAAGGCGGCCATCGGGTGGGCCGCGGGGTCGGAGAGGTCGTAGACGCGGCGGTCGCTCCAGCCGCGCCCCTGCCAGGTGCCGTGCTGCCAGTCACCGGCGGGCGGGTATCCGGCGCCGACCGCGAGCGGGGAGGAGTTCAGGATCTCCACGCCCAGTTCGAGGGGCTTGCGGGAGGGGTCGGTGAGGTGGACGACGGCCCGCTCGGGGTGCCGGCTGCCGGGCCGGTAGCGGATCTCGGTGTGCGGCCAGCCGAGTTGTACGTCGTGGCGTCCGCTGCCCTCGGGGAAGACCTGCACGGCCTCGTTGAGGGTGCGGTGGCCGTCGGCGTCCTCCTGGGCGATGACCATGACGAAGCGGTCCTCGAAACGGACCGGGATCCACAGCCAGTGGAAGCCCTCGGGCCGGTACTCCTCGGCCGCGCGGCCCCCTTCCTCCCCCGGGATCGGCCGCACGCCCCAACTCCGGTCGCGGGTGCCGGTCCACTCCCCCGGCGTGAGGGTGTACTCCTCCCCCTTGGCCCGGATGGTTCCGGTGACCTGGCCGGCCTGCACGAAGCGGCGGCCTTCCAGCATGAGGCGGTCGCCGCGCCGCTGGACGTGGTGCGGCTCCCACACGGCGGGGAACTCGGCTGTCCAGATGATGTCGTACGAGAGCCCGTGCGGGTCTGCCGGATCGGCGGCGCAGCGCAGCGTGAGCTGCTTGAGCGGCACGTCGACGGTGATGGACAAGGGCCCCACCGAGAGGTTCATCCGGTCGTCGGTGAGGGCGTCGGAGGCCCGGACGGCGAGCAGCTCGTCGCCGACGCGGAGGGTGGCGTAGGCGTCGATGACCCCGGCGTTGGGGTAGACGCCGAGGCCGAGTATCAGGACGGCGCGGCCGACGTGGTCGAAGACGTGGAAGATGCACCGGTCGTAGGCGTTGCGGTCACCGCTGACGACGTGCTTCATCGACAAGGGCGCCTGGTGGATGGGGTATTCGTCGAGCGCGACGGGCCGGTCGGCGGGCATGGCGAACCTCCTGGACAGACGGCTTCGGGGCGGCTTGGGGGCGACTTGAGGGGCGGCTTCGGCGGGCAGCCGAGCGGATATGACGGTACGTCAGAAACCAGCCCCGGGGCCACCCTTCTGGCACGCTCTGACAGAGCGGCGCAACATGCCGGGGCCTCGGGGCGGGGGGCGGGGGGGGGGCGGAGGCTCGGGCATGCGGGAGTCACTTGATCGGAATCAGGGATGCGTATGGGGGTTTCCCGTCAGTCTCATCGTCTCTCCGTGTCGGGCCGATCCCTCAAGGGCGCTCCTGCGTCGCGTCGCTTCGCGATGTCGCTGCGCTCCCCCCTTGACCGACCGTCCCGCCCCGGAAAGTCGAAGACTGCCGGGAAACCCCCAAGAGAACGGGCCGGGCGACAAGAGACCACCGGAGCGGTCGGAGATGCCCAGGGAGATCCCGGCGGCCGCGGTCCCGAGACGGGGCCCATCCCGAGCAGGGCCCGCGTCGGGGGAAGCGCGTCCAATCGCTACGCGCTCCTCATCCCTAAGCGTCTCCAGCCCGTCTTGGGCCGGAGACAGGCGGCCGCTGTGGATCAAGACTGCTCTGGTCGGGAGACGGATCCGGCCACGGCGTTTGTTCCGCGGATCAGGCTTCGGACGGGGAGCACGCTCCGCACTGCACGTTCCGGGATGCATGAGTCTTGAGATCAACCATGATGGTCACTCCGGCTCCGTGGGGGCAGATGCGACGGGCTCGCTTGCCCGGTCTGCGCTCAACCCGGTTCGCGCTCCAGCTCGCCACCGCGTCACGGAAACGAGGATCGACCCACACCCCACGCCACGCTTCTTCTTCGCTCACCGCAGCCCCTTCCTCACGGAATGCAGTCGACTGTAGTGGACCGGAGGCGGCACGTCAGGCAGGCGGCGGGGCGGCACACGCCGACCCTCCCTCCGTGCACTCGCTGTGCATGCAGTCACCGGCGTGAACCTCCGTGTCCGCCGAGGGCCCCCACAGGTACGCGTCCGGCTCGTACCCAGCTTCCCGAATCGCGTGCATCGTGCGGTCCAGTGTGTCGGCATCGCGCCGCAACGTTTCTGGGCCCTCTGGCCTGTGGTCGACGAAACGACCGCCCGCGATGCACAACTCCCGATACAGGGCCGTGTGGAGGATAAGGGCGTGCCAGCCCAGGTCCACCAACTTGGATGGGCGCAGGTGCCGACCTGTGGCCTGCGTGGCGGTATCGACGAACTTCAGTGCCTCGTCGACGATCCGGACGGCGAGTGCTTCCTCCACACCGTCGTTGTCGCGCTGTACGAGATGCACGACACGGTTGAACCCGTCGTCGGACAGGAGGTGTCGGGCGGAGGGCTTCAGAACGGCGGGTGTTGCCATCAGCTTCCTTTGCCTTCGGAGGGGACGGCGAGCGCGACCCGCCTGCGGCGTGAAGCCGGCTCGCAGGCAGGGTCGTCGGCCTCGTGCGCCCAGTTGTTCGGACGCGCGCCGGAGGCCGATTCGAGTGGGATCACCAGCGCCACGCCCTGGATGACGAGGTCGCAGTACACGCAGTACTTGCTGCCGGTGTTCACGTCGATCCAAGAGTGACGGGCTGCCAGCAGGACGCCGGATGGTGGTCGACCGCCCAGCCGTAGCCGCACGGACGGCAGTGCGCCATGGTCTTCCCGCAGTACCCGGGTACGAGAGGCGCCTGCAGGCCGCAGGAGCAGGGAAGATGTTCGGACGCGCACGTCCCGTCCTGGTGCGGGCCCTCTGAGCGTGTGACTTCCAGCGTGAGTCGGGAGAGGTCGTAGGCTGCGCGCCGCAGTTGGACCACACGCGCGTCCGAATCCGGGCGCACCCCGCTGCTCATCGCGCCGCCCACGTTGCGCCCAAGCTCTCTAACGCCATGTCCAGGGTCATACGTGCTTGCTCCCTACCGTCGTCAGCGGGTGATACGACGACGGTAGGGGCGCTCCAGTTGAATCAGGGGCCCGGTTTCGGCCCCCTTGGTCAGGCAGCCATGAGGCCGATGTCCACGGCCAGCCGACTGGCCCTCTGACGTCTCTCCGGAACCCGCGATGCGGTTTCCTCCAACACGATGCGACGCGCGTACCCGTTGTATCGGATCGTCTCGGGCGCGGCCTCGTGCGCCTGCGCCAGCGCGGCGAGCGCGACGTCCGGCTGCGCGTCCAGGTGGTAGGCGCGGGCCTGTTCAATCCGATGGCGAGCCCGTCGGGGCCGCGACGGGATCCCATCCGCCTCTGCCCTGTTGGCCTGCCGGACGGACTCCCTGCCGGCGCGCAGTTCGACCGCGACAGTGACACCGTGCGCACCCATCACTGCCTTACCGAACGACGTCACACGGTGGAAGTAGCCGACAGGGAGTTGCGCCGCTACCTGCCCGGCTCGTTCCCACCAACCCCACGCAGTAGCGGAGTCGCGGCGCTTGGCCGCAGTGAATCCCGCCTCGAATCGCAGGGCACCAACGATGGCCTGGACGTCCGGGAGGGCCTCCGACAAGCCTGGCTCCAGCAGGCGCAGGGCGTCCATGACGACGTTGTCGGCCGCGTCGTAGTGGCCTGGTCCGGAGTCTCGGTGCGCCTGTGCCGACAGCCATGCCGCGAGGCCGATGGCGTGCGGGTCCTCCGACTCCTGTGCCGCCATGACGCCTCGTTCTGAAACACGCCACAGCAGTCCGGCGTCCGGCTGGTAGGCAACGAAGAACTGAGTCAGAAAGTACGTTTCCGCCAGCAGGACCTGGGCCGCCCGCCGGTCGGCGGCCGTGTCAGCATGCCTGACGCTCCGCTGGGCGTCTCGGATGAGACCGGGCAGCAGCCCGCCGATGACGTCCCGGTGATTCGGAGAGCTGTGCCGGGCGGCCCAGGCCGTGTCAAGTGCGGCGCGAAGAAACACGGTCGTGGGGGCCGGTCCGTCGCCGACCGAAGGGAACGCGGACAATGCTGCGCGCACAGCGGGTAGTTTGTCGTGCCCTGGGCCGACGAACAGGTCGGTGTACGGTTCGGCGCCCACGTCCCCTACAAGGTCGTTGAGACGGCGCACACGAAGGGCCTCGGCAATGCGGAGGATCTCAGGCAGTCGCGGCATGCGCATGGTTCCGGTCTCGACTTTCTTGACCCACGACGCGTGATGACCGAGAAGGCCGGCCAGTTGTTCGCGGGTCATGCCTCGGCGGGTGCGGTAGATCTGGACACGTTGCCCGAACGCGATGGGGTTGTCGTAGGGGTCGGGACTAGCATCAGGTGACATAGCGGCCTTGCCCTTCTGCCGTACAGCTCGACGCTGACAGCGTATGGGCCAAGGCCGCCTCCGTGTGATCGAGAACCCCCACAAGCACCCCCTCCTCCGGCCTGATGGCGTGAGACAGCGGCTCTTGCGTTATGGAGCCGGGTCAGCGCACGCGGACGCCCCAAAAGGCCAACCATTTGCCCCGACTATCCCTGTCTGCAACCCTGCTTGTGGACTCAATCCGGCGCTGACCCGGATCCACGACGGAATGGCCGCGAAATCAGCCGTCATTCCCTCGCAACGGCCCCGGCCGGTCGTCGGACGCGTGAATGAGAGGCCCCTGGGGTGGTGGACGGCCTATGCCCAGCCCAGGACGGACTGGAGACGCTGAGACGTGCGGAGCGCGTAGCGATTGGATGCGCTCACCCGACCCAGCAGGCTGCCCCCATGGGCCTGTCTCTTGGCCGCCCCACCACGGCGTGCCCGGTGGTCCCTGATGTCCCCGTCCTTGAAAAGGAACGCCCGGCCCGTTCCTTTGGGGGTTTCCCGGCAGTCTTCGTATGTCCGGGGCGGGACGGTCGGTCAAGGGTGGAGCGCAGCGACATCGCGAAGCGACGCGACCGTAGGGAGCGCCCTTGAGGGACCGGCCTGGCACGGAGAGACGATGAGACTGCCGGAAAACCCCCATACGCATCCCTGATACCGCCCGAGCGGCTCCCGCACACCGAAGCCCCCAGGCCTCTACTGGACCGGGCCGGCCAGTGTTTCCACGGGCAGAGCCGCCGAATCGCCCTCTCTCCGGGTCAGGCTCGCCAGCTCTTCCGGTGGTTCGGCACCCTCCCGGACGGTCGCCACGTAGGCCTTCGCTTGCTGCAGGCTCAGTCGCGGGGCCTGCTTGCGCAGGTGGTTCATGGCGGCCACGACGCCGGCGGAGTTCGCGAGCTCACGAACCGCGGCGGCCAGCGCATCCGGCGGTCTGGTGCCCTTGGTCTGCAGGAGGTACTGCTCCTGCCAGCCCTCGTCCTGCCACCAGGCGGCGGGGACGTAGTGGATGCTCCCGTCGTACCGGTCCACCAGGCAGTGGCCGCCGCCGCCCATGAGGCTGTCGCTCACGTCGCGGGTGCGGGCGTACTCCGCCGTGTTCCAGAAGGCGAGCCAGCCGACCGCGTATTCCTCCACGTGACAGACGGCCAGCTCGGGTACCGGCCCTCTCCACTGCCACGTCAGCCGGTCCCCGGCCAGGAAGGAATCGACGAGCTCGACGGCGCGTTCCCTGGAGATCATCCTTTCATTCTTCACCACGGGCCGACCGGTTCCGGCTTCCCGGCCGCGGGCGGCCCATGGCCGCCCGCAGGCGGTGGCCGGACGCCGAGGGCCCCGCCCGGCCACCACGCCCCCGGCGACACCTCGAACGGATAGCCGCACCCCGGGGGCGATTACCCGGTCCTTCGGTTCCGCGTTGGCCGGGTATGACCATGCTTCAGTCTTCAACGGGCCGAAGGCGTCGCCCGGCGGCGCCGGGTTTCGAAGAATCGGTTCAGCGTCCGCGTGAGCAGGCGCAGCAGGTGCCGGACCCGCCGATCTACCGGGATCTGCTGGCGCGGTGGGCCGATGCCGGCCGGACGCTGCCCGGCCGGCGCGACCCGGAGTGGTCGCGGCTCACGTCCTCCCCGGTCTGGCCCACCACCAGCAGCGGGCTGTACTGACCGCGGTCAGCGCGTCTCCGGGCCCGCCAGGTGGCGGGCGATGACCATGCGCTGGATCTGGTTGGTGCCCTCCACGATCTGGAGCACCTTCGCCTCGCGCATCAGCCGCTCGACGGGGAAGTCCGCCGTGTAGCCGTATCCGCCGAGGACCTGCACCGCGTCCGTGGTGACGGCCATCGCCGCATCCGTGCAGAACAGCTTGGCCATGGCCGCCTGGCGGGAGAACGGCTTGCCCGCGTCCCGCAGCCGTGCCGCGGCGAGGTAGAGCGCCCGGCCCGCCTCGATCTTGGTGGCCATGTCGGCCAGCATGAAGCGCAGCCCCTGGAAGTCCGCGATCGGGTGCCCGAACTGCTTGCGGTCCAGCGCGTACGTCAGGGCCTCGTCCAGTGCGGCCTGGGCGACGCCGATGGCGCAGGCGGCGATGCCCAGACGCCCGGCGTCCAGCGCGGCCAGGGCGATGGTGAAGCCCTGCCCCTCCTCGCCGATGCGGCGGGCGTCGGGAACCCGTACGCCGTCGAAGTGCAGCTGGGCGGTGGGCGAGCCCTTCATGCCCATCTTCTTCTCGGGCACGGCGGCGGTCAGGCCCTGCGCGTCCCCGGGGACCAGGAAGGCCGTGATGCCCTTGGGGCCCTGGGCGCCGGTGCGCGCGAGGACGGTGTAGAAGTCGGCGACCCCGCCGTGGGTGATCCAGGCCTTGGTGCCGGTGATGACCCAGTCGTCGCCGTCGCGCACCGCCTTGGTGGTGAGCGAGGCGGCGTCGGAGCCGGCGGCCGGCTCGGAGAGGCAGTAGGCGCCCAGGAGGCCGCCGCCGAGCATCGAGGGCAGGTGGGCGCCCTGCTGCTCCTTGGTGCCGTAGCCGGCGAGGCCGTGGCAGGCCAGGGAGTGCACGCTGACGCCGAGGCCGACGGTCAGGCGGGCCGCGGCCAGCTCCTCCAGGACCTGCAGGTAGACCTCGTACGGCTGCTCGCCGCCGCCGAATTCCCCGGGGTACGGAAGGCCGAGCAGGCCGGCTTCCGAAAGCAGGGTGAAGATCTCCCGCGGGAACCGGCCGGAGTCCTCCTCCTCGGCTGCCTTGGGGCGGATCTCCCGCTGCGCGATCTCGCGTACGAGGGCGAGGAGGTCCCGGGACTCCTCGGTGGGCAGCTGTCGGTCCACCGGCTGCGGGGCGCGGTCAGTCATGGCGGCGCTCTCCTCCCTGGTCGGGCACGGCGGCGACGCGTGAGGTGTGGGACGCGCCGCCGGGTCTCGGTAATCTCACAGCCGATGCTGCCCTCCCGGGTCACGGAAGGGGCTGTTCAGCGGCTGCGGCGGCTTGAGTATGCCCGATCAGGGGCTTCCCGTCACCGGGGCAAGATCACCGAGTGGATCGAACGGCTCCACGGGACCGGGAGGTGCCGGACACTCCGGGACGAACTCCTCGATCACCTCCAGTGTCGCGCGCAGCTGGCGCACCAGCAGGGCCCCGAGCTCGGCGCGATCGGGCCGGCCGGGGGCGCTCAGGACCCCGATCCAGTCCAGGGTGGTTCCTTCGACCCCGGAGAGCCAGCCCACGAGGGCGAGCCGGGCGATCGGCGGGAGGGTGCGGCGTCCGTACGCGCCTTCGGCGATGGTGGCGACGAGCTCCTCGCGGACGGTGTCGCGGATGGCGAGGACCTCGGCGTCGGAGCCGACGCCGCCGGTGACGATGGTGCGGTAGGCGGCGCGGTGGTGCTCGGCGTAGGCCAGGTAGGCGTCGATGGTGCGGCGCACGCGCTCCGCGCCGGGGAGGCCGGTGTCGCCGCCGGCCCGGGCGACGAGCTCGGCCACGGAGTCCTCGACGATGGCGAGGTAGTAGCCTCGCTTGCTGTCGAAGTAGTAGTAGATCAGCCCCTTGGCGACGCCCGCGTGTTTGGCGATGTCGTCCATGGAGAGCGCGTCGTACGAGGTGTCGGCGAACAACTTGCGCCCGGTGGCTATGAGTTCGGCCCTGCGCGCCTGCGATCGGCCGGTCGTTCCACGCTGTTGACCAATATTCAAATTCAGCCCTAGCCTCGAACTGGCACAGGACGCCCACCATAGGGCAGACCCGCGTGCCGAGCTCATTTCAGCAGGTGCGCCGAAGGGCTGCCGTGCGTCACCTTCAACCCGGACGGGCTGCGGCCGGCGGCCTCGTGATCCCGGAACGGGAGGGGCTCAGAGCCAGCCGACCTGGGTGACGAACATGGCGACGACGACCACGAGGGTCCAGCCGAGCACGTGCTCCAGCCAGGTGGAGTCGTCCTTGGGGCCTCCGGTCCGGACGAGGTCCCGGGGAGCGGCGATGGGGGCGGCGCTGTCGGCAGTCATGGCGTCCAATGTGCCAGCGTTCGCGGCTTTCGCGGTAGGGACGTCACGGGTGGCATGCGTCACGCAAACCCCGACATACAGGGACAGGGCCAGGGCCTCGGCGACAGACGGCCGGGCCCCGACCTCCTCGGACGGGACCCGGCGCGCTCATTCATCCGGCGCCTCCTCCGGCGCCCCGGTCAGGCGCGGGACTCACGGTCGCGGCTCGCCATGCCCGCCATCGCGAGGCCGAGACACAGGGCGACACCTCCGGCGATCACATTGCTGACCACCGTTCGCGTCGTGTCCATCTCACCGGCGATGGCCCACGGGGCGATGATCGTCCACGCACCGAGGGCGACCGCCGTCCACGCCATCGCGTGGGTGCGCTCGTAGGCGGAACCCAGCCCGCTCATGCACAGGCAGAAGGCCAGGCCGGCGATCAGGTTGTTGATGGCCAGCGGGGTGAGGCCGCTGAACCCGACGATCCACGGCGAGGCGGCCAGGTACAGGCCCGTGATCAGGGCCAGTGCTTCGACTGCCTGCGCCCGGGGAGTGCTGGTCACCCGCTCGAACCGAGTGCGCATCTCGGCGAGGTCGGGGTGGTGCTCGATGCTGGGATGGGTGGTCATGGCCGGCCGCCTCCTACTGAGAAGCCTTTATGTGCCATTTACCCCCTATATTCCGCTTATCCGTACCGCTTGGTCAACGGGGAATTTGGCGGCATGCTCACAGCACCCCCACCGCCCGCAGCGCCCGGAACTGCGTCCGGCTCAGACGGGCCGGCGCGTAGAGGTAGCAGATGCCGCCGGAGCCCGAGGTGACCTTGCCGGAGACCCCCACGCGCTGGGTGCGCAGCCAGATGTTCTCCCACTCGGCACGCTTGTAGACGCGGCGCACGGCGGGGTTGTCCGGCGAGTTGGGGTCGTTCGCGATCACGTCCCCGGCGGCGGTGAAGCCGATGACGGTCATCAGGTGGCCGGCGGTCCCGTAGCCCGCGCCCGTGAGCTCGTCGGGGCGGAAGGACTGGGAGGTGATGGCCGGGATGCCGGACCGGACCAGGGTTTCCAGGTCGGTCAGGGAGGTGAGGCGGGTGACGACCCCGGCCAGCCCGCGGTAGGTGGCGGCGTACGCGGCGTTGAAGGGCCAGTTGCCGCAGCCCTTGTAGGCGGCGTCGTAGGTGGAGCGGGCCGCGTGGCAGATCTGCGGGTCGGAGTACTTCGGGTCGACCCAGGTCAGGGCGGAGGGGGCGGCCCTGCCGCCCCAGTACTCGATGATCATCTGCGAGGAGGTGGGGCTGCACCAGGCCTCGCCGCCGTTGTCGTACTCGGGGTAGCGGCCGGTGTGGACCTCCTGCGAGTAGCGCGGGACGTTCAGCTCGTGGGCCGTACGGGAGGGGACGGAGGGCGGGACGGTGAAGCGGTCCGGGACGTCGGAGACCATGGCGCCCGCGAGCCGCACGGTGGGACCGTGCTGGGCGCCGGGCCTGCGGTGGAGGGTGAGGCGCAGCTGCCAGGCCGTGATCCGCAGGCCGGCGGTGGCGGCCGGGGCGTCGAGGGCCAGGGTGTCGGTCCAGACGGTGGACCTGCCGTCGCTCTGGCCGTCCACGGAGGTGCGGCGGATGTCTGCGTCACCGGAGGCCCAGCGGCCCATCACGTACCAGGGGGTCTCGGTGCCGTCGGTATAGGTGCCGCGCAGTTCGATCTGGATCCAGGTCCCGGCCGGGGTGCGGGCGTTCCAGGAGGCGATGGCCTCGGTGGCGGGCACGGTGGAGCGGTGCACGGGGGAGGTCCAGGTGGCGTACTCCCAGGTGCTCTTGCGGCCGGTGTGCGAGTCGTCGTACTCGGTGCGGCCGACGGCCGTCGCGATCTCCAGGCCGGGGCGGGCGCCGCCGACGGCGGTGGTGCCCCGGTGGGTGCCGGCGAGCCAGTGGCCGTAGGAGTACCAGAAGCGGTTGTCGACGGTGCGGCCCGGTGTCCGTGGGGCGGGAGGGGTGGGCGGAGTGGGAGGGGCCGCCGAGGCGCTGCCGCCGGAGACGGTGGCGGCGGTGGCCGCGGTGGCGACCGCGAGAGCCGCGACGAGTACGGCCCTGCGCGGCGTGGGTTCGGTCATCGCGTGTTCCCCCAGGGTGGGTCGGTACTTCGGTGGCTCTCGGGTGGCATCCGGCATCACCCTTCCAGTTCCCGGCGGCGGCGGCCCGAAGCCACGGGTCGTGTCGGGCCTGTCTACGCTGGTCGGGTGGAGTCACAGCAGTCACTTGAGTCACTCGCCCGGGAGCTCGCCGCCCTGCCGCCCTCCCTCGGTCCGGTGCGCCTGATCGGGATCGACGGGCACGCCGGATCCGGGAAGAGCACCTTCGCGGGGCGGCTCGCCGGGGCGCTGGGGGCGCCCGTGCTGCACCTGGACGACGTGGCCACCCACGAGGAGCTGTTCGGCTGGGAGGAGCGGCTGCGCGCGCAGGTGCTGGAGCCGCTCGCCGCCGGACGGCCCGCGCACTGGGCCCCGTACGACTGGGTGGAGCGCCGGTTCGGGCCGGAGCGGGTGCTGGAGCCGGCGCCGGTGCTCCTGGTCGAGGGGGTCGGAGCGGGGCGGGCGGCGCTGCGGCCGCGGCTGGCGCGGCTGCTGTGGATGGAGACGCCGCGCGAGCAGTCCTGGCAACGGGGCCGAAACCGGGATGGGCGTGAACTTTCCGACTTCTGGGACGGATGGGAGCGCGCGGAGCGCGCGCACTTCTCCAACGACCCTTCGCGCCCCTTCGCCGACACCCTGGTACGCCAGAGCGGTACGGGATACGAGTGGTCTTCCGGGGCCCGTGCGACCGCAGGAACCTCCGCTTCCGTCACCAGGAGTGACGAACTCCCCCGGGCCTGAACGCCCCCGGAAATCCGCTCCGCCGGGGGCCAGGCCGACCCGCTTGACCTGGGGCCCGCAGCGGCCTTACGTTCTCAATGCGAGGCCTTTACCGGCCGCCGCGGACACGAAGCCCCCGGTTGTTCCCCCGTGATCGGGGGCTTCGTTCTGCCCGCGAACCCCCTCCCCGGCGGTGTCACGCGAGGCCGATCCACCCCGATTCTTCACCCTGAGTCACCGGCCGCCCCAGGGGCGCACGCCGGAACCGGACCTGTCGCGCCCTACGTAAGGTGCGTGACCGCAGGTACGATGCAGCCCTGATTTCATCGGCGCAGTGGGCAACTCATGTGCTCGTCACGGAGGTTGCCGCGCACCACGGGGGCGGGCTTGTGGGGGACGTGATGGATTTCGGCACGCCGGGCAGCATGCACGCCCCGGCCGAACTCGCCTGGCTGCGCGGGGTCGACGCCTGCACCATGGGCGCCTATCCGCAGGCCGAGGAGGAGTTCCGGGCGGCCGTACGACTCGACCCCTCCATGGCTGACGCATGGCTGGGCCTGCACGCGCTCCGGGTCGACACCGGAAACGCGTTACTTCGCATGTACGCCCACCGGGACCGGTTCGGCGAGCAGCGCGCCCGGCATCGGCGGACGCTGAACTCCTGGTACTGGCTGGGCTGGTGGGTGCAGCCGGTGCTGGAGAGCCGGCGCGACCTGCTCCTCGCCCACGCCTCGCACTGGCTGGACGGCCGCCACGTGCCCGAGCTGGACCAGGCGCTGGCCGCACTGCCGCCGGTGGACGCCGACGCGCAGGTACGGTTCCTGCACGCCTGCCGGGCCTATCTGGTCAAGGACTGGGAGCAGCTGGTCCGGCACACCGAGCCGCTGGTCAACGATCCGCTGCTGGGCATCGAGGCCGGGCTGTTCGGCGGGATGGCCCGGGTCCGGCTGGAGATGTACGGGCAGGCGGAGCCGATGCTGGCGGCGGCACTGATGCGGTGTCGCAGCGAGCAGCCCCAGCGCAAGGAGCTGCGGTACTGGCTGGCGCGGGCGCGGGAGGGCATCGGGCGCAGTGCGGCGGCGCTGCCGCTGTACCGGGCGGTGCACCGGGTGGATCCCTCGTTCATGGACACCGCGGCCCGGCTGACGGCCATCGAGGACAGCGACGACACCGACGGCGTGGCCGATCTGGCGGGCCTGGCGGGGTACGCCGCGTACGGGGGCTACAGCGGGCACGGCCCGTCCCCGGCCGGCGGGGACTTCGCGGCGGTCGCGCTGGGCGGCGGGCCCGTCCAGGACATCGCGGCGGACGGCCAGGTGGAGCCCGATCCGCTGGCTCCGCCCACTCCCCCGGCGGGACGCGCGGAGGGGGCGCGGCGCAAGGCGCCGGTCCCGCCGCAGGGCACGCCCGAGGGGCTGCCGGCCGGGCCGGCGGACCCGGCGGCGCTCGCCGAGGCGCTGGCGGAGCTGGAGCGGATGGTGGGCCTGGAGCCGGTCAAGCGGCAGGTGAAGGCGCTCTCGGCGCAGCTGCACATGGCACGGCTGCGGGCGGGTCAGGGGCTGCCGGTGCAGCCGCCGAAGCGGCACTTCGTGTTCTCCGGCCCCTCCGGAACGGGCAAGACGACGGTGGCCCGGATCCTGGGCCGGGTCTTCTACGCGCTGGGGCTGCTCGGCGGCGACCACCTGGTGGAGGCCCAGCGGGCCGACCTCGTGGGCGAGTTCCTCGGGCAGACGGCGGTGAAGGCGAACGAGCTGATCGATTCGGCGATCGGCGGGGTGCTGTTCGTGGACGAGGCCTATTCGCTGTCGAACTCGGGCTACAGCAAGGGCGACGCGTACGGCGACGAGGCCCTGCAGGTGCTGCTGAAGCGGGCCGAGGACAACCGGGACCACCTGGTGGTGATCCTGGCGGGCTACCCGGCCGGGATGGACCGGCTGCTGGCCGCCAATCCGGGGCTGTCCTCGCGCTTCACCACCCGGGTGGACTTCCCCAGCTACCGGCCGCTGGAACTGACCGCGATCGGCGGGGTGCTGGCGGACGCGAACGGGGACCACTGGGACGAGGAGGCGCTGGAGGAGCTGCGCAGCATCAGCGCTCACGTGGTGGAGCAGGGCTGGATCGACGAGCTCGGCAACGGCCGCTTCCTGCGGACCCTGTACGAGAAGAGCTGCGCGTACCGGGACCTGCGGCTGGCGGGCTTCGCGGGTGAGCCGTCGCGGGACGACCTGTCGACGCTCCGGCTGCCGGACCTGATGCAGGCCTACGGGGAGGTCCTGTCGGGCCGCGGCCCCCAGGAACGGCCGGATCCGCCGGCGTTGTAGGGGCCGGTCAGGGGAGGGCGCTGCGCGGGCCGTTCCCCGGGGCTCCTCCCCGGATCCCGTGCCTCGAACGCCGGCGGGGCTGATGGTGCAGCCCGTCCGGCGTTCGAGACCGGCATTTTCCGCCTGGTCGGCTACACGCGGCCCGCCGGGACCCGGTGAGCCGGGTCGCGGACCTCGCCGACCAGCATTTCGAGGACGTCCTCCAGGGCGACCAGGCCGA
Source organism: Streptomyces sp. NPDC001549 (assembly GCF_042894025.1). Classification (NCBI taxonomy): domain Bacteria; kingdom Bacillati; phylum Actinomycetota; class Actinomycetes; order Kitasatosporales; family Streptomycetaceae; genus Streptomyces; species Streptomyces sp. NPDC001549. Next base: position 56,953 of record NZ_JBIAVJ010000007.1, read on the forward strand.
GGACCCGGCCCCCCGGGTCCGCGACCTGCGCGAGGTGCGTGGCGTCCCGGCGCATGACGCTGAGTGCGTCGTCCAGCGGGACGGTGGCGCACAGCGTGGTCATCCGGCGCCAGACGCGCTGCGGGACGGCCCGCTCCCGGTCCTCCAGGTCCAGTACGTCCTTGACGTGCAGGTAGCCCATGAAGGCGCCGCTGTCGGCACGGACGGGGAAACGGGAGTAGCCGGTGCGCACGGTCAGCTGCTCGATCTGCCGCGGGGTCACCGCCGGGCCGACCGTGACCAGCCGGTCCGGGCCGAGGAGGACGTCGGTGACGGGGCGGCTGCCCAGTTCCAGCGCGTCCTCCAGCCGCTCCTGCTCGACCGGCTCCAGGAGCCCGGCCTGCCGGGAGTCCTTGAGGAGCCGGCCCAGCTGGGCGGAGGTGTAGACGGCCTCGACCTCGTCCTTGGGCTCCACCTTGAAGAGCTTCAGGACGAGCTTGGCGCAGGCACCGAGCGCGGTGGTGACCGGCCCGCACAGGCGGGCGAAGGCGACCAGGCCGGGGCTGAACCACAGGGCGGTCTTCTCGGGGGCGGCCATGGCCAGGTTCTTCGGCACCATCTCGCCGATCACCAGGTGCAGGAAGACCACGGCGGTGAGCGCGAACGCGTAGCCGAGCGGGTGGATCAGGCCCTGCGGTACGTGGACGGCGTGGAAGACGGGCTCCAGCAGCCGGGCCACGGTGGGCTCGGCGACCGCGCCGAGGGTGAGCGAGCACATGGTGATGCCGAACTGCGCGGCGGCCATCATGCGGGGCAGGTTCTCCAGGCCGTGGAGCACCTGGCGGGCCCGCTTGGAGTCGGCCGCGAGGGGCTCGATCTGGCTGCGCCGTACGGAGACGAGCGCGAACTCGGCGCCGACGAAGAATCCGTTGGCGAGGACCAACAGCAGGGCGAAGAGGAGCTGGAGCGCGTTCATCGGGCGGCGCCTTCCAGCTCGGCCCGCTGCGGTTCGAGTACGGCCGCGCCGTCGGCCGCGGACGCGGGCCGGTACGCGCCGGCCGCGGGCACCGCCGCCAGCCGGACCAGCCGGACCCGCTCGGCGCGGTTGCGGCCGACCCGGCGGACGGACAGCTTCCAGCCGGGGAGTTCCGCGCGGTCCCCGGGGGCGGGGATCCGGCCGAGGAGGTCGGCGACGAGGCCGGCGACGGTCTCGTACGGGCCTTCGGGCACTTCCAGGCCTATGCGGCGCAGGGTCTGGACCCGGCAGCTGCCGTCGGCCTCCCAGGAGGGGCGGCCGTCCTCGGCCGGGACGGCGGCCAGTTCGGGGGTCTCGTCCTCGGCGAAGTCGTGCTCGTCGCGGACCTCGCCGACGAGTTCCTCCACGATGTCCTCCAGGGTGACGACGCCGGCGGTGCCGCCGTACTCGTCGACGACCACGGCCATCGGCTGCTCGCTGCGCAGCCGCTCCAGCAGCGGCTGCACCGGCAGGGAGCCGGGCACCAGCAGCGGGGCGACGCAGATCCCGCTCACGCTCGTGCGGTCGCGCTCGGACTCGGGCACGGCGAGGGCGTCCTTGAGGTGGACGACGCCGGTGATCTCGTCGATGCGGTCGCGGTAGACCGGGAAGCGGGACAGGCCCGTGGCGCGGGTCAGGTTGAGCACGTCGGCCGCGGTGGCCGTGTGCATCAGGGCGCTGACCTTCACCCGGGGGGTCATGACGTGCTGGGCCGTCAGCTCGCCCAGCGAGAGGGTGCGGACGAAGAGGTCGGCGGTGTCCTGTTCGAGGGCGCCGGCCTGGGCCGAATGGCGGACCAGGGAGAGCAGCTCGCCGGGGGTCCGGGCGGAGGCCATCTCCTCGGTCGGTTCCACGCCGAGCGCCCGCACGAGGCGGTTGGCCACGGCGTTGAGACCGGCGATGACCGGGCGGAAGGCGCGGGAGAAGGCGTGCTGGGGGCCGGCGACGAAGCGGGCCACCTGGAGCGGCCGGGAGACCGCCCAGTTCTTCGGGACGAGCTCGCCGACGACCATCTGGACGGCGGAGGCGAGCAGCATGCCGATGACGACGGCGACGCCGGGGACGGCTCCCTTCGGCAGGCCGGTCGCCGCGAGCGGCCCGGCCAGCAGTGCGGCGAGGGCGGGCTCGGCGAGCATGCCGACCACGAGGGAGGTGATGGTGATGCCGAGCTGGGTGCCGGAGAGCTGGAAGGACAGCTCCCGTAGGGCCTTGACCACCGTGCGGGCACGGCGGTCTCCGTCGGCTGCGGCGCGTTCGGCCTCGGCCCGCTCCACGGTGACGAGACCGAATTCGGCGGCCACGAAGAAACCGTTGGCGAGGATGAGGGCGAAGGCCGCTGCGAGCAGAAGTAGCGGGATGGTCATGCCGCCGCCTCCGAGGGGAGGGCGGCGCGGGTACTACCGGACGATCCGTCCATTGCTGGAGGGAGTCACTCCTCAGGTCGCAGGTGCCCGCGGGCCACGAGGTCCCGGGGCCGATGGGAGGGCGCACAGCTGCGCCCCGCCACCAGGGTAGTCATTGAGATCCCGGCCGCAACGGTACGCAGCCGTGGGGATCGGGCGACTCAGTGGTCGCCGGTGCCCGTTCCGTGGGTTTCGGCCAGGGCGCGCAGGGCGCGGGCGTCGCCGATCGCCTGCTGCTTGGCGATGCCCGGCTGGATGCCGAGGGCGGGCAGGCTGGTGCCGTCGCTGAGGTCGAGGAACACCCACGGGTCGCCCGGGCGGAGGTTGACCCGCAGGATCTGGGCCCACTCCAGGCGGCGGGTGTTGGTCAGGTTGACGACCGTGACGCCGGACTCGTCCGCGACCACCTTGGGGCGGCTGAGCAGGACGAGTACGGAGCTCAGCAGGACGGCGGTGAAGACGAAGCTGATCCGCTCGCCCGGGCTGAGGTTCTCCAGCAGCAGGGCGATCGCCGTGATGGTGGTGAACATGGCGAGGCCGACGCCCAGCAGGACGACCCGGGTGCGGGTCGGCCGGAAGGTGACCGGCAGGGCGGGTGGGGCGGGCTGGGCGGCGGACTCGGCCATGGTGGTGCCTTCTGGGGGTGGCGTGCGGGGGGGCGGTCGGCGTGCCGGGGTGCGGCACGCCGGTCGTCCCTAGAGGCGGCAGGCGTGGATCGAGGTGGTGAGGATCGCGCGCGCGCCGAGCTCGTACAGGTCGTCCATGATCCGCTGCGCTTCCTTGGCGGGGACCATCGCGCGGACGGCGACCCAGCCCTCGTTGTGCAGCGGGGAGACGGTCGGCGACTCCAGGCCGGGGGTGAGGGCGACCGCGCGCTCCAGGTGCTCGGCGCGGCAGTCGTAGTCCATCATCACGTAGCTGCGGGCCACCAGGACGCCCTGCAGACGGCGCAGGAACTGCTGGACCTGCGGGTCGTCCGCGTCGGCGCCGTTGCCGCGGATGACGACGGCCTCGGAGGTGAGGATCGGCTCGCCGATGACCTCCAGGCCGGCGTTGCGCAGGCTGGTGCCGGTCTCGACGACGTCCGCGATGATCTGGGCGACGCCGAGCTGGATGGCGGTCTCGACCGCGCCGTCGAGGTGCACGACGGAGGCGTCGATGCCCTTCTCGGCGAGGTGCTTGGCGACGATTCCCTCGTACGAGGTCGCGATCGTCATCCCGCTGAAGTCCTCGGGACCGTTCGCCGTGCCGGGGGTGGTGGCGTAGCGGAAGGTGGAGCGGCCGAAGTTCAGCGGCAGGATCTCCTCGGCGCTGGCGCCGGAGTCGAGCAGCAGGTCGCGGCCGGTGATGCCGATGTCGAGCTTGCCGGAGGAGACGTAGATCGCGATGTCCTTGGGGCGGAGGTAGAAGAACTCCACCTCGTTCTCGGGGTCGACGACCACGAGCTCCTTGGACTCCTTGCGCATCCGGTAGCCGGCCTCATGGAGCATCGCCGACGCCGGTCCGGAGAGTGAACCCTTGTTGGGGACGGCGATGCGCAGCATGGGGCTTCCTTTGGTGCGTGGATTACGGGATTACGGGCGGGTGTGCGTGCCGGACTCAGAGGTGGGCGTAGACGTCGTCGAGGGAGATCCCGCGCGCCACCATCATCACCTGGACGTGGTAGAGCAGCTGGGAGATCTCCTCGGCGGCGGCTTCCTTGCCCTCGTACTCGGCGGCCATCCAGACCTCGGCGGCCTCCTCGACGACCTTCTTGCCGATGGCATGGACGCCCTTGTGGACGAGCTCGGCGGTGCGGGAGGTGCTGGGGTCGCCTTCGGCGGCCTTGCGCTGGAGCTCGGTGAAGAGCTCCTCGAAGGTCTTGGGGGTCTTGTCAGCCATGATGGTCCTCAGAATACGGGGTTCCCCGTCGCCACTCAGCGCCAGGGTTCGCTGACGGTCCGCAGGGTCATGGCGGTGGAGACGGCGGCGGTGACCGCTTCGTGCCCCTTGTCCTCGTTCGACCCCTCAAGCCCGGCGCGGTCCAGCGCCTGCTCGTCGTTGTCGCAGGTCAGTACTCCGAAGCCGACGGGGACTCCGGTGTCGATCGACACCTGTACCAGGCCCTGGGTGACGCCCTGGCAGACGTAGTCGAAGTGCGGGGTGCCGCCGCGGATGACCACTCCGAGGGCGACGATGGCATCGTAACCGCGACCGGCCAGTACCTTCGCCACGACCGGGAGCTCGAAGCTGCCGGGGACCCGGAGCAGGGTGGGCTCGTCGATGCCCAGCTCGTGCAGGGCCCGCAGGGCTCCGTCGACCAGTCCGTCCATGACCTTCTCGTGCCACTGGGCCGCGATCACGGCGACTCGGAGGTCTCCGCAGTTCTTCACGCTCAGTTCGGGTGCGCCCTTGCCGCTCACAGCTCTGCTCCTCGGTGGTTCGTGATGGGTGGGGTGGGTGGATGTGTGTACGGGTGGTGGTGCGTGCCTACTGGTTGCCGCAGGCGGAGGTGGTCACGGGCCCGTCCAGCCAGGGCAGGTCGTGGCCCATCCGGTCCCGCTTGGTGCGCAGGTACCGCAGATTGTGCTCGCCGGCCTCCATCGGCATCGGCTCCCGGCTGGTGACCGTGATGCCGTGCCGGACGAGGGCGTCGGACTTCTCGGGGTTGTTGGTCATCAGCCGGACGTCGTGCACGCCGAGGTCGGCGAGGATCTGGGCGCCTGCGCCGTAGTCGCGGGCGTCGGCGGGCAGGCCGAGCTCCAGGTTGGCGTCGAGGGTGTCGCGGCCGCGCTCCTGGAGCTCGTACGCGCGCAGCTTGGAAAGGAGTCCGATGCCGCGGCCCTCGTGGCCGCGCAGGTAGACGACGATGCCGCGGCCCTCGGTCTTGATGCGTTCCATGGAGGCGTGCAGCTGGGGGCCGCAGTCGCAGCGCTGGGAGGCGAAGATGTCGCCGGTCAGGCACTCGGAGTGCATGCGGACCAGCATGTCGGTGCCGTCGCCGATCTCGCCGTGGACGAGGGCGACGTGCTCGACGCCGTCGACGGTGGAGCGGTAGCCGTAGGCGGTGAACTCGCCGAAGGCGGTCGGCAGGCTGACCTCGGCCTCGCGGCGCACGGTGGGCTCGGCGGAGCGGCGGTAGGCGATCAGGTCCTCGATGGAGATGATCGTCAGGCCGTGCTTGCGGGCGAAGGGGATCAGCTCGGGCAGGCGCAGCATGACGCCGTCCTCGCCGGCGATCTCCACGATGGCACCGGCCGGGCGCAGGCCCGCGAGGCGGGCGAGGTCCACGGCGGCCTCGGTGTGGCCGTTGCGGACCAGGACGCCGCCGGGCTTGGCGCGCAGCGGGAAGATGTGGCCGGGGCGGACGAAGTCGCCGGGCTCGGAGACCCCGTCGGCGAGCAGGCGCAGCGTGGTGGCGCGGTCGGCGGCCGAGATGCCGGTGGAGACGCCGTGGGCGGCGCTCGCGTCGACGGAGACGGTGAAGGCGGTCTTCATCGACTCGGTGTTGTTCTGGACCATCTGCGGGAGTTCGAGCCGGTCCAGCTCGGGGCCCTCCATGGGGGCGCAGATCAGGCCGCGGCACTCGCTCATCATGAAGGCGACGATCTCGGGGGTGGCCTTCTCGGCGGCGATGACGAGGTCGCCCTCGTTCTCGCGGTCCTCGTCGTCGACGACGACGACGGGTCGGCCCGCCGCGATGTCGCGGATGGCCTGCTCGACGGGGTCGAGGCGGAAGGTCTCTTCGGGGATGTCGGGCACGGGCTTGAGGGTGGTCATGCCGTTGCTCCTTCCAGGGCCTGGGCGGGGTTGGTGCGAGAACGCTGGTACCAGTCGTAGGCGCCCCACAGCACGAGGGCGAAGTACACGACGTAGACGAGGCCGGAGAAGGCCAGTCCGTTGTTGAAGGCGAGGGGGACGCCGACCAGGTCGACGAGGAGCCAGGCGAACCAGAACTCGACGAGGCCGCGGGCCTGGGCGACCATCGCGACGATGGTGCCGACGAAGATGTACGCGTCGGCCCACGGGCTCCACGACAGGTGCGGGAAGAGCGTGAAGAGACCGCCGACGGCGAGGGTGCCGAGCGCCGCTCCGGCGAGGAGCAGGGCGCGCTCCTTCCAGGTGGCGGTGCGCACGGCGATGGAGCCGTCCTGGGCCTGCTGCCGGCCGCGCTGCCAGGCGCGCCAGCCGAAGACGGCCACGCCGATGACGAGGAGCTGCTTGCCGACGCCGCCCGCGAGGTGCGCGGAGGCGTAGGCGGCGATGAGGATCAGGCCGGAGAGGAGCTGGGCGGGCCAGGTCCATATGGAGCGGCGCCAGCCGAGCGCGAGCGCGGCCAGGCCCATCAGGTTGCCGATCATGTCGGACCAGATGACCTTCTGGCCGAAGACGGTGAAGGCCTCCGCGTTGAGCCAGGTCAGGGCGCTCAACGGTCGTCTCCCGTCGCGTGCAGCGGGTTCACTCCGGCGGCCAGCAGACGCTCGACGTACTTCGCGAGGACGTCGACCTCCAGGTTGACCGGGTCGCCGCTCTGCTTGATGCCGAGGGTGGTCAGCGCGAGCGTGGTGGGGATGAGGCTGATGGTGAACCAGTCGGCGGCGGCCTCGACCACGGTGAGGCTGACGCCGTCGACCGTGATGGAGCCCTTCTCGACGACGTAGCGGGAGAGGTTCGCGGGGAGGGCGACCTTGACGATCTCCCAGTGCTCGGAGGGGGTCCGGGAGATGATCTCGCCGGTGCCGTCCACGTGCCCCTGGACCAGGTGGCCGCCGAGCCGTCCGCCGAGGGCCATCGGGCGCTCCAGGTTGACCCGGGAGCCCTGGGTCAGGGCGCCGAGGCTGGAGCGGTTCAGGGTCTCCTGCATGACGTCGGCGGTGAACTCGCCGTCCGCGGTCTCCACCACGGTGAGGCAGACGCCGTTGACCGCGATGGAGTCACCGTGCTTGGCGCCTTCGGTGACGAGGGGGCCGCGCAGCCGGAAGCGGGAGGCTTCCTCGAGCTGCTCGACAGCGGTGACCTCGCCCAGTTCTTCGACGATTCCGGTGAACACTCAGTGCTCCTTGGTGGCGGTGGTGGCGGTGACGGGGACGAGGACTGCGGTGATGCGGAGATCGGGGCCGATGCGGACGGCCTCGGTGATGTCGAGGCGCTGCGCACCGGAGATGTTCTTGATCCCGGCGTCGGCGAGGGCCGCGGGGCCGGCGCCGAGCAGGGCCGGGGCGATGTAGCCGATGACGCGGTCGACGGCGCCGTCTTCGAGGAAGGCGCCGGCCAGCGTGGGCCCGCCTTCCAGCAGGACGGAGCGCACGCCGCGCCGGAACAGCTGGGTGAGGAGGTCGTGGACGCCGACGCGGCCGTCGTGCAGGGGCAGCCGGAGCAGTTCGACGCCGGGCAGGTGCCGGGTGTCGGCGTCCTCGCCGACGACGAGCAGGGTGGGCGCGGCGTCGTCGAGGATGCGGGCGGTCGGCAGGAGCGCGGCGCGGGCATCGAGGGCGATCCGCAGCGGCTGCGTGGCGCCCTCCACGCCGCGGACGGCGAGGTGCGGGTCGTCGGCGCGCAGGGTGCCGCCGCCGACGAGGACGGCGTCGCTCTCGGCGCGCAGCCGGTGGACGTCGGCCCGGGACTCGGCGGAGCTGATCCAGCGGCTGCTGCCGTCCGCGGCGGCGCTGCGGCCGTCGAGGGTGGCGGCGTACTTCCAGGTGACGTGCGGCCGGCCCAGGCGTACGGAGGTCAGCCAGGCGGCGTTGCCCGCCTCGGCCTCGTCCGCGAGGAGCCCGGCCGTGGTGTCGATCCCGGCCGCGCGCAGGGTGGCGCCGCCGCCGCTGGCCTGCGGGTTCGGGTCGGAGACGGCGTAGACCACGCGGGTGATCCCGGCGCCTGCGAGGGCCTGGGCGCAGGGCCCCGTACGGCCGGTGTGGTTGCAGGGTTCGAGGGTGACGTAGGCGGTACCGCCGCGGGCGGCCTCGCCTGCCGCGCGCAGGGCGTGGACCTCGGCGTGCGGGCCGCCGGCCCGCTCGTGCCAGCCCTCGCCGGCGATCTCGCCCGAGGCGTCGGTGATGACGCAGCCGACGACCGGGTTGGGGCTGGTGGAGCCGAGTCCGCGGGCCGCGAGCTCGATGGCTCGGCGCATGGCACGGGTGTCCGCGTCGGGTGCTGCGTGCGCGGCGTGTGTCGCCACCGGGTCCTCCTGCCTCATCGGGCACGGACTCCGGGGCCTGTCGGGATACGACAGATGAAGCGGTACAGCACACAGGGGACGCCGAGGCCGGAAAAACGGTTCGACCGGGCATATCCGCAGGGATATGCCGACGAACCGCCGACGGCGGCGTACCGGTGACTGGCCCGCCGCGCACTGCCTCCCATCCGGACTTTAACCGTCGGTCCAGGAATCTCACCTGGTCAACCGGCCGCTGGCTGCGGACGGGTCGCGGACTATAACCGCCGGTTCGGAATTACACCGACCCCGGAGTGCGCTGCTACTGGTACTCCAGCCAGTCTGCCACGGGTGATCGGGCACCATGCGGGTGATGTGGTGTGGCCTGGCTCACAGAGCGGACACCGCCGATGCGGACTTTGTCAAGTCAGGCGGGGTTGGTCCAGACCTATTGACGAGGTGGTCTAGTCCTCTTAACGTTCCCTTCATCTTCCCGGGAACAGCCCGTCAGATGTGCGCACGTCACGGGCCAACACGCTTCCGCACCACACCTGTTGCTTCATGTTGTGTCCAGTTGTGTCCTGCATCCTCCCCTCCCCAGGAGGCACAATGCCGTCCCCCACACGTACGAGAGCGATGCTCCTGGCATCCGGCGCAGCGATCGCCGGACTCCTGGTGGGCGGGCTCTCGGCGGGCGTCTCGCACGCGGCCGACAACGAGGGCTGTCGCCCAGACGGGCTCTACAAGACCGCCGGCGTCGACGTCCCCTACTGCTCGGTCTACGACACCGAAGGCCGAGAGAAGATGGGCGCCGACCACCAGCGCCGCGTCATCGGATATTTCACCGGCTGGCGCACCGGCAAGGACGGCGCCCCCGCCTACCTCGCCAACAACATCCCGTGGTCCAAGGTCACCCACCTGAACTACGCGTTCGCCCATGTGGGCGCCGACAACAAGATCTCCGTCGGCGCGGACGGCGTGAACAACGCCGCCACCGGGATGACCTGGCCCGGCGTCGCCGGCGCCGAGATGGACCCGGCCCTCCCCTACAAGGGCCACTTCAACCAGCTGACGAAGTTCAAGAAGCAGTACCCGGACGTCAAGACGCTGATCTCGGTCGGCGGCTGGGCGGAGACCGGCGGTTACTTCGGTGACGACGGCAACCGGGTCGCCTCCGGCGGCTTCTACTCGATGGCCACGAACGCCGACGGCTCGGTCAACCAGGCCGGCATCGACACCTTCGCCGACTCCTCGGTCGAGTTCATCCGCACGTACGGGTTCAACGGCGTCGACATCGACTACGAGTACCCGACCACCATGAAGGACGCCGGCAACCCGCTGGACTGGCAGCTCGCCAACGCCCGCCGCGCCGGCCTCGTCCAGGGCTACGCGGCCCTGATGAAGTCCCTGCGCGAGAAGCTCGACCGCGCGGGCGCCGCCGACGGCAAGCACTACCTGCTCTCCGTCGCCGCCCCCTCCTCCGGCTACCTGCTGCGGGGCATGGAGACGTTCCAGGTCCAGAAGTACCTGGACTACGTCAACATCATGTCCTACGACCTGCACGGTGCCTGGAACGAGTACGTCGGCCCCAACGCCTCGCTCTTCGACGACGGCAAGGACGGCGAACTCGCCGCCGCCGGCGTCTACTCCACCTCCCAGTACGGCGGCATCGGCTACCTCAACACCGACTGGGCGTACCACTACTTCCGCGGCTCGATGCCGGGCGGCCGGATCAACATCGGCCTGCCGTACTACACCCGCGGCTTCAAGAACGTGCAGGGCGGCACGGACGGCCTGTGGGGCAAGGCCCCCGCGACCACCTGCCCGGCCGGCGCGGGCCTGACCAAGTGCGGCGACGGCGCGGTCGGCATCGACAACCTGTGGCACGACAAGGACACCAACGGGGCCGAGTCCCCGGCGGGCTCCAACCCGATGTGGCACGCGAAGAACCTGGAGAAGGGCGTCGTAGGCGACTACGTCACCACGTACGGCTTCCCGGCGAACACCACGCTGACCGGCACCTACGTCCGCAAGTACGACTCCACCCTGGTGGCGCCATGGCTGTGGAACGCGCAGAAGAAGGTCTTCCTGTCGACGGAGGACGAACAGTCGGTGGCCTCCAAGGCCGACTACGTGATCAACAAGGGCATCGGCGGCACGATGGTCTGGGAGCTCGCGGGCGACTACGCGTACAACGCGGCCAAGGGCCAGTACGAGATGGGCGACACGCTCACCGACACGATGTACCAGAAGTTCAAGTCGGCCTCCCCCTACGGCGCGAAGAAGGCGGGCGCCACCGCCCTGCCGACCCAGGCCGTGGACATCAGGACGGAGTTCACCGAGTTCAAGCTGGGTGACTCCAACTACCCGCTCACCCCGAAGCTGAAGATCACCAACAACACGAACGCCACACTGCCCGGCGGCACCGAGTTCCAGTTCGACTACGGCACCTCGGCCCCGAACAACGCCTCCGACCAGTCCGGCTTCGGCACGACCGTGATCAGCAGCGGCCACACCGGCACCAACGTCGGCGGCCTGAAGGGCGACTTCCAGCGGGTCTCCCTGAAGCTCCCGGCCTGGCAGACCCTGGCCCCCGGCGCCTCCGTCGACCTGGCGTTCAACTACTACCTGCCGGTGTCCACGCCCTCCAACTGGACGGTGAAGATCTCCGGCACCACCTACGCCCTCGCCGGCGACCTGGCCCGCGGTACGACGCTGGTGCAGCCCGGCGGCACCCAGCCCCCGACCACTCCCCCGACCACGCCTCCCACCACCCCGCCGACCACTCCCCCCACGACCCCGCCGACCACGCCTCCGGGCGGGACCTGCACCAGCCCGGCGTACGTGGCGGGCACGGTCTACAACAGCGGCAACGTCGTCTCCCACAAGGGCCGCAACTGGAAGGCCCAGTGGTGGACGCAGAACGAAGAGCCCGGCACCACCGGTGAATGGGGCGTCTGGAAGGACCAGGGCGCCTGCTGACCCCCTGCACCCTGGCTGATCCATGAGTGAACGTGAGGACCCGGTGGCCCGGCGGCCACCGGGTCCTCGCTCGTTCCGCGCGCACCCGGCCTCGTACGCTGCACCGGTGATCACACACATCACCGCGTCCGACGCGGACTTCGAGGAAAACCGTCCCCGGATGTTCGGCATCGCCTACCGCATGCTCGGGTCCGCCGCGGAGGCCGAGGACACCGTGCAGGAGGCGTACCTGCGCTGGGCGTCCGCGGACCGCGAGGAGATCGAACACCCCGGCGCCTGGCTCGCCAAGGTCGTCACGAACCTGTGCCTCAACACCCTCACCTCGGCGCGGGTCCGGCGCGAGGCGTACGTCGGCCCCTGGCTCCCGGAGCCCGTCCTCACCGGGGACGGCACGCTCGGCCCGCTGGAGTCCGCGGAGCAGCGGGACAGTGTGTCCATGGCCCTGCTGGTGCTGCTGGAGCAGCTCACGCCGGTGGAACGGGCCGTCTACGTCCTGCGTGAGGCCTTCGCCTACAGCCACCGGGAGATCGCCGGACTCCTGGACCTGACCGAGGCCAACTGCCGCCAGCTCTACCGGCGGGCAGCCGGCCGGGTGGCCACGGACCGGCCCGCCGCGCCGGAGCCGCGCTTCGCACCGGACCCCGAACGGTGGCAGAGCCTCGTGGAAACCTTCATGACGGCGGCGCGCGGCGGGGACCTGGCCCGGCTGGAGGGGCTGCTGACGGCCGACGTCCGGTTCGTCTCCGACGGCGGAGGGGTGGTCAACGCGGCGCTGCGGCCGATCCTGGGGCGGGAGAAGGTGGCCCGGTTCGCGATCGGGGTGCTCAAGAAGTTCGCCGGGGACCTGCCGGTCAGCGTCGCGGAGATCAACGGGGTACCGGCGCTGCTCTTCGGCGAGACGGCCGTTCTTCTGGTGGAATTCGAGAACGGGCTGGTCAGCGGGCTCAGCACGGTACTCAACCCGGAGAAGCTGGAATTCCTCCAGCGGCAGCTGTCACATACCTGAGGGCCGTCCGGTCTCCGCTGCTGAAGGAACCACATCGGCGAAAGGCGGACCCCATGAGCACCATCCTCGTCACCGGCGGCACCGGCACCCTCGGCGTGCTGGTCGTGGACCGGCTCCGGAACGCGGGCCACGAGGTCCGCGCGCTGGGCCGGCACGCCCCGGAGTACCCGGTCGACCTGTTGGACGGCAGCGGGCTGGACGCGGCGACGGCGGGTGCGGAGGTGATCGTGCACTGCGCGAGCAACACGCGCGGCGGGGGCAAGGACGACGAAACCGCCACCCGGCACCTCATCGAAGCGGCCCGGCGGGCGGGGACCGTCACCAACATCGTCTACATCTCGATCGTCGGGGTGGACGTGGTGCCGCTCGGCTACTACCGGACGAAGCTGGAGGTCGAGCGGCTGCTGGAGGCGTCCGGGCTGGGCCTGACCATCCTGCGCACGACGCAGTTCCACGACCTGGTGGCGCAGCTGGTGGACACGGCGGCGAAGCTGCCGCTCGTGCCGGTGCCGAGCGGGGTACGCGTCCAGCCGATCGCCGTCGGGGAGGTCGCGGACCGCCTGGCGGAACTGGCCGTCCCGACCCCGTCGGGCCGGGTCCCGGACATGGGCGGCCCGGAGATCCACACCCTGCCGGACCTGGCCCGCACCTACCTGACGGCGACGGGCCGCCACCGCCGGGTGGTCCCCCTCCCCCTGGCGGGCAAGGCCTACGCGGGCTTCAAGCGCGGCGGCAACCTGACCCCGTCCCACGCGGTGGGCCACCTCACGTTCGCGCAGTTCGCGGCCGGGCGGGGGCAGGGGCGATAGGGGCTCCGACGGACGGGGCTCGGGCGGGCGGGAGCCGGGCGGGCGGGATCAGAGAAGCGCGGCGGGGGCGTGGGTGTGCGGGAGCCACTTGATCGGCATCAGAGATGCCCAGGCAGATCCCAGTGGGCACGGTCCAGAGGCGGGGCCCATGACAGCCCCCTGCCGGGTCGGGGGAAGCGCATCCAATCGCTACGCGCTCCTGACGTCTCAGCGTCCGACGACCGCCTTGGGCTGGACAAAGGCCGCCCACGGCCCAGCGACTTCTCGCTCACAGCGTCCGACGACCGGCCGGGGCTGGGCATAGGCCGCCCACGACCAGCAGGCGCGCTCCTCTCGGGAGGCGTCTGACGGCTGACCGGGGTGGAGAAGCGTGGGACAGCGGCTATTTCGTCGTGGACGCGGGTCAGCGGTACCGAGGGTCATCAGCTGCCATCGGCTCCGGCTGGGGTGTCATCCTGTGGTCGCCCCCGCCTCAACCCGTCGGCGGACGCCGAGCACCCACCCTGCACCCGAAGCTTGACAACGTCGGATCTCACCGGGGGGCGCACATGACCACGCATGCCAGGGACACAGCAGCAGCCGAGACGCCATTCGGCGCGCCGGCCAGCCGCAAGCCCGTCGAGCCCGTTCCCCGCTGGGCGGTCAGGGCGGCCCATGCCATCCCGCTGTGTGTCCTGCCGTCCGGGTTATGGCGTGTCGCGCTGGTGCTGGGCCTGGCCGGCTACAACACGGACTACCACTGGGCGGTATGGGAACGCCCGTACGTGATCGGGCTGTCCGTGGTCTCCGAAGGACTCGCGCTGTTCGCCCTCGGGCTGGTCCGGCCGTGGGGTGAAGTCGTGCCGCGCTGGGTGCCGGGGCTGCACGGTAGGCGGATCCCGACCCCGACGGTGGTCATTCCGGCCGCACTCGGGGCAACGCTGATCACGATGTTGTGCGCGTACGCCCTGCTGAACCAGATCTTCGGTTTCGTGGAGCCGATGAACGAGAACGGCGACGGTGGTCCTACCAGCGGACCGGCCGCCTGGGCGCTGTGGGCGGCGTACGTACCGCTCCTCGCCTGGGGCCCGCTCCTGGCGATCCTCACCGTCGCGTACTACCGACGCCGCCGAGCGAACGACGCATAGGCCGACCACGACCCGTAGGCGCTCCTCTTGGAAGGCGTGGGACAGCGGCTATTTCGTCGTGGATGCGAGTCAGCACAGATGGGTGACCCGAAGGGCCGACCGTTTGCCCCGATTTCCCCTGTTCGGGCATGAGCTTGTGGAGGGATGCTCGCGCTGACCCGGCTCTACGACGGAATAGCCGAGCTGTCAGCCCTTGACCCCCATACGCCACTCTGATGCCGATCAAGAGGCTCCCGCTTTCCGAAGCCCCCGCCCCACCACCCGACCCCGGCCGAGCAGCTCCCGCCCACCGAAGCCCCCGCCCCGTCCGCTCCACCCCCCGAAGCCCCCGCCCCTACCCCCGAACAGCACCGCCTGCGCGGACTCCCGCGCTGCCAGTTCGGCTCCCGCCAGGACCGCCGGGTCGCCCAGGGTCGTGGCGCGGATCTCCGTCGGGACCGGGGTCAGTTTCGCCACGCGGTGGGCGACCCGGGCGGCCAGGGCGGGGCCGCCTGCGCGGCCCAGTTCGCCCGCCAGGACCACGCAGCCCGGGTCCAGGATCGCCGCGGCGGCCGCCGCGCCCAGCGCGAGGCGTTCGGCCAGGGCTTCGAGGAAGGCCTCCCCTGCGGCTCCGGCCACGGCCTCCTCCGCCGGGCCCGTGAAGCCGTGGGCGCGCGCCAGCGCGGTCACGGCTTCACGGCCCACCAGGGCGTGGAATCCGCCCGCGCAGTCCTCGGCCGACGGCAGGCCGGCGGTGCCCGGTACCGGCAGGAAGCCGATCTCGCCCGCCCCGCCTGAGGCGCCCCGGCGCAGCCGGCCGTCCAGGACCACGGCCGCGCCCACGCCCGCGCCGAGCCACAGCAGGACGAAGGAGTCCAGGTCGCGGGCCACGCCCAGGCGCTGCTCGGCGAGAGCGGCCAGGTTGGTCTCGTTCTCGACGACGACCACGGCGGGCAGGCTCCGCTGCAGGGCGGTGACCAGGTCCCGGTGCCAGGCCGGGAGGCCGCTGGTGTCGCGGAGTTCGCCGGTGGCCGGGGCGACCAGGCCCGGGGCGCCTATGACGACGGTGTGCAGCTCGGCGGCGCCGGCTTCGCGTGCGGTGCGCAGCAGGGCGGCCACCGCGTCCTCGGGGGCGCCGACGGGCAGGGCGGCTTCGGCGAGGGGGCGGCCGAGGAGGTCGGTGACGACGGCGGTGACCCGGTCGGTGCGCACGTCGAGGGCGGCCAGGTGGGCGCGGTCGGCGACGATCCCGTACAGCTTGGCGTTGGGGCCGCGGCGCTGTTCGCCGGATTCGCCGGCGACTTCGATGAGTCCGGCTTCGGTGAGCCGGTCGACGAGGTCGGCGACCGAGGGTCGGGAGAGGCCGGTCATGGTCTTGAGCTGGGTGGCCGTCAGCGGCCCGGATTCCTGGAGGAGTTGCAGGGCGAGGCGGTCGTTGATGGCCCGGGCCGTGCTGGGCGAGGCGGGGGACGGTGCCGGGGTGGTGGTGGGGGCAGGAGTCACGGAGCCCATCCTAGGGAGTCGGGCCCATTATCTATCAGGCAGGGTCCCTGATAGTTTAATCGTCATGACCGGGGACACCGACCTCAGCCCGGCGCGCCTGCGCCATGCCCGCTACGCCATCGCCGCCGTCTTCTGCACCCACGGTGCCGTCACCGGCTCCTTCGCCACCCGTATCCCCTGGATCCAGGAGCACGCCCAGCTCAGCGCTGGCACCCTGGGCCTGGCCCTCGCCGCCCCCGCCGTGGGCGCGGCCCTCGCGATGCCGCTGGCGGGCCGGATCAACCACCGGCTCGGCGCACGCGCGGCGCTGCGGGCCCTGCTCTCGCTGTGGACCCTCTCGCTGATCCTGCCGAGCCTCGCCCCGAACCTGCCCGCCCTCTGCTTCGTGCTGTTCGTCTACGGGGCCACCGCCGGCATGTCGGACGTGGCGATGAACGCGCTGGGCGTGGAGACGGAGAACCGGCTGGGCCGCTCGATCATGTCCTCGCTGCACGGCATGTGGAGCGTGGGCGCGCTGCTCGGCTCGGCGGCGGGTACCGTCGCCGCGCACACCGGGGCCGACGCCCGGCTGCACCACCTGGTCGCCGCGCTGGTCCTGACGGCGGGCGGGCTGTTCGCCGTACAAGGTGTGCTGGACCTGAGGGCCGACCAGGAGGCGCAGGCGCCGCCGCACTTCGCGCTGCCGCCGAAGTCGGCGCTGCTGATCGGGGCCGTCGGGTTCTGCGCGGTCTTCGCCGAGGGCGCGAGCCTGGACTGGTCGGCGGTCTACCTGCGGGACGTCCTGCACACGGACGCGGGTCTGGCGGCGGCCTCCACCACCGCCTTCGCGCTCACCATGGCGTTGGCCCGGCTGGTCGGGGACCGGGTGGTGGACCGGTTCGGGGCGGTGCGCACGGTCCGGGCGGGCGGGGTGGTGGCCACCGCGGGCGGGCTGCTCGTGGTCGGGGTCCGGCATCCGGCGGGCGCGCTGGCCGGGTTCGGGCTGATCGGGCTCGGGATCGCGGTGGTGGTCCCGCTGGCCTTCGCGGCGGCGGGGCGCAGCGGCCCGGCGCCGGCGCAGGCCATCGCCGGGGTCGCGACGATCACGTACACCTCGGGGCTGATCGCCCCGTCGGCGATCGGCGCGGTGGCGGACGCGTCCTCGCTGGTGGTGTCCTTCGGGCTGGTCACGCTGCTGGCGTTCGCGCTGATCGCCGGTGCCGCGGTACTGCGCCAGGGGCCGCCGGTGGGGCAGGCTGGGGGCGATCTCGGCGGGGTGACGGCGAAGTCCGACCCCACCGGCCTCGACGAACCCGCCAAAACCCGGCCGTAACATGTCCACTGGCCGCAGCGGCACGTACCCCGTGCGCTGCGGCCTCGATGTGTGAGCAGTGAGCAGCAGCCGGAGAAACGGAGTGGAACATGGGCCTCGGCGTGGGCTGGACCCTGCACGGAGACGGGCGGACTCCCGCCCCCGGGGCGGTGGTCCGGCCGGAGGAGCGGCTGTCGTGGCCGCGGACCGCCGGGCTGGGCGCGCAGCACGTCGTGGCGATGTTCGGCGCGAGTTTCGTCGCTCCGGTCCTGATGGGCCTGGACCCGAACCTGGCCATCATGATGTCCGGCGTCGCGACGGTGGTCTTCCTCCTCGCGACGCGCGGCCGGGTCCCGTCCTACCTGGGCTGCTCGCTGTCGTTCGTCGGTGTCGCGGCGGCCATCCGGGCCTCGGGCGGGGACAGCGCAGTGGTCACGGGCGCCTGCTTCGTCGTCGGCGTGGCACTGTTCCTGGCCGGTCTGGCGGTGCAGCGCTTCGGCGCCCGCGTCATCCACACGGCGATGCCGCCCATCGTGACGGGCGCGGTGGTGATGCTGATCGGCTTCAACCTGGCTCCGGTCACAGCGAGCACGTACTGGCCGCAGGACCAGTGGACGGCACTGCTGACCATGCTGTTCACCGGGTTCGCCGTGGTCTGCCTGCGCGGTTTCTGGTCGCGCATCGCGATCTTCCTCGGTCTGCTCTTCGGGTACGGCATCTCCTGGGTCTTCGACCTGCTCTTCGGCAAGATCCACTCGACGGTGGGCGGGGAGGCGGCCGTAGACCACTGGCGGCTCGACCTCTCCGCGGTCGCGAAGGCCGACTGGATCGGGCTGCCGTCCCTCCACGCGCCGGCCTTCGAGTGGTCGGCGATCCTGATCGCGCTGCCCGTGGTGATCGCGCTGATCGCCGAGAACGCGGGCCACATCAAGGCCGTCGGCGAGATGACCGGCGATCCGCTCGACGACAAGCTGGGCACGGCGATCGCGGCGGACGGCGCCGCGTCCATGCTGTCCACGGCGGCCGGAGGCCCGCCGAACACCACCTACTCCGAGAACATCGGGGTCATGGCGGCCACCCGGGTCTACTCCACGGCGGCCTACTGGGCGGCCGCGGGCTTCGCGCTGCTCTTCGGCCTGTGCCCCAAGTTCGGTGCGATCGTCGCCGCGATCCCGGGCGGGGTGCTCGGCGGCATCACGGTCATCCTCTACGGGATGATCGGCCTGCTCGGCGCGCAGATCTGGATCAACGGCGGGGTGGACCTGCGCAATCCGCTGAACCTGGTGCCGGCCGCGGCGGGCATCATCATCGGCATCGGCGGCGTGAAGCTGCAGATCACCGAGACCTTCGAGCTGGGCGGCATCGCGCTGGGCACGATCGTGGTCATCACCGGCTACCACGCACTGCGGTACCTCGCGCCCGCACACCTCAAGCAGGAGCCCCTGCTCGACGAGGGCACCTCCGCCTACGACGACGACTTCGGGGACGGCCAGGACAAGCCCCGTTGACGGGGTTTCGCCCGAACCGGGGAAGCGTACGGCCAAGTTCCCCGGATCCGCGTCGGCGCCTGCGACTCTGCCCCCATGGAAGCGGTGCTGGCGCGGATGCGCCCTGGAGGAGCGGCTCCCGCCGCAGGACGGTGTCGCCGTCTTCAACCGGGTCTACCTGACGGTGACGGAGACCCTGCACCGGCGGATCGAGCACGGCGGGTTCCCGGCGCCCCGGCGGGCGGAGACGCTCAGCGTGCGGTTCGCGGAGCGGTACCTGACGGCGGTGGAGGCGGACCGGGCCCCGGCCTGCTGGCGCCCCCTGCTGCAGTACCGCCGCCATCCGGGGATCCGTCCGCTCCAGCACGCGCTGGCCGGGATCAACGCGCACATCGGCCATGACCTGGCGCTGGCGGTGGTGGCCACGTGCGGTGAGCTGGACTGTGAACCGCGGGCCCTGGAGGCGGACTTCGACCGGGTCGGCGACACGCTGGTCTCCCTGGAGGAGCACATCCGGGAGGATCTGATGCCGGGCCCGGACCTGTTGGAGATCGCCGACCCGCTGACCCACCTGGTCGGCTCGTGGAGCCTGGAGCGCGCCCGCGCCGGGGCCTGGTCTGCGGCCCGCCTGCTGTGGACGCTGCGCCGGGCGCCGGAGCTGGCCGAGGAGTTCACGGACTCCCTCGACGCGGGCGTGGGCCTGGTCGGCCGCTGCCTGCTGACCCCGCGGGGCTGAGACGCCCGGCGCCCCCGGGTCGCCGTCGGCCGCCGGATAGGTTCGCCGTATGACGACGCTTCTCCTCGACGGCGGGCCGGTAGCCGCGGACGCCCAGGTCAGCCGGACCGGCGGGGTGCCGACGGCTCCCGCCGGAACCGTGTGGCCGGTGTGCCGCCTGTGCGCGGGACCGCTCCAGTTCCTCGGCCAGATCGTGCTCGGCGACACCGCACCTGCGGGGCCCGGCGTGCTGGCCCTGTTCATGTGCGCCCACCGGCCCGGGCGGTGCGAGCAGTGGAGCCCGGCCGCGGGCGGCAACCTGGCCCTGCTGCTGCCCGCCGGGGACCTGGTGTCCGTACCGGCGCCCGACGCGGACGCGGACGTCCTCGGGCTGGGCTCCGTCCGCGCGGCCGTACCCGTCCCGGCCGAGCCGGACGGCACGGCACCGGCCGGGCGGGCGGTCCTCGGCTCGCTCGGCGGCGAACCCGACTGGCTCCAGGGCGACGAGACGCCCGACTGCCCCGGCTGCGCACGGCCGATGACCTTCGTGGCCGGCCTGCGGGAGGGGCCGGATCCCACCACCGCCATGAACTTCGGCTCGGGACGGGCCTACGCCCACGCGTGCGCCCCCTGCGGGCGGGCCGCGCTGCTCTGGCAGTGCTGACCGGACCCGGGGCATGAGAACGGGCCGTCCCCGCGCTGCTCACGCGGGGACGGCCCGTGGCCTTGGTACCCGGAGGATCAGTCCTCGGGGAGTTCGACCGGGGCGATGTCGTCGTAGACGTCGCCCGGGCCCGGGTTGGTGGAGTCCGTGGAGCCGCCCAGGTGGTGCATGACCCCCCAGACGGCGTTGAGGGCGGTCTGGACCGCGCCCTCGGCCCAGCCGGCCGTCCAGGAGATGTCGTCGCCCGCGAGGAAGATGCCGCGCTTGTCCTCGGGGAGGCGGTCCTGCATGAAGTGGGTGAACAGGCGGCGCTGGTAGCGGTAGTGGCCCGGGAGGTTGGCCTTGAACGCGCCCATGAAGTAGGGCTCGTCCTCCCAGGAGACGGTGACCGGGTTGCCGATGATGTGACGGCGGATGTCGACCTTCGGGTAGATCTCGCCGAGGGACTTCAGCATGACCTCCATCCGCTCGTTCGCGGACAGCGGCAGCCACTTGAGGCTGTCGTCGCACCAGGTGTACGAGAGGCAGATGACGGCGGGCTTGTCCGGGCCGTTGTCCAGCAGGTACGTGCCGCGGGTCATCCGGTCGGTCAGCGTCATCGACATGACGTCGCGGCCGGTCTCCTCGTCCTTGTCCAGCCAGAACGGCCGGTCGACGGGGACGAACAGCTTGGACGACTCCATGTAGTGGGTGCGCTCGATCGCCGTCCAGTGGTCGATCGGGAACAGCGTGTCGTCGCACTCGATCTTCGACAGGAGCATCCAGGACTGGGCCGTGAAGATCGCGGCGCGGTACGTGCGGATGTCGCCGGAGGAGTCGGTGACCGTGATGCGGTTGCCGGCCGTGCGGTGCAGGCGGGTGACCGCCGGACGCGGGGTGCCGCCGTGCAGGGAGGACAGCGAGGTGCCCTGGGCCCAGTGCACGATCTTCTCCGGCTCGCGCTCCCACAGGCGCAGCGGCAGCTGCTGCGAGCCGCCCACGATGCCGCGGTGGTGGTCGTCGGCCTCGGTGTAGACGACGCGCAGGATCTCCAGGATGGAGTTCGGGAAGTCGGTGTCCCAGCCGCCCGTACCGAAGCCGACCTGGCCGAAGATCTCGCGCTTGCGGAAGGACTTGAAGGCCTCCGACTTGCAGAGGAAGCCGTAGAAGGTCTCGTCGTCGAGCTTCTCGACGAGCTTGGCCCAGATCTCGCGGATGCGCGGGACGTCCCGCTCGCGCATCGCGGTGTTCATGTCGGAGAAGTCGGCGCCCTCGTCGAGGCAGGCGTTCCATGCGGCGGACACGTCGCGGTAGACCTGCGGGAGGTCGGCGATGGTCTCGGCGTAGTGCGTCTCGCCCTTGAGGTCGACGACCGTCGAGGGGGTGGCCTCGGCGAGCGGGTTCGGGAAGGGCTCCGTGACCAGGCCGACGAGGTCGATGTAGTGCTGCAGGGCCGTGGAGGACGGCGGGAAGCGCATGGCGCCCATCTCCGCGGTGAGGCCCTCGGTCTCGGCGCCCTCGAAGCCGACGGTGCGCAGGCGGCCACCGATCTGGTCGGCTTCGTAGACGACGGGCTTGAGGCCCATCTTCATCAGCTCGTACGCGGAGATGATGCCGGACAGCCCGCCGCCGATGACGGCGACCTCGGTGCCGAGCTCGGTCGCCGGTATCTGGCCGAGGCCCGCCGGGTGGGCGAGGAAGTCGTCGTACGCGTACGGGAAGTCCGGACCGAACATGGTGATCGGCGGCTGTCCGTCGCTGTGCGGGACGGCGGTGGTGGGCACCGTGGACGTCATGGGGGTACGTCTCCTTGCGGCAGGGCTGGGGGAAGAAGGGGACTCAGACGAGGGAGGCGTAGAGCCCGGGTCGGCGGTCGCGCAGGTACGGGTTGTTCTCGCGCGAGGCCGACAGCAGCTCGGGGTCGGCCTCGCCGAACACCAGCTCCTCGCCGCGGCCGGCCCGGGTCCGGGTGACCCCGTCGGGGCTCGCCAGGCAGCTGAGTCCGACGAACTCGAACTCGCCTTCCGGGCCGGTGCGGTTGACGTACGCGATGTACATCTGGTTCTCGAAGGCCCTTACGGGGACGAGCTGTTCGGCGACGAACTGGAACGGGTGCATCTGCGCGGTCGGCACCAGGAGGAGGTCGGTGCCGGCGAGCGCGTGCGCCCGGACGTTCTCGGGGAACTCCACGTCGTAGCAGATCATGATGCCGATGCGGAGGCCGTTCAGGTCCGCCTGGACGACGGGGGTGTCGCCGGGGGTGAAGGCGTCCTGTTCGAAGCAGCCGAAGAGGTGGGTCTTGCGGTAGTTCGCCAGCGCCGCGCCGTCGGGGCCGATGAGCTGGGCGGCGTTGTAGACGACGCCGTCCGCGCCCTCCGGGTAGCCGTACAGGACGGCGATCCCGTGGCGGCGGGCGATCTCGCCGATGGCCTGGGCGGAGGCGCCGTCGGCCGCTTCGGCGAGTCCGGGGATGTCCTGGAGGTCCAGCGCGTAGCCGGTCAGGAACATCTCCGAGGTCACGAGGAGCCCGGCCCCGCTCTGTGCGGCGCGCGCCGCTGCCTCGTCGAGCGCCTTGAGGTTCCCGGCGGTGTCGCCGAGAACGCCGGAGCTCTGGAGGAGGGCGGTGCGCAGCGGGGGCATGGGCTACCTCTGTGACAGGCGGGGAGGGGGTCATAAAACGGTACGTTCGCGCGTTCGACCCGGACAAGCCGTGAGCGTTGCGCTCCGCGCATCGATTCGTTGCGTGTTCCCCGACCGACGCGGCGATTCGTTGCGCGGGCGCCCCCAGGCCCCCTCGTGGACCCCGTACGGCCCCTGCTGCGCTCCCTGCTACGAGCCGGTCCGGAAGGCCGGGTGGGCGGCCAGGAAACGCAGGTCGTCGAGGATGTCGGGGGTGTGGCCGGAGACGACGCGGCCGCTCCAGGTGTCGACGAGGGCCGGGACGGTCAGGGCGCCGTCGAAGTGGTGGCCGGTGGCCTCGTAGGCCAGCCGCAGTGCGGTGTACCCGGCCGCCCGGGGGTCGGTACCGAGGACGGTGGCGGTGATCGAGTGGGTCAGGCCCAGCTCGGCGAGGGTGCCGGTCACCCGCAGGGAGTGGGGACAGCCGGCGCGGAGGTAGAGGTGGTAGCGGTGCGGTACGGGGGAGAAACCGGCTCCGATGCGGCCGCGCGGGGCGGGCGCGGGAGCGGTGCGGGGCAGCGGGGTGCGGGGCAGGACGGTGTGCGACATGACTCTCCTGGGGTGGAGGACAACACGGCTGGGCCCCGGGCGGCGCGGTGCGCGCGCCCGGTCCGGGTCACTCGTCTCTGAGGGGGGTCAGCCGCGCGGGCCGAAGGCGCTGCACACCCGCAGGAGGTCGATGTGCAGGCGCCGGGTGAGCCACCAGCGCCGGAGGGTGCGGGATCGCGTGTCCGTGTCCGCCGTCCGGGCCGTGTCCACCGCCGCCCACCCCCGTCCTGTCCTCGGCCGCCCCCGTCCGGTGCTGGTTAGGCTTCCGGTGGCGGGCGCTGTCCGTCATGGCCGTCCCCCGCAGTCTCGTGGCGGCGCCCGGGGCCGTCAAGAAGGCGGTCACGACCCGGACGCCGTCGCCTATGGAAGGAGCCCTGCACCCATGTCCCCCGAGAGCGGCACGCTGTGCGGCAGTGAAGTACTCGACAATCCGGTCTGGGCCGCGCTGACCGGGCCGCACCGCGATTTCGCCGAGTTCGCGCCGACGGGTCTGGCGGCCCGCTACACGCTGGACACGTCCCCGTTCTCGGCGCTCGCCGATCCGCAGGACCCGCGGGCGTGGGCGGATCTGGCTGCGCTGGCCGGTCCCGGGGAGGAGGTCTGGGTGACGGGGCTGCTGACCCCGCCGCCGGGGTGGCAGACGCTGGTGACGGTTCCGGGTGTGCAGCTGGACGGCCGGGGGGTACGGGCCGGGGCGGCGCCGGAGGCGGTGGCGCTGGGGCTCGGTGACGTACCGGAGATGCTGGAGCTGGTGGGCCTGACCAGGCCGGGCCCGTTCCTGGACCGGACGGTCGAGCTGGGCACGTACCTCGGGATCCGTCACGAGGGCCGGCTGGTCGCGATGGCCGGGGAGCGGATGCGGCCGGAGGGCTGGTCGGAGATCAGCGCGGTGTGCACCCACCCGGACCACCGGGGCCGGGGCCTGGCGGCCCGGCTGATACGCGCGGTCGCCGCGGAGGTCCGTGAGCGCGGGGACCGCCCGTTCCTGCACGCGGCGGCGGCCAACACGGGGGCCGTGCGGCTGTACGAGTCGATGGGCTTCACCCTGCGCCGCAGCCCCCTGTTCCTGGGGCTGCGCACCCCTGCTCCGTAAGGGACGGTCTGCGGGACGGCCCTCAGGCCGGCGCGCCGGAGGTGAAGCGGCGCAGGAGCGGGGAGAGGACGAGGACCGACTTGGTGCGTTCCACGAACGGCTCGCCCGCGATGCGCTCCAGGACCCGCTCGAAGTGGCGCATGTCGGAGGCGAAGACCTGGACGAGGGCGTCCGCGTCGCCGGTGACGGTCGACGCGGACACCACCTCGGGGTATCTCTCCAGTCCTCGCCGGATGTCGTCCGGCGAGGTGTTGTGCCGACAGTAGATCTCGATGAAGCCCTCGGTCTCCCAGCCCATGGCGGCCGGGTCCACGCGGACGGTGAAGCCGGTGATGGCGCCTTCGGCGCGCAGCCGGTCCACGCGCCGCTTGACGGCGGGCGCGGAGAGCCCGACCTCGGAGCCGATGTCCGCGTAGGAGCGGCGGGCGTCCTCGGCGAGGGCGTGCACGATGCGTTCGTCGAGATCGTTCAGTCGCACGGGGGGTGAATCACTTCTATTCAGCGGCCTCCGCGGCCGTGGCGGCCAGGGCGGCCACAGTGGCCAGGCTGGAGCGGCGCATGCCGTAGAAGAAGTAGATCACGAGCCCGACGGCCATCCAGCCACCGAAGTACAGCCAGGTGAGTCCGGGCAGCTCCGTCATCAGGTAGGCGCAGAGGACGAAGCCCAGGATCGGGGTGACCGGGAAGAGCGCGACCTTGAAGGTGCGGTTCATCTCCGGGCGGGTCTTGCGCAGGATGATGACGGCCACGTTGACCAGGCCGAAGGCGAAGAGCGTGCCGATGCTGGTGGCGTTCGCCAGCTCGCCCAGCGGGATGAAGGCGGCGAGCAGTCCGCAGAAGAGGCAGACGATGATCGTGTTGACGCGGGGGGTGCCGGTCTTCGGGTCGACCTTGGCGAAGGCCTTGGGCATCAGGCCGTCGCGGGACATCGCGAAGAGGATGCGGGTCTGGCCGTAGAGGACGGCGAAGACGACGCTGGCGATGGCGACGACGGCGCCCGCGGCGAGGATGACGCTCCAGAAGGAGTGTCCGGTGACGTTCTCCATGATCTGGGCCAGGGCGGCCTCGCTGCCCTCGAACTCCTGCCACGGCATGGCGCCGACGGCGACCAAGGCGACGAGGCAGTAGATCGCGGTGACGATGGCGAGCGAGAGCATGATCGCGCGCGGCAGGTCCTTCTTCGGGTTCTTGGCTTCCTCACCGGCGGTGGAGGCGGCGTCGAAGCCGATGTACGAGAAGAACAGCATGGAGGCGGCGGTGCTGATCGCGGTGACGCCGAGCGGGGCCAGCGGGGTGTAGTTGCCGGCCTTGATGCCCATGAAGCCGATGACGCAGAAGAGCACCAGCGTCACGATCTTGACGGCGACCATGATCGAGTTGATCCGGGCGCTCTCCTTGGCCCCGCGGAGC
Organism: Streptomyces sp. NPDC001549; assembly: GCF_042894025.1. Taxonomy (NCBI): domain Bacteria; kingdom Bacillati; phylum Actinomycetota; class Actinomycetes; order Kitasatosporales; family Streptomycetaceae; genus Streptomyces; species Streptomyces sp. NPDC001549. The sequence goes on from NZ_JBIAVJ010000007.1 coordinate 82,756, forward strand.
AGGAAGACCATGCAGAGCAGGACCACGACCAGGGCGGGCATGTTGATGTAGCCGCCCTCGCCCAGCGGGGCGGAGAAGCCCTCGGGGATGGTGAAGCCGAGGGTGCCGTCGAGCAGCTCGTTGAGGTACTGGCCCCAGCCGACGGCGACGGCCGCGACGGAGACGCCGTACTCCAGGACGAGGCACCAGCCGCAGATCCAGGCTATGAGCTCACCCATGGTGGCGTAGGCGTAGGAGTACGAGGAGCCCGAGACGGGGATCGAGCCCGCGAGCTCGGCGTAGGAGAGCGCCGAGAAGAGCGCGGTCAGGCCCGCGACGATGAAGGCGATGAAGACGGCCGGGCCGGCGATCGGGGTGGCTTCGCCGAGGACGACGAAGATGCCGGTGCCCAGGGTCGCGCCGATGCTGATCATGGTCAGCTGCCACATGGTGAGCGACCGCTTGAGCGCGCCGCCCTCACCCTGGCCGCCCTCGGAGACCAACTGCTCCACCGGCTTGCGGCGGAGCAGCGGGTTGACGGGCCTGTGGGCCTCGGAGGCGAGCGGTGGCGCCTGGCCGTGGTCGAGCACGAGGGGACTCCTTGTCACTGCGGATCGGGGAGGTCAGGGGAGGCGTCGACCGCGACGATCCGGAGCAGGGCAGGGCCCGTCGGAAGAAGGGTCTGCTCATGGGGGACCGCCGAGCAGGCGATCCGCGCCACTCCACGTACAGCGAGTGAGCCTACGAGCTGAGTGATACCGCCCGTAATGGACCATCCTTGCACATTGACGCACGATCGTTGCGCGGATCCGTCACTGACAGTCGTTTGTTGCGTAGGGATGATCGATCGCTGCGCAGGCCGTCTCGGGCCCCGTTTATTGACACTTCGTCAGATCTGCCGCAGCGTGCCGCCATGGACCCTCCCGGAGCGCGTACGGGGCCGCCGGGGCAGGCCCTGATGGCATTGGTCCGCGCCGCGGCGGTGGAACCGGGCCCGAGCGGGGTACGGGTGAACGCGGTGGCACCGGGGGTGGCGTGGACCCCGCGGGTCGCCGCCCTGCCGGGCGCCGGGGGACGGCGGCGCACCACGGAGAACGCCCCGCTGGGCCGGGGCAGGCGCTCGTGGTGGGCGGTGGGGTCGGCCTGAAGTTCCCGTATCCGACGATCGGAGGCGACCAGTGATACCAGCGGGGCCAGCAGGACCGGCGGGACCAAGAGGGCCGGCGGGGCTGGAAGGACCAGGACTGCCGACCGGGCCGACGGAACCGACGTGGCCGGCCGGGCTGCAGCGCCACCCGGACGAGCCGGAGCCCTGGCAGGACGCGCTGCCCTTCCTGCGCGGGGTCGCCTGGCTGGACCGGGGGCGGCCGGTCCGCGCCGATCCGGCCGACACCATGCGGCTGCCCTGGGACACCGGCGAGCGCTCCACCCTGCCCATCGGCGTCCGGCTGGAGTTCACCACCGAGACCGCGCGGGCGGTGGAGGTCCGCTACCGGGCGACCGTGCCCGGCCCCACCGACGCGCTGCGCGACCTCGCGCACGGCTTCGCCCTGTGGGACCGGCACGGGGTGGTCAACGAGGTGTTCACCGACCCGGCCGCCGAGGCCGTCGTACGGATCGGCCTGGGGGGCGGCACCGGCCCTTTCACCATCCACCCGCCCGAAACCCAGTCCCCGCTGATCCTCGGACTGCGCGGGATCGGCGGCCCGCTCACCCCGGCGCCGCCCGCCCCGCGCTGGGTGGTGCACGGCGACTCCATCACCGAGGGCTGGTGGTCCACCCGCCCCGCGCACGGCTGGCCCGCCGTCACCGGCCGGGCGCTCGGCTGGGACACCGTCAACCTCGGCTACGCGGGGGCCGCGCGCGGTGAGCTGACCACCGCCGAACAGCTCGCGGGCCTGCCCGCCGACGTCCTCACGCTCGCCTTCGGGACCAACTGCTGGTCGCGGGTGCCCTTTTCGGCTCCCCTGCTGTACGAGACCACGCGGGCGTTCCTCGAACTGGTCCGCCAGGGGCACCCGCGGACCCCGATCCTGCTGGTCTCCCCCGTCCTGCGGCCCGACGCCGAGCGCACCCCGAACAAGCTGGGCGCCACCCTCGGCGCCCTGCGTGACGCGATGGAGCGCGCCACCCGGGACCGGATCGCCGCGGGGGACGACCGGCTCGCCGTGCTCCCAGGCCGGGACCTGCTCGGTCCCGAACACCTGGCGGACGGGCTGCACCCCAACGACAGCGGACATCAGGTGCTCGGCCTCGCTGTGGCCACGGCTCTGCGGCGCGCCGGGTTCGGCGCGGGGTGAGTGAAACAGCCCACACCGGGCAAGGTGAACAGATCTCCCCCACCGCGGCGTGTCCTGGGCAGAGTTGACGCCATCACGGTGGCGGACACGAAGGACACCACGAGTGGGAGAGATCAAGATGGGCATCAAGCGCGGAACCACCCTGGCCGCGGCCGCGATCGTCGTCGTCCTCGCGGCGACGGCCTGCGGCCCCACCGACGACAAGGCCGCGGACACGACCAAGCCGGTCGGGGCCGCCGCCGCCCAGGGGAAGGCCCCGGCCGCCGCCGACGGCGCCTACGGCTCCGACGGCGCTGAGGGCGCCTCGGGCGCCTCGGGCGCCAAGCCGGCCGGGCAGCTGGCGATCGCCCCCAACGACCAGATCGGCTCGGTCCTCACCGACAGCGCCGGGATGACCCTCTACCGCTTCGACAAGGACACGGCCAAGCCGCCGAAGTCGAACTGCGACGGCGACTGCGAGAAGACCTGGCCGGTGGTCGCCGCGGGCGATGCCACCGCCGCCGCGGGCATGGACCCGGCGCTGCTGGGCGAAGTGGTGCGCACCGACGGCAGCAAGCAGCTGACGGTGGCCGGCTGGCCCGCGTACCGCTACAGCAAGGACGCCAAGGCGGGCGACGTCAACGGCCAGGGCGTCGGCGGGGTGTGGTTCGCGCTCGCGGCGGACGGCAAGAAGGCCGCGAAGGGGGCGGCGCCCGCGGCCCCGGCCGCAGGCGGGGCCGAGGCGGGCGGCGGCGCCGAGGCCGACGGGAAGCTGTCGGTGGCCAAGGACCCCAAGCTGGGCGACCACATCGTCGACGGCAAGGGCATGACCGTCTACCGGTTCAAGCCGGACACCCAGTGGCCGATGACCTCCAAGTGCGTGGGCGACTGCCTGACCAAGTGGCCGGTCGTCGCGCCGGTGGAGAAGGCCCAGGACAAGGGGATCGTCGAGAAGAACTACACGGTGCTCAACCGCCCGGACGGCCAGAAGCAGCAGAGCGTCGACTGCTGGCCCGTCTACACCTTCACCGGTGACAAGAAGCCCGGCGACGTCAACGGCCAGGGCGTGGGCGGCACCTGGTACGCCGTGTCCCCCGACGGCAAGCTCATCACCGTCCAGTAGCCCCTGCCCCTCCCCTCAATCCCCTCACTCCCCCCACCCCGTTCGCGCGGCCCTCGCCCTCATCCCCCCTGGGCGGGGGCCGCGCTCCTTCCCCGTTCCGCCCCGGCCGAGTCCTCTCTAGACTCGGCCGCATGCTGCGCGTACTGGCCGTCGACGACGAGAAGCCGCTCCTGGAGGAACTCCTCTACCTGCTGCGCTCGGACCCCCGGGTGCGCAGTGCGGAAGGTGCCTCGGACGCCACCGAGGCCCTGCGCCGGGTCACCCGGGCGCTGGAGTCCGGCCCGGACGGGGCCGACGGCATCGACGTGGTGTTCCTGGACATCCACATGGCCGGGCTGACCGGGCTGGACATCGCGCGGCTGCTGGCCGGGTTCGCGCGGCCGCCGCTGATCGTGTTCGTCACCGCCCACGAGGGTTTCGCCGTACAGGCCTTCGACCTGAAGGCCGTGGACTACGTGCTCAAGCCCGTGCGCCCGGAGCGGCTGGCCGAGGCCGTCCGGCGGGCGTGCGAGCAGCTGGGCCGGTCCGAAGAGGGCCCGGCGGCCGCGGTGGCACCCGCCGGCGCCCCGGTGGCGGGCGCGCAGGCCGTGCCGGCGCCGCGCCGCCCGGTCGCCGAGGTCACCGTCGCCGACCGCGCGCCGGACCAGATCGCCGTCGAACTGGGCGGGGTCACCCGCTTCGTGGCGATCGCGGACATCTCCTACGTCGAGGCGCAGGGCGACTACGCCCGCCTGCACACCGACGAGGGCAGCCATCTGGTCCGGATCCCGGTGTCCACGCTGGAGGAGCGCTGGGCGGCGCGCGGGTTCGTACGGATCCACCGCCGTCATCTGGTGGCGCTGGCGCGGATCGACGAGCTCCGGCTGGAGGCCGGGACCACCAGTGTCCGGGTGGGGGCGGCGGAGCTCCAGGTGAGCCGCAGGCACGCGCGGGAGCTGCGGGACCTGCTGATGCGGAAGGCGACCGGCTGAAACCGGCCGCTCCCGGCCGCTCCCCGGCCGTTCCCCGGACGCCGTCGGGCCGTTCGCGCCCGACCGTCCGGCGCTCGGAGGCGCCGTTCGTCGCGCCGGGAGGGGCGTACGGCGATCCGCCGGAGCCGTCGGCCGCACCGCCGCCCGATCGGCCCTCGGTGCCGTCGCCCCTCTCGTATCGTGGATCTTCCGGCGCGGGAGGAGCGAGATGTCCGAGATCCAGGCGCTGGTCGACGCCCTGAGCGGGCTGCCCCGGGCCCGGCCTGCCGGGCCCGCCGAGGCCGAGGCGCTGCTGGCCCGGCTGCGCAGTGCGGCCGCCCGCTGGGCCGACATCCTGTACGAGGCCCGCGAGGGGGTCCGCGAGCAGGTGCCACCGCGCGCGGAGGCGGCCCTGACGCTGGCGTTCCGGCGCGCGGAGGAGTCGTACGTGGAGCTGGAGATCGCCCTCCGCGACTGCGCGGAGCACCGCGACCCGGCCCTCTGACGGGGTCGTCCGGCCGGGCGGATCCGGCGGCTCCGGTGGGTCCGAATCGAGCCTGTCGCCCGGTCAGGGGGCGTGCGTAGACTCCGGACACCCCCCTCCAGCCGAAGGACCGCCCGGTGAACCAGACGTACGCGCTGACCGCGGTCGCCGTCGTCGTCCTGGTCACGGTCCTGGTCGGCGCGCTGGGCCTGCGGATGTCGCGGACCACGTCCGACTTCTACGTCGCCTCGCGCACGGTGGGGCCCCGGCTGAACGCCGCGGCCATCAGCGGCGAGTACCTGTCCGCCGCGTCCTTCCTCGGGGTGGCGGGGCTGGTGCTGCTCCAGGGGCCCGAGATGCTCTGGTACCCGGTGGGCTACACCGCCGGGTACGTGGTGCTGCTCGTGCTGGTGGCGGCCCCGCTGCGCCGCTCGGGCGCGTACACGCTGCCGGACTTCGCGGAGGCGCGGCTGGAGTCGCTGGTGGTGCGCCGGATCGCGGTGCTGTTCGTGGTCGGGGTCGGCTGGCTTTACCTGCTGCCGCAGTTGCAGGGGGCCGGGCTGACGCTGGAGATCCTGACCGGGGCCCCGCACTGGGTCGGCGGGCTGGTCGTCGCGTTCGTGGTGACGGTGGCGGTGGGGTGCGGCGGGATGCGTTCGGTCACCTTCGTCCAGGCCTTCCAGTACTGGCTGAAGCTCACGGCCCTGCTGGTGCCGGCCTTCTTCCTGATCGCGGCCTGGGCCGGGGACGGCGCGCCGCGGGCGACCTTCGACGCACCGGCCGTCTTCCGGGAGCACACCTCGGTGACGGTCGCGGAGGACGTGCGGCTGTCGGTGGCGAATCCGCTGATGGTGACGGTGACGGGGCAGGTGGACGGGCGCGGTTACGTGTCGGTGCCGCTGACCCTGGCCGCCGGTGAGCATTCCGTACGGGCCCACGCGCGGCTGGAGTTCGCCGCGGACACGCCGGTTCCGGACACCCGGGCCGAGGCGCGGCCCGGTGTGTCCACCTGGTCGGTGCCGACCTCCGGCGGGCTGCGCGAGTACCGGCTGTACGCCACGTACGGGCTGATCCTGGCGACCTTCCTCGGCACGATGGGCCTGCCGCACGTCGCGGTGCGGTTCTACACCAGCCCCGACGGGCGGACCGCGCGGCGCACCACGCTGGTCGTGCTCGCGCTGGTCGGCGTCTTCTATCTGCTGCCGCCGGTGTACGGGGCACTGGGCCGGATCTACACCCCCGAGCTCGCCCTGACCGGCGACGCGGACGCCGCGGTGCTGGTGCTGCCCGGGCGGATGCTCGGCGGGGTGCTCGGCGAGCTGCTGGGTGCGCTGCTGGCCGGGGGTGCCTTCGCGGCGTTCCTGTCGACGGCCTCGGGGCTGACCATGGCGGTGGCGGGGGTGCTGCACCAGGACGTGCTGCCGGCGCGGGGGGTGCGCAGCTTCCGCTCGGCGGCGGTCGTGGCGATCCTGGTGCCGCTGGCCGGGAGCGTGGCGGCGACGCAGGTGCCGGTGGCGGACGCGGTGGGCCTCGCCTTCGCCGTGTCGGCCTCCTCGTTCTGTCCGCTGCTGGTGCTGGGCATCTGGTGGCGCGGGCTGACCCCGCCGGGTGCGGTGGCCGGGCTGGTGACGGGCGGCGGGGCGGCGCTGGGCGCGGTGCTGGCGACCCGGGCCGATCTGGCGCCGCCGGGCTGGACGCACACGCTGCTGGCGTGGCCGGCGGCGTGGTCGGTGCCGCTCGGGTTCCTGACGATGGTGGCGGTGTCGCTGGCCACCCGGTCGCGGATCCCGGCGGGGACGGCGGCCACCCTGGCCCGGCTGCACCTGCCGGAGGTCGTGGCCGGGGAGCGGGCGGGAGGTCTGCGGTGACCGGGGTGGCGCCGGCGGTCCTGGCGCTGCCGGCGGTGGCGGGTGCGGTGCTGCTGCTGGCTGCGGGCTGGGCTGCGGGCCGGTGGCACGCCCGCCGCGGGGAGCGGGCGGCCGGGATGGACCTGGGGACCCCGGTGGAGCGGGCCACCTTCCACACGCTGCACACGGCGTCGCTGGCCGCTCCCCCGCTGCGCGCCGGGCTGACCGAGGACGCCGCCCGCAAGGCGGCCCGGCGGCTGCGGTCGCTGCTGGGCACGGAGGCGCTGTGCCTCACCGACCGGGAGTCGGTGCTGGCCTGGGACGGTCCGGGCGCCGACCACCATCAGCGCCGGGCGATGGCCCGGGTGGCGGTGATGCTGGCGTCGGGGCGCAGCCAGAGCGTGCGGACCGAGTGCCAGCGGCCCGACTGTCCGCTGAAATGGGCGGTGGTGGCCCCGCTCACCGGCGAGGACGGGATGCTGGGCGCGCTGGTGGCGTACGGCTCGCGCGAGTCGGCGGTGCTGGTGCGGGCCGCCACGGAGGTCGCCCGGTGGGTGTCGGTGCAGTTGGAGCTGTCCGAGCTGGACCGGTCGCGGACCCGGCTGATGGAGGCGGAGATCAAGGCGCTGCGGGCGCAGATCTCCCCGCATTTCATCTTCAACTCCCTGGCCGCGATCGCCTCGTTCGTCCGCACGGATCCGGAGCGGGCCCGGGAGCTGCTGCTGGAGTTCGCGGACTTCACCCGGTACTCCTTCCGGCGGCACGGTGATTTCACCACGCTGGCCGACGAGTTGCGCTCCGTGCAGCAGTATCTGGCGCTGGCCGGTGCCCGGTTCGGCGACCGGCTGAAGGTGACCCTGCAGGTGGCGCCGGAGGTGCTGCCGGTGGCACTGCCCTTCCTGTGCCTGCAGCCGCTGGTGGAGAACGCCGTGAAGCACGGGCTGGAGGACTCCACCGAGGAGTGCCGGATCACGATCACGGCGCGGGACGCGGGCGCGGAGGCGGTGATCACGGTGGAGGACAACGGGGTCGGGATGGATCCGGCGCTGCTGCGCCGGATCCTGGCCGGGGAGCACGGCGGCTCCTCCGGGATCGGGCTGCCCAATGTCGACGAGCGGATCCGGCAGGTGTACGGGGACGCGTACGGTCCGGTGATGGAGACGGGGGTCGGGGCGGGCATGAAGGTCACCCTGCGCATTCCCAAGTACCGTGTGGGCGTGCACAGTTCACCGTCAGGACACCAGCCTCCGCGGCTCTGAGGGCCCGTCGGCGTGGCATCCTGTGACCGGCGCGACGTGACCGGAGGGAATCGCCGACGTGCGGGTCGGGCGAGAGCAGCAGCGTGACGAGTTACGGGAATGGGTGCGCGGGGGTGCGGAGGGCCGCGGAGCCCTGCTGATCGTGGAGGGCGAGCCCGGCGCGGGCCGCACCGACTTCGTGCGCGGCGCCCTGACCGGGGCGCATGCGCTCGGCTGCCGGGTGCGGTACGCGGCGGCCGACGCCCTCGGGGCGGAGCTGCCGCTGCGCGCCGCGCTGGACTGCCTGCACCCCGGGGGCCCGGACCGGGCGGCCGCCGTCGCGCTGCTGCGGGAGGCCGAGGAGGCGGCACGGCCGGGTGGTGCGCTGCTGGCCGCCATGGACCTGCTGACGGCCCGGGTCGAGGAGTGGTGCGCGCGGCGGCCGCTGCTGCTGGTGCTGGACGACGCGCACTGGGCGGACCCGGCCAGCCTGCTGCTGTGGCAGCGCCTGGCGGGCTGGGCGGTGGCGGGCCAGCTGCCGCTGCTGCTGGTGGTGACCCGGCGGCCGCTGCCGGGCCGGCCCGAGCTGGAGCCGCTGTGCGCGACGCCGGGCGGGCGCACGCTCCGGCTGGAGCCGCTGTCCACGGCGGAGACGGACGAGCTGGTCCGGGACCTGCTGGGGGCGGAGCCGGGACCCCGGCTGCGGGAGGCGGCGCGGCAGTCGGGCGGCAACCCGCGGCTGCTGCGGGATCTGCTCGCGCAGTGGTCCGGGCTCCTGCGGGTCGAGGACGGCCGGGCGGAACTTCCGGTGCCGGAGGAGGAGTTGCCGCCGCCGCCCGCCTCCGTGACGCGGGGACTGGCCTGGCTGCCGGGGCCCGCGCGCACCGCCCTTCGGCACGCGGCGCTGCTCGGTCCGGCCTTCACCGTCCGCGAGCTGGCCCTCGTACGGGGCAGGCCGGCCCGGGAGTTGCTCACGGAGCTGGCGGAGCCCCTGTCGGCCGGGCTGCTGGCGGACGCCACCGGCGGCCGGCTGTGCTTCCGCCACCCGGCCCTGCGGGCGGCGCTGTACGCCGAGACCCCAGCGGCCCTGCGCGCGGCCCTGCACCAGGACGCCGCCCAGGTCTTCGCCGAGGCGGGACTGCCCGCGGCCCGGACCGCCGAACAGCTGCTCGGCGGCGGCCTGCTGACGCCCTGGGCGGTGCGCTGGCTGGCGGACTCGGCCCCGGCGCTGATCGCGGGCGCCCCGGACGCGGCGGCCGAACTGCTGGAGCGGGCCATCGCGCAGGGCGACCCGCGGGAGCGGGAGACCCGGGACGCGCTGGAGGAACGGCTCGCGGACGCCGCGCTGATGCTGCGCCGCCCCGAGTCGGTGGAGCTCCTGGCCGCCCTGCGGGCCCGGACCACCGACCCCGGCCGGCGGGCCTCGGTCGACTTCAAGCTGGTCTCCGCCCTGATGATCCAGGGGGACATGGCCCGCTCCCTGGAGGTGACCGAGCGGGCGCTGGCGGAGGAGTTCCCGTCCGTCGCCCTGCGGCTGCGCCTGGAGGCCTGCCGGGTACTGGCCCTGGCCGATCTGCACCGGGCGGCCGAGGCCCACGCGCTGGCCGGGCCGGTGGTGGCGGCCGCGCGGCGGCTGCGCGATCCGCTGTGCGGGGCGGAGGCCCACCACGCGGCGTCGTACGCGCTGTTCCACCTGGGGCGCGGCCGGGCCTCGCTGCGGCACGTCGCGGAGGGGATCGGGTGGGCGCGGCGGAGCCCGGAGGCCAACGACATGCGGTTGCTGCTGCTGGCGAACCAGGCGGAGGGGCACATGCGCTTCGACGAGCCGGTGGTCGTGGCCGCTGCGCTGGAGGAGGCGCGCGAGCTGGCCGCGGCGACCCGTTCGACCGGGCGGCTGGTGGTGACGGAGGCCCGGCTCGCCGAGTTCCACTACCGGCTCGGCGACTGGGACACGGCCCTGGCCGGGGTGGCGCGGGCGGGCCGGCTGCCGATCTCGGACGGCTGGCTGCCGGTGGTGGTACACGGGCTGCGGACGCTGGTGCTGGGCCACCGGGACGAGCGGGAGGCGGCGCGGGCCGGGCTCGCGGAGCTGCCCGCGGACGCCTTCGCCACGCCCACGGCCCGCCGCTACGCCGCCCACGTACTGCTCGCGCGGGCGCTGCTGGCGGAGCGGGACGGACGGCCGGCCGACGCGCTGGGGGCGCTGCTGCCCGCGCTGGCGGAGGGTGTGGAGGAGGAGGTGGTGTACGAGCGCCCCTGGGTGCTGTCGGAGATCGTCCGGCTGGCGCTGGAGTGCGGGGAGAGCGCCACGGCCCGGGCGGCGGTGGAGTGCTGCGCGCGCTCGGCGCGGGCGCGGGCCGAGTATCCGGGGCCGGCGCTGGCCCTGCTGCGCTGCCGGGGCCTGTTCGCGCAGGATCCGGAGCTGCTGGAGCAGGCGGTGGAGCGCGGTGAGCGCGGCGGGTGGCCGCTGGTGCTGGGCCAGACCCTGGAGGACCTCGCGGTGGCGCGGGCCTGGCACGGGGATCTGGCGGGGGCGCGGTCGGCGCTGACGCGTGCGGTGGCGGTGTACGAGGGTCCGGGTGCCCGGTGGGACATCGCCCGGGCCGATGCCCGGCTGCGGAGCCTGGGGGTGCGCCGGGGCAGCCGGTCGGCGCGGCGCAGACCGGCCAGCGGCTGGGAGGCGCTGACCCCGGCCGAGCTGAAGGTGGCGCTGCTGGTGGCACAGGGCCGGTCGAATCCGGAGATCGCGAGCGTGCTGTTCCTCTCGCCGAGGACGGTGCAGACGCACGTGTCGCACATCCTGGCCAAACTGCAGGTCCGTTCGCGGGCGGCGGTGGCGGCTCAGGCGGCGGCACGGCCGCCGGGTCCGTAGCCGGGCATGGCGGCGCGCAGGGCCCGTAAGGCGTAGTGGGTACGGGACTTCACGGTGCCGGCGGGCACCCCGAGCTCCGCGGCGGCCTCGCAGACGGAGGCGCCGCGGTAGTAGATCTGCACGAGCACGGCGCGGTGCTCGGGGCTCAGCAGTCGCAGGGCCCGGCGGACGTCGAGGGTGGCGACGGCCTGTTCGGTGTGGTCGTCGGCGGCCGGGGAGTGGTCGAGGGCGTCGGGCCCTACCTCGGCGGGCCGCACCAGGCGGGCCCGACGGGCGTCGATGGCGAGGCGCCGGGCGACGGTGTAGAGCCACGGCCGCATGGAGGCGTGGCCGCTCTCCAGGGCCTCGGGGTGGGTCCAGGCCCGGAAGAGGGTCTCCTGCAGGAGGTCCTCGGCGCGCTGGCGGTCGCCGAAGGTGAGGCCGAGGAGGAATCCGTAGAGGGCCTTGCCGTGCTCGCTGTGCAGCCGGGCGAGGGCGTGCGGGTCGGTTCTGGTCACGGGGTGCCCCTTCCAGATCGGGTCACCTCAGCGTGACGGCCCGGTGCCCCGGAGTTATCCGCCGCTTGGCGTATCCGGACCCGGCCTGCGCCGAACGGTCGTTCCCCGCGCCGAACGGTCGCCCCGGCTGTCTTTCAGCCCCCCCGGCGTTTGAGGAGCGGGGTCTGGGGCGGAGCCCCAGCAGCGGCGGCGCGCCCGGGAACGCACGTGGCCCCGGCCATCCGCGAAGGGACGGGCCGGGGCCACGTGACAGAGACGGCCTAGCTCCAGCTGGCGTGCAGCGGCTTGCCCTCGGCGTAACCGGCGGCGGACTGGATGCCGACCACGGCCTTCTCCTCGAACTCCGCGAGGGAGCCGGCCCCGGCGTAGGTGCACGAGGAGCGGACGCCCGCGATGATCGAGTCGATCAGGTCCTCGACGCCCGGGCGGGCCGGGTCGAGGAACATGCGCGAGGTGGAGATGCCCTCCTCGAACAGGCCCTTGCGGGCCCGGTCGTAGGCCGACTCCTCGCTCGTGCGGTTCTGCACCGCGCGGGCGGAGGCCATGCCGAAGGACTCCTTGTAGAGGCGGCCGTCGGCGGACTGCTGGAGGTCGCCCGGGGACTCGTACGTACCGGCGAACCAGGAGCCGATCATCACATTGGACGCGCCGGCGGCGAGCGCCATCGCCACGTCACGCGGGTGACGGACGCCGCCGTCGGCCCACACGTGCTTGCCGTACTTCTTCGCCTCGGCCGCGCACTCCAGCACCGCGGAGAACTGCGGGCGGCCCACGCCGGTCATCATGCGGGTGGTGCACATGGCGCCGGGGCCCACACCGACCTTGATGATGTCCGCGCCGGCGTCGATGAGGTCCTTGACGCCCTCGGCGGCGACGATGTTGCCCGCCACGATCGGGACCTGCGGGTCCAGGGCGCGGATGGCCTTGATCGCGTTGATCATCGACTCCTGGTGGCCGTGCGCCGTGTCGATGACGAGCGTGTCCACGCCCGCGTCGAGCAGCTGCTTGGCCTTGGCCACGAAGTCACCGTTGATGCCGACGGCGGCCGCGATGCGCAGCTTGCCGTTCGCGTCGGTGGCCGGGGTGTAGAGCGTCGCGCGCAGGGCGCCCTTACGGGTGAGGATGCCGACGAGCTTGCCGTCCTTGTCGACGGCCGGGGCCAGCTTGCGGTGGCCGGTGTCGAGCTGGTTGAAGGCCTCGCGGGCGTCCATGTCGGCGTCGATGAGCAGCAGCTCCTTCGACATGACCTCGGAGAGCTGGGTGAAGCGGTCGACACCGGTCAGGTCGTGGTCGGTGACGACGCCGACCGGGCGGCCCTCGGCGTCGACGACGACTCCGGCGCCGTGGGCGCGCTTGGGCAGCAGGGACAGCGCGTCGGCGACCGTCTGGGTGGGCGCCAGCGTGATCGGGGTGTCGAGCACGTGGTGGCGGGTCTTCACCCAGGAGATGACGTCGGTGACGATCTCGATCGGGATGTCCTGCGGGATGACGACGATTCCGCCGCGTCGGGCGACCGTCTCGGCCATCCGGCGGCCCGCGATGGCGGTCATGTTGGCCACGACGAGGGGAATGGTGGTGCCGGTTCCGTCGGGCGAGGACAGGTCGACACCCTGACGGGAACCGACCGCGGAGCGGCTCGGCACCATGAACACATCGTCGTACGTCAGGTCGTACGGCGGCTTCAGGTCATTGAGGAAACGCACGTGCTGAACATCCCAGTCGATCGAAGGATCCGTCTACGCCCCGGCAGGACAGCCGAGGAAACGCACGTACTTCATTCTCCCACGACCTGGCGTTCACACCGCCCGGGCTGATCGTCCAGGACGGGCCGGGCCGGGTGGTCGTTTCCTACGGAACCTTGGTCCCGGGGCGCGCGCGGGATACGCCGGACGGGCGGAGAGTGAAGGGAGGGAGAGGAAGACAGGCGCGCGTGTCTCTTGGAGCCGCCAGGCCGATCAAGGGATCGCGGGCTCCGGAACGACGGGAAGGGGCGTCCCGGCATGCGACGCAGGCGCGCCCGTGCGTTCGCCGCGGCACTGCTGCTCATCTCCGTGGCGGCTCCGGTGGCGCCGGTGGCTCCGGCCGCGGCCTCCCCGGCTCCGCCGCCCGTGGCGGTACCCGACCGGCAGGGGGACGACTGCGCGCCGGACGGTCTCGGCCCCGAGCTGACCGCCAGGCTGGACCGGGCCGCAGCGAGCCGAGCACGCTCCTCGCCAAGACGATCACCGGCATCGTGACCCCGGACCACGTGTACGACATCCCGCCCAAGGAGTAGCGCCGGCGCCGGCCGCAGCGACCCGTCCGCGGTGAAGTGCGGGCACCGCTCCGCCCGATCCGCACGGCGCTGCGGGCGCCGGCGCCCTCATCCCCGCCCGGCCGCCCGGGTGACCTGCGGCGCACGGCGGTGGACCGGGCCGTGCCGCCGGGCCAGCGGGAGCACCGATCCGCCGTGCCGGACGGCCGTGAACTCGGCGGCGATGGCCAGCGCGGTCTCCTCCGGGGTGGCGCCGCCGAGGTCGAGTCCGATGGGTGAGTGGAGGCGGGCCAGGGCGGAGTCCGTGACGCCCTGGGCCCGCAACCGTCTCTCGCGTTCGGTGTGGGTGCGCCGCGATCCCATGGCCCCGACGTAGCCCAGGGGCAGCCGCAGGGCCAGTTCCAGCAGCGGGATGTCGAATTTGGCGTCGTGGGTGAGGACGCAGACCGCGGTACGGGAGTCCAGGCGGCCCGCGTCCCATTCGGCGGCCAGGTGCCGGTGCGGCCAGTCGACGACGACCTCGCCGGCGTCGGGGAAGCGGGCCCGGGTCGTGAAGACGGGCCGGGCGTCGCACACGGTGACCCGGTGGCCGAGGAAGGCGCCGATCCGGGCGAGGGCGGCGGCGAAGTCGATGGCCCCGTAGACGAGCAGCCGGGGCGGCTCGGCGGCCGATTCGACGAGGAGGGTCAGGGGCTGTCCGCAGAGCCCGCCGGCCGTGCCGAGCTCGGCGGTGCCGGTGCGCCCGGCCAGCAGCAGCGCCCGTACCTGCCGGGCTGCGGCCCGGTCCAGGTCGGGACCGCCGGCGAGCCCGCCCTCGTAGGAGCCGTCGGCGTGGACGGCGAGGGCCCGGCCCAGCTGGGGCGGCGGTCCGGAGACCACCCGGGCGAGCGCGGCCCGGGTGCCTCCGGCGGCGGCGTCGAGCACCGAGCCGAGCACGGGCCGGACCGGGTCGAGCCCGCGCACCGGGGTGACCAGGACGTCGAGGGCTCCGCCGCAGGTCAGGCCCACGGCGAAGGCGTCGTCGTCGCTGTAGCCGAAGCGGTGCAGACCGCCTTCGCCGGAGGCGATGGCGTCGAGGCACAGCTCGTGCACCGCGGATTCCACGCAGCCTCCGGAGATGGAGCCGAGCGCGGTGCCCTTGTCGTCGACGGCGAGGGAGGCGCCGGGGCCGCGGGGAGCGCTCCCACTGACGGCGACGACGGTGGCGAGTGCGAACTCCCGCTGCGCGGCGCACCACGCGCGTAGCTCGTCGGCTATGTCGAGCATCAGCGGATGTACTCGCGGCGCGGGGTCTGTCCGGGCAGGTGCGGGCGCGGCGGCAGGACGGCCGGGGTCGCCGGCCTGGCTGTGGCCGCTCTGGGCGGTGCGGCCGTCGCGGCGGCCGACCGGGTGGGGCCGGGGTATCCGTCGGGTATCGGCGGGCGCGCGCCGAGCAGTTTGGCGGCGTGGGCCACGCTGGCGAGGGTGGCGTGGTGGTGCCAGCCCCGGAAGGAGCGGCCCTCGAAGTCCCGGATGCCCACGGGTTCGCAGGTCTCGGTGAAGTCGAGGGAGACGCGGTCGGTGAGTTTGGCGAGCAGGAAGAGCTGGGCGAGCGGCCGGTCTCCGATGTTGGTGATCCAGAACTCGGAGGGCAGCAGGGCGGTTTCGGTCCAGGCTCCGACCAGCAGCAGCGGGGTGGGCGGCGCGGGCACGGGGCGGTCCTCGCAGGGGGTGGCGAAGATCGAGGCCGAGGTCAGCAGGGTCACCGCGCCCTCGGCACGGCCGTGCCGGGTCCATTCGACGACGCGGCGCTGGGAGCGCAGGGAGTCGATGAGTTCGCGGGCGGGGGCGGTGTGCGGCCCGGGTTTGTACCGGCCGGCGCCACCGAAGGAGACGGGCAGTGAGCCGTCGACCTTGAAGACGAAGGGGATGTCCTGGAGGGTGAAGGACTCGATGCTCTGGGGGAGATCGCAGTTGGCGACCTCCATCACCACGGGCCGGCGCTGGAGTTGCCAGCTGGCGGCCATCCGCTGGACGGCGTGTACGGCGTCCTGGGCGGGGGTGAGGGAGCGGGCCGTGTCGGGGATGCCGGCCCGGCGGCGGCGCAGGAGTTCACTGGTCCAGGGCCCGGGGAGGGTGAGGGTCCATTCGACCGGGAAGCTGGCCTCGCTGGAGGCGAGCCAGATCCCGCTGGCCTGCTGGCAGTTGGCGGTGCGGCCGAGCTGGGGGACGAACTGCCGGCCGACGCCGACGGAGCGGTCCCCCGCCTTCTCTATGACCATGGGCTGGAGCACCCAGGCCAGGGGGCGCTGTGCGGTGCGTTCGAGGTGCTGGGCGAGGGAGCGGCGGACCGGGGTCCAGTCCCAGGGGGACTTGCTGATGAACTGCTGGAGGCTCTGCTCGACGGAACTGGCCCCTGTTCCGGCGATGTTACGAATTGTTTTCTTCCCGGCGGTCCGCACCAGACCGTTCAGATAAACGCGGGCCCAGTTTCGCTGGTCCCGCCGGGGTAATGATTCGAAGAGAAGAGAGATCAGGACGTCGATCAATTCGGAGATTTCCGCCGTGGAATCCTCCGGCAGGACTACGCGAGCCATCTGGGCCTCCCCCGCGACCAGCTAGATCCAATACCCTACTTGACCGCGTAGAACGGCCGTAGGCCCCGGCGGCTACTTCCTGAGGTCGCTGGCAGATTCGAGCCGCTCTTCCTCTACCACGAGGGGGATGGGGATCTGGTTCGCCGCATAGTAGATCGCGATCAGGAAGTGGGCGACAAGTGTGAGTGGTGCGGAGTAGAAGGCCAGCAGGACGGTGAGGGGGTACGCGATGGCCCCGAGGCCGAAGCGCACTCGTGTGGCGCGTGCGCCCTCCTTGTCCACCTGCTCGTGGAAGAGGTGGCCGACCCGGGTGACGTACCACCAGAAGGCCAGGAACGCCAGGGCGTAGGCCACGGTGACGCCGCTGTAGAGGACGGCGGCGGCGTTGGCGGAGCCGCCTTCCTCCATGAGGTGCTCGGCGAGGACATTGGTGGTGTACGGGACCACCGATACCACCATCAGCACCAGGAGATTCAGGAACAACAGGGGGCGGTCCACCCTCCTGAGATGACTGAAGATGGTGTGGTGGTTCACCCACATCACGCCGATGATGAGGAAACTCACGACGTAGGCGGCGTAATGGGGCCACTGTTCCCGGACTCCGTGCCAGAAGTCCGATCCGGTTTCTTCCGGAACCTTTAATTCCAGAACGAGGATCGTGATGATGACGGCGAATACACCGTCACTGAATGCCTCGATCCGCCCGGTTTCGCTTTCCATTGCCTCCCCTTTGCCACTTCTTGCAGATAAGCGGCCCGCGCGCACGCGCTATGCCACACATACGGGGAGGGCGCTGCGGCGCCCTCCCCGCACACGCTACCCAGATTCCGGCCGTCAGCTGCCGAATCCGGCGGTCTGGCGCCAGATTCGGCCATCGCGGACGACGAGTGTCCCGAACGCGTGCTCCGGTTCACCGTTCAGGTTCATGATCGCCCGGTAGAAGATGGTGTCTTCGGTCTCGATGTACTCCTGGAGTTCCACGAGCGAGGGCTTCACCGTGAGATAGCCGGTGAACGTCTCACGAACGGCTTCGATCCCCACCGAGGCCCCTTCGAAGCGCAGCAGCACGGCGTCGTCGGTGTAGTTCTTCATCACCGCCTCGATGTCCAGGGCGGCCAGCGCCTCCATCTGGCGGACGAACACCGGGTGCAGTTTGGAGATGTCGTACTTGGCCATGTCGACTCCGTTTCAACTGGGAGAGGTGCCCACAATGGGTGCCGTTTCGGTTGTTGTCGCAGGTGAGACGCAGGACTGGGCGCTGCCGGCGAAGGGCAGCCGGACGACCATCCGGGTCTCACCGGGACGCGAGCGGGCGGTGATCGACCCGTGGTGGCGCTGGGTCACGATGCGGTAGCTGAGGTGCAGCCCCAGTCCCGTGCCCTTGCCCACGTCCTTGGTGGTGTAGAAGGGTTCGAAGATCCGCGGCAGGGATTCGGCGGGGATGCCGCGGCCGGTGTCGGCGATCTCGACGACCATGCAGACGCCCTCGGCGCGGGCGCGCAGGGTCAGTACGCCGGCGCCCTCCATGGCCTCGGCCGCGTTGTCGACCAGGTTGGTCCACACCTGATTCAACTCGCTGGGATAGCCCGTCAGTTCGGGCAGTCCGGGCTCGTACTCACGCACGATGCTGATGCCGGCGAGCTTGGCACGCAGGACGACCAGCGTGTTCTCCAGTCCGTCGGTCACCGGGAAGCGCTGTTCGGGCGCCCGGTCGAGGTTGGCGTAATCCCGGGTGGCGGCGACGAGCTGGGAGATCCTGGGACCCGCGGCCCGGAGCTCCGCCGCGAGCGAGCGGATCTCCAGCAGCGCCGCCAGGTGGTCCAGGGCCGGGGCGAGGGCCGGCTCCCCCACGCCCTCCAGCCGCTCCAGCAGCCAGCCCAGTTCCAGTCCGAGGTCCGCTACCCCGGATCCGAGCAGGCCGGGCCGTTCGGTGCCCGCCTCCTCGGCCCAGTCGGCGATCTCCTCCTCGGCGTCGGCCTGGGCGAACGGGTCGGTGGTCACCGGCGGCGGCAGCTTGTCCAGCTCGTCGGCGAGGCGGTCGAGGAGCGCGCGCTCCGCGCCCGAGGCGGCCGCGCCCCAGGCCTGGGCGGTACGGGTGAGCCGGTCCAGGGCGGGGGCCAGTTCCTGCGCGGCCCGGGCCACGGCCGCCGCCGGGTTGTTCAGCTCGTGGGCGAGCCCGGCGGCCAGGGTGCCGAGCGCCTCCACGGTGGCCCGCTTGCGGGCCTGCACCTCGGAGGACTTGATGCGCCAGGCCAGTACGGGGATCAGTACGGCGGCCACCCCGTGGCAGCGGGTCAGCATCTCGAAGAAGACCGGCTTCGGGTAGGCCACCACCGTGGTCGACGGGCCGCTGGCGGCCGCGGTGGCCACGTAGGAGCCCTCGGTCAGCAGGGGCAGTTCGCCGGTGAACCGGTGGGCGGCGGACGGCTTGCCGTCGTGGTCCTCGGCCGCGGCGCTCTCCTCCTCGGTGGAGTGCCGGGTGAGCACCTCCTCCCGGCCGTCTACGACCTTGGTGACGACCAGCCCGCCGGAGAGCAGGACGTGGAAGCCGGTGGCCTCCTCGCCGTCCCGGAAGAGGACGTCGCCGTCGGCCAGGATCCGGGGCTCGGACACCGAGACCAGCCAGTCCAGCTGCTCCTCGGTGATCCCGGCGAAGATCTCCAGCTCGCGCAGGGCCGACCGCAGCTCCGGGTCCTTCATGTCCGCCGCGTTCACGCCGCACTCCCCTCGGCCCGGGTACGGGCGGCCAGTCGCAGGGTGGCCAGCAGGGCCAGCGCGCACACGCCGGCCACGGCGGCCATGAAGCCGACCGAGGTGCGGTGCAGCCCGTGGATGTTGGTGAGCATCCCGGCGAGGACCGCCGGCACGCTCATCGCGAGGTACGCGAAAACGTATACGGCGGCGGTCAGTTCACCGCGGTGCGCCGGCTGCGCGAGCGTGCTCAGCGCGCGGAAGGAACCGAGGAACGCGGCGCCCCAGCCGCTGCCGAGGACGGCCGTGGCCACGAGGAACACGGCGGCCGAGCGGATCCCCAGCGCGACGAGCACCAGGCCGAGTCCGGCGAGGAGGCCGAACAGGCCGAGCACGGCGGTGCGCAGCGCCTCGGTGCGGCCGAGCATCAGCTGGGCGGCGGTGGCGGCGCCCGCGAGCAGGGCGACCGTGGCCCCGCCGACCAGGTAGTTGGTGGACTCCAGCAGCGACAGCGCCAGGTGCGGGCCGAGGGAGAGGTAGAAGCCGCCCACCGACCAGACCGCGACGATGGTCAGCACGAGGACGGTGAAGCGGCCCCGGGCGTCCGCCGGTACGCGGATCCGGTGCGGGACCACCCGGAAGCGGCCGCCGGCGCCCGGCGCGCTCTCCCGCATCCGGACCACCCCCACCAGGGTCACGGCGAAGGCCCCGACCAGCAGCAGGTAGCTCAGCACGGTCGGGGCGGGCGCGAACTGGACGAGGAGTCCGGCCCCGATCCCGCCGAGCCCGATGCCCACGGTGGGCCCGGCGCTGTTGACCTGCGCACCGAGCGCGGGCCTGGACGCGGGGCTTAGTTCCAGCAGGGCCGCGCCCATCGCCCCGGTCGCCAGTCCCACGGCGAGCCCCTGGACGGCGCGGGCGGCCAGCAGCAGTCCGAGGCCCTGGGCCCCGGCGAACAGGACCATCGAGACCATGGCCAGGATCAGTGCGCCGCCCAGGACCGGGCGCCGGCCCAGGGTGTCGGAGAGGGAGCCGAACAGCAGGAGCCCGGCCAGCACGGTGACCGCGTACAGGGCGAAGACCACCGTGATCGTGCCGGAGGAGAGCCCCCACCGCTGCTGGTAGAGCACGTAGAGGGCGGAGGGCACGGAGGAGGAGAGCATCAGCAGGACGAGGACCGCTCCCACCACCCAGAAGCCGGAGCCTCTGGGCGCACTGGCCGCGTGGGCGGCTGGGTGCACGGTTACCCCCGTGGTCGTCTCGGATGTATCGGCCACTGGTCACTCAACTCCCCCGTGATGGGACCCGTGCCGGGCCCCGTGGTGTGCCCGTCTCGGGCTATCGGTCGAGAGCCCGCTCGGCCCTCTGCAAGGCTCGGGCCGTGAGAACCCCCACGAGATGACCGAGGTACTCGGCCGAGGTGCCGCGCCTGGGGACGAAGAGCTCCCTGGGTTCGGCGCGGAAGGCCGCGAGCACGGCCTCCGTCCCGTACGGGCCCCCGCGCAGCCGGTCCTCGACCCCGCGCAGCCGCAGTGCGCGGGAGGTGGCCCCGGTGACGGCGATGCGCGGCCCGCCGGGGGTGATCCGTACGGCGGTGGCGCACACCGGGTACCGGGTGGCGCGGTCGGCGGTCTTCTCGAAGGCGGCGGCCGGGCCGGCGGCCGGCACCAGCAGTGCGGTGAGGACGGTACCGGCGGGCGCGCTGCCGGCCGCGAGCTCCTCGGCCGGCAGGGTGGACCGCCCGCCGGGGCCGGCCAGTTCGATCACGGCGTCGGCGGCCATGGCGGCGACCGGCAGGTCGGTGGCCCGCCCGGCGGCGGCGAGGTTGCCTCCGATGGTGCCGAGGTTGCGGACCTGGGGGTCGCCGTTGGCGCGGGCCGCGGCCGCCAGTTCCGGGGCCTCGGCGAGCACCAGCGGGTCGGCGGCGAGCTCGGCGAGCGTGGTGAGCGCCCCGATCCGCAGCCGGGTGCCGTCGGGAGTGCGCGTGACGCCGCGCAGTTCCTCCAGCCGCCGGATGTCGACCAGGAGCGCGGCCCGGTCGGCTCCCGCGCGCAGGTCGGGCAGCAGGCTCTGGCCTCCTGCCAGGATCCGGGCGCCGCGCGTCCCGGCCAGCAGGGTGAGCGCCTCGTCGAGGCCGGCGGGCCGGACGTAGTCGAACTCGGTGAGGATCATTGGGCTTCCCCTCTCAGGCGGCGCCAGACCTTCTCGGGGGTGAGGGGCATGTCGATGTGCTGGACGCCCAGGTCGGACAGGGCGTCGACGACGGCGTTGACGACGGCCGCGGCGGGCGGGACGGTGGCGATCTCGCCGGCGCCCTTGGCGCCGAGCGGGTTGTGCGGGCTGGGCGTGACGGTCTTGTCGAGCGTGAAGAACGGCACGTCGGCGGCGCGCGGCAGGGCGTACGTGGTCAGGTCGGAGCTGACGAGCAGGCCCTGTTCGTCGTAGACGGCGGCCTCCATCAGGGCCTGGCCGAGGCCGTGCGTGATGCTGCCCTCGATCTGGCCGAGGACGATCTTGGGGTTGCCGATGTGGCCGGCGTCGTCGACGGCGGTGTAGGCCACCACCTCCGTCTCGCCGGTCAGTTCGTCGATCTCGACGACCGCCACGTGTGTGCCGAAGGGGTAGTTGAAGTCCGGCGGGTCGAAGTGGGTGGTCTCGTCGAGGGCGGGTTCGATCTCCGCGGGCAGCCCCCAGCCGTACCACATGGACATCGCCAGCTCGGCGAAGGTCTTGGTGTTCTGCTCGTTGCCCTCTTCGTAGACGCGGCCGCCCTCGTAGACGACCTTGTCCTCGGGGATCCCCAGGAAGACGGCGCCGGCCCGGATCAGCTTGCTCTTGATCTTGCGGGCGGTGAGGGCGACGGCGGGCGCGGCCATGCTGTAGGAGCGGGAACCGTAGGTGCCCTGCCCGTACGGGGCCTTCTGCGTGTCGCCCTCCAGGACCTGGACGGTGTCCGGGTCGATGCCGAGCTCGTCGGCGGCGACCTGGGCGAATACCGTGCCGTGGCTCTGGCCGGTGGAGGCGGAACCCACGATGACGGTGACCTCGCCGGTCGGGTGGACGCGGATGTTCGCGCTCTCCCAGGTACCGCCGAGCATGCCCTCCTGGGACATCCGGGTGGAGGGGCCGACCCCGCAGATCGCGACGTAGGTGGCGAGGCCGACGCCCAGCCGCTTGCCGCGGGTGCGGGCCTCGGCCTTGCGGGCGGGCATGTCGGCGTAGCCGGACAGCTCGATGGCCTTGTCGAAGTTCAGCCGGTAGTTCCCTGAGTCGTAGGTCCAGCCGAGGCCGTTGTCGTACGGGAACTTCTCCTTCGGCACCAGGTTCTTGCGGCGGACGGCCGCCGGGTCCATACCGATCTCGGAGGCGTACCGGTCGACGAGGCGCTCCATGAGGAAGGCGGCCTCGGCGCGTCCGCTGCCGCGCTGGGCGCCGAGCGAGACGGTGTTGGTGAAGGCGGCGTAGACCTCGCAGAAGGCGGCGTCGATGTCGTACATGCCGCTGATGGAGCGGCCCATCAGAGCGGTGGCGACACCCGGGCCGATCGTGGAGGGGTACGCGCCGAGGTTGGCGTAGCTGGTGCAGCGCACGGCGGTGATCCGGCCGTCGCGGGTGCCGGCGAGCGTCACGTGCTGGCGGTGGTCGCGGCCCTGGACGGTGGAGTTCATCAGCCCGGTGCGGGTGTCCACCCACTTCACGGGCCGGCCCAGCGCCTTGGACAGGAGCAGCACCAGCGGCATGTCGGGGTACAGGTACCCCTTGGTGCCGAAGCTGCCGCCGACGGTCGGGGCGATCACCCGGAGCTTGTTGAAGGGGATGCCGAGCACCAGCGCCGAGAGCAGGAAGCGGTGGTTGTGCGGACCCTGGGTGGAGGCGTAGAGCGTGTACTCGCCGGTGGCCGCGTTGTAGTCGCCGACGGCGCCGCGCGGCTCGATGGGGCTGTTGATGGTGCGCTGGTTGACCAGGTCGAGCTCGACGGTGACCTCGGCCTCGGCGATGGCCGCGTCGGTGCGGTCCTTGTCGCCGCAGGTCCAGTACGCGTTCAGGTTGCCGGGGACGGCCTCGTGCAGCTGGGGCGCGCCCTCGGCGAGCGCCTCGTCGGCACGGGTGACCACGGGCAGCGGCTCGTACTCGACGGCGATGGCGGCGAGCGCCGCGGTGGCCTGGCGCGGGGTCTCGGCGACGACCACGGCGATGGGGTCGCCCACGTGCCGCACGGTGTCGCCGGTGAGGACCGGGCGGGCGCCGGGAAGTCCGTAGGGGTGGGGCGGGAAGTGGCTCTCGACGCCGCCGGGGATCCAGATGCAGGGCAGCGGCATGACGTCGGTGAAGTCGGCGGCGGTGGCCACCTTGAGCACGCCGGGCAGCTGTTCGGCGGCCTTGGTCTCGATGGAGAGGATCTTCGCGTGCGCCACCGGGCTGCCCAGGATGGCCATGTGGGCGGTGCCCGGCAGGTCGATGTCCGCCACGTACGTGGCCTCGCCGCGCAGCAGCTGCGGATCCTCGCGGCTGTCCAGCGGCTGTCCGAGGACACCGCTCCCCGTGGCCGGGGCCTCCCCCGTCACTGCGGTCATGTCCCTCACACCTCCTGTCCGGCAGCGGTGGACGCGGCGACGGCGGCGGGCTCGGAAACACCGGAGGGCGCCTCGGCGCGGGCGGCCGCGCAGGCGCGCTGCACGCCCCGTACGACGCTGTGGTAGCCGGTGCAGCGACACAGGTTGCCGGTGAGCCACTCGCGGATCTCGGGTTCGGTGGGGGCCTCGCCGCCGGCGGTGGAGTCGACGAGTTCACCGAGGGCCATGACCATGCCGGGGGTGCAGAAGCCGCACTGGGTGCCGTGCTCCTGGCGCAGTGCCTCCTGGAGGCCGGACAGTTCACCGCCGCGGGTGGTCTCGCCCTCGATGGTGGCCACCTCGCCGCCGGCGGCGGAGACGGTCAGGACCAGGCAGCTCTTGACGGACCTGCCGTCGAGGCGGACGACGCAGGTGCCGCACTGGCCGGTGTCGCAGCCGACCTTGGTGCCGGTCAGCCCGAGGCCGTCGCGGAGCCGTTCCACGAGCAGTTCGTTCGGCCGCGCCGAGAACTGCTCGGGTCTTCCGTTCACATTCAGTGTGATATCCATGCCAGCGCCTGCGCTTCCGTGAGCGGCCGGTTGAAAAGGGGCCCGCCGGGCTGTTGGAGAATTCCTCCGGAGTGCAACGGGCCGGTGTCCACGGGTGCGAATCCCAGATCCGTGATGATTCCCGCGACGATTTCCTTCGCTTTCACGTCGTCGCCCGCGGTGAAATGCGCCAGGCGCTCTCCGGGGGCCGTGCCGGCGACGGCGAGGGTTTCGAAATGCATGGTGTTCAGGGATTTGACGACCTGGGCGTCGGGGTACCACTCGGCGACCAGGTCGCTGGAGCCGCGCCCGCCGAGGTCGGCGGGGGTGCCGGGGCCGCCGAACGCGTTCGTGGCGTCCACCAGCACCTTGTCCTGCACGGCGTACGGCGGGAGCAGCCCGCGGACGCGTTCGAAGGGCACCATCAGCACCAGGAGTTCGGCCCGGTCGGCGGCCTCGGCGGGGTGCGCCGCCGAGGCCGCCCGTCCCAGCTCGGCCACGAGCGGGCCGAGGGTCTGCGGGCCCCGGGCGTTGGCGAGGACGACCTGGTGGCCTGCCGCCACGAGGATCCTGGCCAGGGTCGAGCCGATCCGCCCGGTGCCGATGATGCCTGTCCGCATTGCCGCTCCTCGGGAATGGGGTCTCGTTCGCGGGTCTCGTTCACGGTCTCGTTCACGGTCCCGGTCGCGGTCGCGGTCTCGTTCACGGTCCCGGTCGCGGGCTCGTTCGCGGTCCCGGTCGCGCTCTCAGTCCATGCCGATCCAGACCGACTTGGTCTGGGTGTAGCTCTCCAGCGACTCGGGGCCGCACTCGCGGCCGTAGCCGGAGGCCTTGTAGCCGCCGTAGGGCACGGCGGGGTCGTACTGGTTGTAGCAATTGACCCAGACCGTGCCGGCCTTGATCTGCGAGGCGACCCGGTGGGCGCGCCGCAGGTCCTTGGTGTGGACGCCGGCGGCGAGGCCGTACGCGCTGTCGTTGGCGATGCGTACGGCGTCCTCCTCGGTGTCGAAGGGGATGATCGACAGGACCGGGCCGAAGATCTCCTCCTGGGCGATCCGCATGCCGTTGTCGACGCCGGTGAAGATGGTCGGCAGGAAGTACAAGCCAGCCGAGAGGTCGTTGGAGGCGCCCTCGGGGGTCCAGCCGCTGCCGCCGGTGCGCAGGATCGCGCCTTCCTTCTCGCCGACCTCGATGTACGAGCTGACCTTGTCGAACTGTCCGCGGTGGGCCAGTGGTCCGAAGAGGGTGGCCGGGTCGCGCGGGTCGCCGGGCTTGAGGTCGGCGGCCCGGCGGACCAGGCGTTCGACCATCTCGTCGTGGATGGGGCGCTGCAGCAGCAGCCGGGAGCCGGCGGTGCAGATCTCGCCCTTGTTGTAGTAGATGCCGAAGAAGGCGAGTTCCTCGGCGGCGTCGAGGTCGGCGTCGGCGAAGACGATGTTGGCGGACTTGCCGCCGAGCTCCATCGTCACCTTCTTCAGGGTGCCGGCCGCCTTGCGGATGATCGTCTGGCCGACCGAGGTGGAGCCGGTGAAGGCGATCTTGTCGATGCCGGGGTGGCCCGTGAGAGTCTCCCCCAGTTCCACGCCCGGACCGGTGATGACGTTCAGCACCCCGTCGGGGATCTCCGCCTCCTGGAAGAGTTCGGCGATCTTCAGGGCGGTCAGCGGGGTGGCCGGGGAGGGCTTGTGGACCACCGTGTTGCCCGCCGCGAGTGCCGGTGCGATCTTCGTCATCGACAGCAGCAGCGGGAAGTTGAACGGGGTGATGGCGCAGACCACGCCCAGCGGTTCGCGCAGGGTGTAGGCGAGCTGGCCGCCGGCCGGGGCGCGCGAGGAGCCGTCGACGCGGGTCACGGCCCCGGCGTAGTAGTGCATGAGCTGGGCGGCCATGGGGGCGTCGACCGTGCTGGAGAACGCGAACGGCTTGCCCATGTCCACGGTCTCCAGCAGGGCGATCTCCTCCAGGTCGCGCTCGATGAGCTCACCGACCCGGTTCAGCCGCAGCGCGCGCTCCTGGGCGGACAGTCTGCTCCAGGGGCCTTCCTCGTACGCCGTGCGGGCGGCGGCGACGGCCGCGTCCGCGTCGGCGGCGGCGGCCTGGGCCACCGGTACGATCTCCTGCCCGTCCACGGGGCTGATGTCCGGTTCGGTACGGCCGTCCTGGGCCGGGACCCAGGCGCCGCCGATGAACAGTTTCCCGGGGTTGGCGAGGGGCTGGCCGCTCAGCTCACGCTTGGTCATGGCTGCCTTCCGGTTTCGGGTGCGGGGGGGCGGTGCTAGCCCTTCGCGAGCTGCCGTAGGAAAGTCTCGGCGAGGGCCTTGGAGGAGTAGGGGTTCTGGCCGGTCGTCAGCTTGCGGTCGACGACCACGTGCGAGTCCCAGATGGCTTCGGCCTTCTCGTAGCGGGCGCCGAGCCGGGTGAGTTCCACCTCCAGGATCAGCGGGAGCCGGCCGGCCATGTTGGTGACCAGTTCCTCGCTGTGCGAGAAGGCGGTCATCCGGTAGCCCTCGAAGGGCCAGCGGCCTTCGCCGTCGCGCAGGGCGAGCAGCGAGGTGTGGCCGTGGCACACGGTGGCGAGCGGTTTGTCCTGCGCGATGACCCAGCGCAGGATCTGGGCGAGCTCGTCGGACTTGGGGAGGTCACCGATGGCGCCGTGACCGCCGCTGACGTACACCCCGTCGTAGTCCGTGATGTCCTTCTCGGTGAGGGCCTCCAGTGCGACGGGGGCTCTCAGCTGGGGGGTTTTCTCGATGACCCGGACGTACTCGGCGGCGTTGGCCGCGTCCTCGTCCGGCGAACCCTGGGGGCGGACCCACTGGAGGAACTGGGGGTCGATGCTCGTCTGGTCGACCGTCGGCGCCCGGCCTCCGATCGTCGCCACGTCCACGTCGTGGCCGGCTGCTTTGAAGAGCGTGAAGGGCACGACGAATTCCTCGGCCCAGAATCCCGAGGGGTGCTGTTCACCGTCGAGCAGATGCAGTGTGGCTTTGGCCGTCATGACGACGAGAATCTTCATGATTCTCTCCTTGTTCTGGATTCGCTGCCGATTCAACACGCCACCCGCAGGGGGCGTAAGGGGGATGACGTCAGGCCCGCGATACTTCGTCACGTGCGTCCAACGCCGAGATGATGGTGCGGAATTCACCGACCAGGGGGTGGTCGGGGTGAGCTTCGGCAAATATGCGTTCCCCGTACAGAGCCGCCATTTCCGGCGAGTAGGGAAGGATTCCGGCCAGTGGCGCCCCGTAGACCGCCTCGGAGCGCCGGCGGGCCGCTTCCCGGTCGATGCCTTCGGGGGCCATGCTCAGTACCAGGGTCCGCCGGCAGGTCAGGCGCCCGGCGAGGGCGATGGTCTCCTCGACCCCGGAGAGGTCGATCCGGTCGGCCCGCGCCATGATCATCAGTACGTCGGCGCTCGCCATGGCGGTCACCGACTCGTTGTTGAGCCCGGCGTGGGTGTCGAGCAGCAGCACGTCGAGGGCGTAGTGCGCGGCCAGCCGGTCGAAGCCCTCCGGCAGGAGCCCCACGTCGTAGCCCCCGGCCATGATCTCGCGCAGGGCGGCCGTCCCGGTCCGGGCCGGTACGACGTACAGGCCCCCCCGACCGGAACCGGCGCCCGTCTGCTGGGCGGTGGTCTCGATCTCGCAGCGGCCGAGCAGGTAGTCGGTCAGGGAGGGGCCGGGCCCCAGGCGGAACAGCAGGTCCAGGGTGGGTGACTGGATATCGGTGTCGACCACCCCCACCCGGCGTCCCTCGGCCGCGAGGAGCAGCGCGAGGTTCGCCAGTACCGAGGACTTGCCCGTCCCACCGCGGTGCGAGTGCACGACGATGGTGCGGGTCATCTAGGCCACCACCCGGGTGCCGGCACCGTCCGCGCGCGGCCCCCGCGCCGCGCGTGGCCGGTGCAGGGCCAGCATGGTGACGTCGTCGTGCTGTTCGGCGGTGCCGGTGTGCTCGCGCACCGCCAGGTCCATCCGGTCGACCACGTCCTTGCCGCTGACCGGTGGCCCGGCGAGCAGTTCCAGCATCCGGTCGTCGCCGAGGAAGCTGCCGTTCGGGCAGCGGGCCTCGGGGACTCCGTCGGTGAAGGCGAACAGGGTGTCGCCCGGGTCGAGCTGGGCGTAGCCGAGGGTGTAGACGCAGTCGGGCTGGATCCCGACGGCCGGTCCGGTGATGTGGAGGGCGACGGGCGGGCTGCCGTCGGCGGGCAGCAGCAGGGGCGGGTTGTGGCCGCCGTTGATGTAGACGAGGCTGCCGGTGAGCGGGTCGAGGACCCCGAAGAAGAGGGTGGCGAAGTAGCCCTGCCTCAGGTGGTTGCGGGTGAGGTAGCCGTTGGTGGCGGTGACCGCGTTGAGCAGCGGGGTGGCGCCGACGACCGGGATCCGGCGGCTGCCGCCGGCGCGTCCGGCGGCGACCAGGTGCTGCAGGCCGCTGTTCTGCGCGGTGTGCCGCAGCAGGGAGCGGATGAGCGCCATGAACAGCGCGGCTCCGACTCCCTTGTCGCAGACGTCGGCGACGACGAAGGCGAGCCGGCGGCCGCGGGAGATCTCGAAGACGTCGTAGAAGTCTCCGGCGACCTGCCGGGCGGGACGGAACCGCACGTCGATCTCCCAGCCGTCGGGGACGGGCATCGATTCGGGCAGGAAGCCCGCCTGGATCTCCCGGCCGATCTCCAGTTCCTTCTCGTAGCCCATGAGTTCGGCGCGGGCGTCGGCCTCCCGCAGGGTGCGGCCGAGTCCGGCGCGCTCCGAGCAGCTGTGCAGCCGGGCCCCGACGAGGGCGGGCAGGAAGGGCGGTACGAGGTAGTCGTGCCCGATCCGGACGTGCTCCTCCAGGGCGGCGAACTCCGTCACGGCCCAGACGACCACGATGGGGGCCCCGGCCCAGCGGCGGAGCCGGCGTACGGCCATCCGTACCGCCTCCCCGTCGGACTCGGCCGGGGCCAGCAGCACGTCCGCGACGGGCAGCAGTTCCAGTGCGCCTTCGCGCAGCTCCGTCAGGGAGCGGGTGACGAGTGCCGCGTCCATCGTCCGCAGAGCGTCGAGCAGCTCGGGCGGCGGTGGCGGGTACACGTCGAGGATGATCACGGTCGTGGAGGGCATCGGTCCGTCCCCTCAGCCTTCACAGTCAGGGTGCTGATGTTGCGGCCGTCCCTGTGCGCGTAGCCGAACTCGTCCACGCTGGTCAGCGCCAGGTGGATGCCGAGGCCGCCGATCCGCCGCTGCTCCGGGGGGACCCCGGGGGCGGGCGGCAGGCGGCCTTCGACGGGGTCGAAGGGGAGTGCGGTGTCCTCGATGACGATCTGCACCCCGCCCGGGCCGGAGCGGCCGCGGACGGTGATCCGTCCGTCGCCGCCCCGGTACCCGTGCATCACGACGTTCGTGGCCAGTTCGTCCACGGCCAGCCGGAGCCGGTAGGTGGCGCCTTTGTTCAGGCCCGCCGCTCCGGCCAGCCGCAGGACGAACGAGGCGATTTCGCCCAGTGCCCCCACCGTTGCGGGCACTTCCAGTACGCAGGACGTCCTCGCCAGTTCGGCCATGTCAGTCACGGTGGTCACTCATCGGAGAGGACGATGCTCCGGTCGAGCCCGGCGGTCCGGATGGTCCGGGACACGGGCTCGATGGCACCGACCACCTTGATGGTGACGTCGTTCGCGACCTTCTGCTGGGCGAAGACCAGGGAGCGCAGTCCGGCGCTGGCCATGTAGCCGACGCCGGCCATCCTGATCTCGACGGTCTGGGTGCCGTGGCCGGCGGCCTTCTCGATGGTCCGGTGGAAGTCCGGCGCGGTCTTGGCGTCCAGCTCGCCCGTCAGTTCGATCACGGTGGTGTCGCCCTCGATGCTCAGGGACACGGAAAGCGGCATGTCAGGTCTCCTTCGGTCAGGGCGTGTCGAGGTCGTCGCGGTCGTTCGTGCGGCCCACCAGGATCACGACCGAGCGCGGGCCGATCAGGTACTTCCCGGCGTTGTCCAGCTCCTGCTCGGCCCCGGGGGTGCGGATGTCGTACGGTGCCTCGGCCCCGGTGTCGGCGAACAGGTGCCAGCTCCGGCCTCCCGGCAGGGCGGGCAGTTCCAGGTCGTGCGACTCCCAGTGCGCGTTCATGGCCACGTACACCACGTCGTCGTCGCCGGTGCCGCAGCGGGCCACCGCCAGCAGCCGGCTCTCGGCCGACCAGTCGGGCTGCCAGGCCCGCTCCCCGTGCCAGCTGATGTCCGGCAGGCCCAGGTGCTCGCGGACCTGCCCGGTGGGGTGGGCGGTGGAGCGCAGCTCGCCGTGGTGCTTGCGGAACTCGATCATCTCCCGCGTGAACCGGAGCAGTTCGGCGTTGTCGTCGACCTGGTCCCAGTCGAACCAGGAGAGCTCGTTGTCCTGGCAGTAGGTGTTGTTGTTGCCCTGCTGGGTGCGCGCGACCTCGTCCCCGGCCAGCAGCATCGGGATGCCCTGGCTGGTGAAGAGGATCGCGAGGGCGTTCTTCATCTGCCGGGTGCGCAGCGCGTTGATCTCCGGGTCGTCGGTGGGTCCCTCGGCGCCGCAGTTCCAGCTGTTGTTGTCGTTGGCACCGTCGCCGTTGTTCTCGCCGTTGGCCTCGTTGTGCTTGTCGTTGTAGGAGACCAGGTCGGCGAGGGTGAAACCGTCGTGCGCGGTCAGGAAGTTGACCGAGGCCGCGGTGCCGCGGGTGGCGTACAGGTCGGGCGAGCCGGCGATCCGGGTGGCCAGCTCGCCGGTGACGCCGGGGTCGCCCTTGAGGAAGCTGCGCACGGTGTCGCGGTACTTGCCGTTCCACTCGGCCCAGCGGCCGTACGCCGGGAAGTTGCCGACCTCGTAGAGGCCGCCGGCGTCCCAGGCCTCGGCGATGAGCTTGGTGTGCCGCAGGACCGGGTCGTAGGCGAGCAGTTCCAGCAGCGGCGGGTTGGGCAGCGGGGTGCCGTCCAGGGCCCGGCCGAGGATCGCCGCCAGATCGAAGCGGAAGCCGTCGATGTGGTAGTCGGCGACCCAGTGGCGCAGGCAGTCGAGCACGTAGTTGCGCACGACGGGGTGGTTGCAGTTGACGGTGTTGCCGGTGCCGCTGAAGTTGAAGTAGTACCCCTCGGGCGTGAGCATGTAGTACGTGGCGTTGTCGAGCCCCTTGAAGGAGATCGTCGGGCCCTGCTCGTTGCCCTCGGCGGTGTGGTTGAAGACGACGTCGAGGATGACCTCGATGCCGGCCGCGTGCAGGTCCTTGATCAGGGTGCGGAACTCGTCGCCCTGCATGCCGTAGCGTCCGGTGGCCGCGTAGCCGGCCTTGGGCGCGAAGAACGAGACGGTGTTGTAGCCCCAGTAGTCGAAGAGCTGCTCGCCCGTCTCCGGGTTGGTGCGCGGGTTGTCGCTCTCGTCGAACTCGAACACCGGGAGCAGCTCGATGCAGTTGATCCCGAGTTCCTTCAGGTACGGGATCTTCTCGCGCAGCCCCGCGAAGGTGCCGGGTGCGGTGACCTGCGAGGAGGGGTGCCGGGTGAAGCCGCGCACGTGGGTCTCGTACACGACGAGGTCCTCGGCGGGGATGCCCAGCGGGGTGTCGTCGCCCCAGTCGAAGTCCTGGAGGCAGACGCGGGAGCGGTACTGGTAGCCGCGGCTGCGGTCCGGCTCCACGCCCCACACGTCCCGGCCGGCGATCAGCCGGGCGTACGGGTCGGAGAGCACCTGCCGGGCGTCGAAGCGGTGGCCGGTGACCGGGTCGTAGGGGCCGTCGGCCCGGTACCCGTACTCGATGTTCTCGTGGTCGAGGCCGAAGACGGTCATGGCGAAGACGCTGCCGGTGCGGAATTCCTCGGGGAACTCCAGTTCGGCCATCGGCTCGGGTTCTCCGCGCTTGAAGATGACCAGGGTCATGGAGGTGGCCTGGTCGGAGAAGACGGAGAAGCTGACCCCGCCGGGGACCACGTTGGCCCCGAAGGGGAACGGTTTGCCGGCGCGGACGCGGTACCCGCCCACCTCGTGGGTCGGGTACGCGTCGACGCGCAGCACCTGCTCGGACCGGGTCTCGGTCATCGCGCGGCCTTGGCCTTGGCCTTGGCCTTGGCCTTGGCCGCCGCGGCGACGGCCTCGCCGGTCTCGAAGAAGTCGAGGAACCCGGTGGCCGACATGACGAACCGGACTTCCTCGCTCACCCCGTAGAGGGTGACCGCGACGCCGGCGTGCTGCGCCTCGCGGTAAACCACGAGCAGGGTGCGCAGGCCCGCGCTGGAAACGTAGGAGACCGCCGTGAGGTCGATCTTCAGCGGCTTGCCCTCGCGAACCAGCGGCAGCAGTGCCTGGAGCAGCGAGCCGGATGTCTCGCTGTTGATCTCGCCGGTGGCGACGAGCACGGTGCCCGTCTTGTTCCGGCGTTCCTTGACGTTGAGAGTCATTGCATTCCCCTCTGGTTGGGGCGCCCCCCGTTGAGCGCTACTTCTTGGCCGCTGGACGCAGCCGGACCTTGACCTTCACGCGGCCCTGCACGTCGGGCAGCCGCACGGTGAGGGCATCGGCGTCGAAGTCGGTGTACGGCTTCTCGTCGATCTCCACGGACGCGATCCGCACCGAACCGGCGGGAAGCAGGTCGGGCGAGACGCGCAGGACGCGGTCGGGCAGGTTCGTCGGGTCGGGCTGGAAGTGGAAGTCCATCTCCCGGCCGTTGATGAGCAGGTTGTTGTAGACGGCGGAGAGGTAGCAGAGCTCCGCCGAGTGGTACATGGACATCGAGTGGCTGCCCTTGAGCCGCTCGGTGCCGAGCAGGTACGGCGTACCGCTGGCGAGCACGTTGAAGTAGACGGCTCCCTCGTCGTGGTCGAGGAAGAAGGTGTTGTAGAAGGCCTGGGCCTGGCGGGCCTCGCGCACGTTCGCGTCGCCGCCGACCGTGCCGTTCAGGATGAGGTAGGCGAGGATCGCCTGCTCCTGCTGCCACCAGGCCTTGCGGTCGTGCCAGGCGAACCGGTACGCCTCCTGCCCGTCCTCGCTGGTGGACTTGATCCGCTCGACGACGTCGTACCAGCCGCCGCGCTGCACGTCGCTGCCGACCGCCGGCATGATCTCGCCGATCTTCCTGGCGAGCTGCTCGTACTCCGGCTTGGCCTTCAGCGAGTTCATCCGCATCAGGTTCCAGGCGATCTTCAGGTTGTGTCCGACCACCGCGCGGTTCTGCTGCCAGCTGTGCGCGGTGTCGTGCGACCAGTCGCGGAAGAAGCGCTCCTGGACGAAGGGGCTGTTCTTGTAGTCCGGGAACTTGTCCGCGATGGTGTCGAAGGTGTACTCGAGGAAGTCGGCGTATTTCTGGTCGCCGGTCGCCAGGTACAGGTTGATCAGGTAGGCGGGCGCGTGGTCGCCGACCGAGTTCCAGTTCTTGCGCTCGGCGTTCTCACCGAGGGACTCGTGGTCGGCGCTGAAGAGGATCGGGTCGATGTGCGAGTAGTAGCCGCCCTGCTCCGGGTCGAAGAAGAACTTGTCGAACAGCCGGATGGTGGCGTCCGCGTCGTTCTTGATCCGGATGTCACCGGTGACCCGGTACGTCTGGATGGGGCCGGCCAGCGCGTAGATCTGCTCGTACATCGGGATCGCGTCGTAGTCGTCGGAGAACTCCGAGGTGAAGAGCTTGCGCTCGCTGTCCCCGTCGACGCTGATGCCGTGGTACCAGAAGACCACGTCCTCCTCGCTGTCCACGACCCGCATGTGCTTGCGCAGGTACTCGGTGCCGCGCTCGGCGACCTCCAGGTACTCGTCCTTGCCGGTCAGCAGATAGGCCGAGGCCATGCCGTAGACCAGGCGGGAGATCGTGTCGGTCTCCTGGACGTGGCTTGCGGTCTTGTCACCGCCGAGCCGGATCTCGGTGCGGTACTCGGTGAAGTCCACCGGCCCGTCGCCGAACTGCGCCCGCTTGTAGAAGTCGGCCAGGGATTCGATCTGCTTGATCCACCAGCTGGGCTCCTCGAAGCGGTAGTCCTCGGCCCCGCGGCCCAGGAAGACCAGGCGCTTGGCGTCGAAGCGTCCGCCGCGCTCCGGGTAGTGGACCCCGTAGACGAAGAGGAACCGTCCGGGCGAGAGCATCTCGTCGATGTGCCCGGAGGCGTCGATGTAGGGCTCGTCCAGGTTGCGGACCAGCTCGGCGCTGGGGTCTCCGGCGAGGGAGACGTCGAACTCGCGCCCGTCGGAGGTCTTCAGCTTCAGCAGCCGGGCCCCGGAGTCGAAGCGGGTGACGTATCCCGCGATCGTGTCGGAGAAGGAGAAGGTCACGGCGTCAGCCATGGGTCACGCACCGTCCTTGTCGTGAGAGCCGTCGTCCTCGTATCCCTGGCTGACCTCGACGATGACCCCGTCGGGATCGCGGACCCACACGGTCCGCCAGCCGCAGATGAAGTCGTCGAAGTCCAGTGGTCCCAGGGTCACTTCCGCCGCGTCGCCCAGCTCGGCCAGGAACGCGTCCACGCTGTCGGTCTGGAAGGCCAGGTGGCGCATCCGGCCGGGGGCCTGCGGGCCGTCGTCGTTCGCCGGGCGGGCCGGTCCGGTCCCGCCGGCCGCGAAGAGCTCCAGGTACGCGTCCCCCTTGCGCAGGAACACGATCTGCGTCTCCCCGAGGTCGACCACCCGGGCCCGGGCGAAGCCGAAGTACCGGGTGTAGAACTCCTCGGTGGTCTTCTGGTCCGTGCAGTTCAGTCCTACGTGGGACCACCGCAGCCCGGCGGCCATCAGCCGGCTCCCCGGCCCCGGCCGGCCGCGATCAGTTCGATGATCCGGCGGGCGAACAGGTGGTGGTGGGCTCCGGTGCGGCCGGTGACCAGGTCCCCGTCGACCACCACGTCCTCGTCGACGTACTCCCCGCCCATGTTCCGGACGTCACCGATGAGGTTGTTGTGGCAGACCACCTTGCGGCCGCGGATCTTGTCCGGGATCGAGGAGGCCAGCCACATGCCGTGGCAGATGATCCCCTTGAGGACCGTCGGCTCCTCGAAGGCCCGGCGCAGCAGCTCGGTCGCCGGGGCGAGGACGTCCACGTCCTCGGTGTAGCGCAGCCGGTCGGCCACCATGCCGGAGGGCACGATGATCGCCGCGTACCGGCGCAGCTCCGCGTCGCCCAGTCCCTCCAGGGACTGCGTGGCCGTGAAGGGCGCCCGGTACTCGTGCCCGGTGAAGGTGATGGAGTCGTTGCCCCACAGCCGGGTCAGGAAGTCGACCTCGGCACCCTCCTCGGCGAAGCGGCGCTGGTAGTAGAAGATCTCCGGCTCGTAGTAGTCGCTCTCGACCAGGACCGCGATCCGGGTCCCGGACAGCGCGCCCTCGCGCAGCACCACGTCAGACACGGGAGGCCCCCTTCAGGAAGTCCGCCGCGCGCTCGGCGATCATCGCGATGGCGGTGTGGCAGTTGCCGGACGGGACCGCGGGCATCACGCTCGCGTCGACCACGCGCAGGTTCCGTACGCCGTGCACCCGCAGCTCGGGGTCGACGACGGAGAGGTCGTCGATGCCCATGCGGCAGGAGCCGGCCTGGTGGTGGTAGCTCTCCGACTTCTGCTTCACGAAGGTCCGCAGGTCGTCGTCGCTCGCGTAGCCCGGGCCGGGCTGGAGCTCCTGCTTGTACCAGGGGGAGAAGGCGGAGGTCGCGAAGATCTCCCGGGCGATCTTGACGCCCTGCACCATCCGTTCCAGGTCCCACCGGTCGCCCAGGTAGTTCGGGTTGATCAGTGGGTGGGCCAGCGGGTCGGCGCTCGCCAGCTTGATCCAGCCGCGCGAGACGGGCCGTACGACTCCGGGCAGGATGGACACCGTGTTGGGGTGGTCCTGGCCGACAATCACGTCGAACGGCACGTGGACGAAGGCGATCTGCAGGTCGGGGGCGGGCAGCCCGGGCTGCGAGGACAGGAATAGAGCGCTCTCCGACAGGTTCTGCGCCGGCGGCGGGAGCTCCTGGGTGACCTCGGCCATCAGTCCGGTCAGGACATGGTTGTGGAAGTTCTCGCCGACCCCGGGCAGGGCCGCGGTGACCTCGATACCGTGCTCGCGCAGCTGCTCGGGATGGCCGATGCCGGAGAGCAGCAGCAGCTTCGGGGACTCGATCGCCCCGGCCGCCACGATCACCTCTCGGCGGGCCCGTACGGTGTGCGGCCCGGGCGCCGCGGCGCTGCTGTGGCTGTCCCGGACGGTCCGGCCCGGGATCTCGGCGGGAGCCCGCAGCTGGACGTACTCGACGCCCGTGCAGGTGTCCCCGCCGAACAGCAGCCGGGTGCTCTGCGCGTTGGTGCGCAGGGTCAGGTTTGCGCGCCGCAGCGCCGGCTCCAGGTAGGCGGCGAGGACGCCCTGGCGGCGGCCGTCGGCCACGTCGATGTGGTGCCAGCCGGTGCCGAAGAGGCCGCGCCGGGGGCCGTCGGTGTTGAAGTCGTCGATCTCCTGGTGGCCCAGCTCGACGGCGGCGTCGATGAAGGCGCGGGAGACCGGGTTGGGGCCGTGCCGCCCGGCGTTGGTGATCCGCTGCGGGCCTCGGGTGCCCGTGGTGGCGGCGGTGGCGTCCTCCTGGCCCTCCAGCAGGGCGAAGTAGGGCAGCACGTCCTCGTGGGACCAGCCGGCGGCGCCCTGATAGGCCCAGTTGTCGAAGTCCGAGGCGTGGCCCCGGATGTGCATCATGATGTAGAGGTTGCTGCTGCCGCCGGGGGCCTTGCCGCGCGGTTCGTACGTACGGCGGCCGTCGAGTCCGGGCTGCGGGGTGCTGGTGTAGCCCCAGTCCACCGGCCCGCCGAGGAGCTTGTACCAGGAGGACGGGTCGTCCACCTCGGGCGGGATGCGGGAGCCGCCCGCCTCCAGGACCAGGACGGAGACCTCGGGGTCCTCGGAGAGCCGGTCCGCCAGCACGCTGCCGGCGGTGCCGGATCCCACGACGATGTAGTCGTACTCTTCGACGCTCACGGATCCCCCTCAGCCCTGGCTCAGCACCTGGAAGGGAACCGTGTCGTGGTAGTTCGCCATATAGGCGATCTTTCCGTCCACGATCCGGAAGAAGTTCATGACCTCGGCCTCGATGGCCTCGCCCGAGGCGCTGACCGCGGTCAGGTGCGAGACGGCCGCGGCCTTCTCGCCGTCGACGACGAAGTGCACGGGCTCGTTCCGGAAGACCCGGTACATCGTGCCCATGCCCTTCATCATCGAGCGCAGCACGTCCAGGCCCTCGATGTGGCCGGCGAGCTGCTCGTCCATCACCTGGTCGTCGGCGAACAGGTCGCACCAGCGGTCCCAGTCCCCGGCGTTGGCGTACTCGTAGTACTTCCGAAGGATTTCGGTGTGGCTCTCGTGTCGGTCCATCGCGCTCAACCCCCTATCGGTCCCTGCGGGTTCCGTCCGGCGCGAACGGCGCCCAGAACTGGCTGAAGGCGGTCGCCGAGTCCCCGAAGAGCCCGTCGCGGCCCTCGACGATCCGGCCGCCGCGCCACCGCATGAAGTGGAAGACCGGGTAGTCCATCCGCTCGTACGGGGACGTGCTCGTCTCGTCCGCGCCGTCCCGCAGGGCCACGTTGCGGCACACGTCGGCGCTGCAGTCCTCGCCGACGAGGACCGCCTGGATGTCCATCCGGAAGGTGCCGCCCGTGAGCTTGTGGGTCTGCCCCATCAGCTCCAGGAAGGCGTCCAGGCTCTCGTACCAGCCGGCCAGCGGGTGGCTGCCCGGCACCAGCCAGCGCAGGTCCTCGGAGTAGTAGTCCAGGATGCGCGCCCGGTCGCCGGAGCCGAGGGCGGCGTAGGCCGCCTCGACCCGCTCCCGTGTCACTTCGGTCATCGTCGCTTCTCCTTCGCCGGCGCTCAGAGCGAGCCGGAACCGGGCATCGGCGCCAGGTCGTTGACGGTGTACTGCTTGATCAGCGGTCCGTCCGGACCGGCCACGACCGTCCAGGTCTGGTCGGCGTCGAAGCCGAGCCACTGGCTGCGGGCGGCCGGCGGGTCCCAGATCTTGGCCTGCCAGTTGACGAGGACCCGGACGACCGCCCGGTCGCCCTCGATGACGGGCTCCACCTTGGTGACGGTGTGCACCTCGTCGAAGAAGCGGTTGGTGACGGCCGCGTACCAGCGGCCGAATCCCTCGTGTCCGAGGAAGGTGTCCTCGGGGACCTTGAACTCCAGGTCCTCGGTGATCAGGGCGAGCACGTCGTCCAGACCCACGTGCTGGTCCAGCGCCACGTACCAGTTCTCGGCGAAACTGCGGATCGCGTCCTCGGTCAGCTGCCGCTCGGCGGGCATGCGGTCTCCTCCTGTCCGTACGGGGCCTTGCGTCGGATGGCTGTCAGATCTGGATGTCGACGAGGAACGGTCCGGGGTGGGACAGCATCCGGCCCACGGCGGCAACCGCCTCGTCCGGCTTCTCCACGCGCATCCCGCCGGCGCCGAGCGACCGGGCCAGCCCGGCGAAGTCGATCTCGGGGTGGGAGAGGTCGAAGGAGCCCGGGAAGCCGTGCTCCGGGATGTCCCGCTCCCGCCAGTACTGGGCGATGTTGTCGTCCAGCAGCCGGTACTTGCGGTTGTTGCACACCACGAACTTGGCGTCGATGCCGTGCCGGGCCGCCGTCCACAGCGCCTGGTACGTGTACATGGACCCGCCGTCGCCCGCGAAACCGACCACCAGCCGCTCCGGCCGGGCCAGCTTGGCCCCGACCGCGCCCGGGAAGCCCACGCCGAGCGAGCCGCCCCGGGTGAGGTGGTAGTCGCCGGGGCGCTCCGCCGGCAGGTACCGGGTGACCAGCGGCGAGGTGGTCAGCGCCTCGTCGAAGACGATCAGGTCCCCGCCGGTGCGCTCGGCCAGCGTCTTCAGGAAGACGGCCATCGGCGTGCCGTCGTCCGTGGCCGACCGCGCCTCCCGCACCTCGCGGACCCGCTCCCGGGTCCGTACGTCGAGGCGCGCGGCCGCCGCGGCCCGCCGCTGCGGGCCGAGGCTCCGCTCCAGTACGCCGGCCAGCGCGCGCAGCGCCTGCTTGGGATCCGCCGCCAGGCCCAGGTCCACCGGGTGGTTCTTGGCGATCTCGTAGGCGTTGAGGTCGATGTGGACGACCTTGGCGCCCGCCCTGAAGGGGCTCTCCAGCTCGGGGAAGACCTCCGGGAAGACATAGGTGCCGACGATCAGCACCCCGTCGGCGTCCCCGACGAGCTCCTTGCTGTGCGGGCCGAACATGTGCCCGGTCTGGCCCCGCCGCAGCGGGTGCGAGGCCGCGATGTTCACCTCGGACGAGTCGACCTCGTACACGTCGGCGCCCAGCAGCTCGGCGACGGCGACGAGCTCGTTCTGCGCCCCGGAGAGCGCGACCCCGTCCCCGACCAGGACGATCGGCCGCTCGGCGGAGGCGAGCAGCTCGGCCGCCCGCCCCACCGAGGCCGGCGAGGGCGCCACGTCGGTGAGCACCTCCGTGGAGGGCAGGACGGGCTCGGAGTTGAGCTCGTCCAGCACGTCCATGGGAAGCGCCACGAACACGGGCCCGCGGGGCGGGGTGAGCGCGATCTTCACGGCTCGCCGGATGGTGCGCAGGACCGAGTGCCGGTCGGTGACCCGGGTCGCGTACTTGGTCACCGGCTTGGCCATGGCCACCAGGTCGGAGGCCATCTGCGCGTCCATGGCGTCGTAGCGCACCCCTGCGTCGCCGGCGACCACGACGAGCGGGGTGTGGCCGCGCAGCGACTGGTAGAGCATGCCGATGCCGTTGCCCAGGCCGACGCCGGAGTGCAGCTGGAGCAGGGCCGCGCCGCCGGTCGCCCGGGCGTACCCGTCGGCGATGCCGGCGGCCACGGTCTCCTGGAGGGCGAGGATGTAGTGGAAGTCCTCCGCCGCGTCCACCGCGTCGAGGAATCCCTGTTCCACCGTCCCCGGATTTCCGAACATCACATTCAGGCCGTCGGCCTTGAACTGCTCGATCAGCCTTTCCCGTCCGGGAGTGGCTTCCATGAATTCCCCCTCAACTCTCCTATTTCCCTGCGGCCTCCGGGATCACCAGCCGTATCGGGTGAGTCCGTCCTCCAGGACTTCCACGATCTTCTGCCCCGTGAGATACGAGTCGGGGGTGGAACGTCCGGTGACGAAGGGGAAGTCGACGATGACCGACACCGGCTTGCCGAAGTTCCCGTGGTACGCGCCGCGCGGGCCCGTCGCGTCGCGCAGGATGTATTCCAGCGGATACGGCGGCGGTCCCATGTTGAAGTCGGTACCGAGGAATCCGGTGCCGTCCTTGTAGTCGTACTCCTTGCAGTGGCCGGTCACGTGCTTGCCCCAGATGATGCTCCTGCGGTCGCCCCAGTCCCGGGCGAAGGCCAGGCAGGCCACGCCGTAGCACTCGGCGGCGACGACCTTGCCGGCCTTCCGGAAGGCCAGGATCAGGGCGTGCACGCGCTCGTTGTTGGCGAGGTCCGCGATCGGGCCGCTGCCGCCGACGATGAGGATCGCGTCGTACCCGGCGATGTCGGCGTCGAGTTGGTCGAGATCGCGGTGGTACTGCTCCAGCTTGGGCAGATAGCCCTCGTCGCTCGTGTACGGACGCTCGGGGACCCACGCCTCGATGTCGAGCGGCGAGTCCAGCCGGCTCGACTGCTCGAACTCACGCCCCAGCCGGGCGTTCTCCTCGGTCGTGACCGAGCGTCCCAGCGGGGGATCGATGTAGTTCGCGTCGAGGCTCGGCGGAAGAGCGTGTGCACGCTTTCCGGTCGGCGTGGCGAATATGACCTCGTAGCCCCGCTCGTCGAACTTCGATACGGGGCCTATCAGTTCCTCGGCCCAGTAACCATGTTCGGAGACAATGACCAGAATCTTTCTGCTCACGTATTCCTCCAGGCGCCGCCTGTTGTCGTTGGCGTCCCCCACACTGGCCGCGCCCGGGGGCTTCGTCAAAGCGCTGGTATGCGACTTCGTGAGGTAGCGGGCCAGGTCGTGGCGGCACCTCAGGAAGTCGTCCGCAGACGTCATGAAGTAGCTTCAGGACTACCTGACTTCGGCCGAATCGATGAACCATTCCGGTGGCTCCGCCCTATCGTCTGGACGCGCCGTGAATCACAGGCGCACGAGCCGATTCGATGAACGAGCAACAGCACGGGCGACAGCGCGAGCGACAGCACGGGCAAGAGCACGAGGAGAGGGACGGGGACGATGACGATGGACCTGTTGTGCACACACATCGATCAGATACGTCCGGTGAAACCCACGGCCGTGGGCTGCGAGGAGTGCCTCATCGCCGGCGACACCTGGGTGCACCTGCGGATGTGCCTCAGCTGCGGGCACGTCGGATGCTGCGACTCGTCGAGGAACCGTCACGCCACCCGGCACTACCGGAGCACCGAGCACGCCATCGCGGCCTCCCACGAGCCCGGC
Organism: Streptomyces sp. NPDC001549; assembly: GCF_042894025.1. Classification (NCBI taxonomy): domain Bacteria; kingdom Bacillati; phylum Actinomycetota; class Actinomycetes; order Kitasatosporales; family Streptomycetaceae; genus Streptomyces; species Streptomyces sp. NPDC001549. The sequence continues at coordinate 123,977 of NZ_JBIAVJ010000007.1, forward strand.
GAGGACTGGGCCTGGTGCTACGCCGACCAGCTGATGCTGGACCCGGCATGAGCGCGGCCCCGGAGAGTTCCGCCGCCACCACCTCGGCGGCCGCGGCCGCCGAACGCGCGGAGCACAAGAAGCCGGTCATCCTCGCCGTGGACGACGACCCGCAGGTGCTGCGCGCCGTCCGCCGCGACCTGCGCAGCGCCTACGGTGACCGCTACCGGGTGCTCGGCGCCTCCTCGGCGGCCGACGCCCTGAAGATCCTGGACTCCCTCGACGAACGCGGCCACGACCCGGCGCTGTTCCTCGTGGACCAGCGCATGCCGGACGTGACCGGCGTCGAGTTCCTGCTGGAGGCGGTCAGCCGCTTCCCGGACGCCCGCCGCGTCCTGCTGACGGCCTACGCGGAGACCGACGCCGCGATCACCGCCATCAACCGGGTCCGGCTGGACTACTACCTGCTCAAGCCCTGGGACCCGCCGCACGAGCGGCTCTTCCCGGTCCTGGACGACCTGCTGTCGGACTGGCTGGCCACCTACCGGCCGGCGTACGACGGGATCATCGTCGCGGGTCACCTCGTCTCCCCCGGCACACACGCCGTGCGGGACTTCTTCACCCGCAACGGCCAGCCGTTCCGCTTCCTCAACGTCGAGCGGGACCCCGAGGCGCTGACCCTGATCGCCGCCCAGCCCGACGGGGCGCTCCCCCTCGTCCGCTTCCCCGACGGGTCGGTCCTCTCGGCCCCGACCGACACCCAGCTCGCCCAGCGCCTGGGCCTGGCCACCACCGCCTCCCGCCCGCACTACGAGTGCGTCATCGTCGGCGCGGGCCCGGCGGGCCTGGCGGCGGGCGTCTACTCGGCCTCGGAGGGCCTGTCGACCCTGATGCTGGACTCCCGTGCCCCGGGCGGCCAGGCGGGCACGTCCAGCCTGATCGAGAACTACCTCGGCTTCCCCTCGGGCCTCTCGGGCGGCGACCTGACCCGCCGGGCCACCATCCAGGCCTCCCGGTTCGGCGCCGAGATCCTGCACCCCGTGGAGGTGGTCTCGCTGACCCGGGACGACCCGGCCAAGATCCTGACCCTGGCGGACGGCACGGAGATCTCCGCCGAGACGGTGCTGCTGGCCACCGGGGTCTCGTACAACCGCCTCGACGCCCCCGGCGCGGACCGCTTCGAGGGGGCCGGTCTCTACTACGGCGCGGCCACCACGGAGAGCTCGGCCTGCATCTCGCAGCACGTGTTCATCGTCGGCGGGGCCAATTCCGCGGGCCAGGCGGCGGTGCACTTCGCCAAGTACGCCGCCCGCGTGACGATCCTGGTCCGCGCGGCCTCCCTGGACGCGAGCATGTCCCGCTACCTGATCGACGAGATCGACCGCACCCCGAACATCGAGGTGAAGGTGCGTACGACGGTGGTCCGGCTGGACGGCGACGAGCACCTCGAACGCCTCACCCTCCACGACGCGGACACGGGCGAGGACACCGAGATCCCGGCCCGCTTCATGTTCACCTTCATCGGCGCCCGCCCGCACACCGACTGGCTCGCGGGCGTCGTCGAGCGCGACGAGTACGGCTTCGTCCTCACCGGCTCGGACCTGATCTCGAACGGCGGCGAACTCCCGGCCGAGTGGAGCCTGGAGCGCGCCCCGTACCCCCTGGAGACGAGCGTCCCCGGAGTCTTCGCGGCGGGCGACGTCCGCGCACACTCGGTGAAACGGGTCGCCTCGGGGGTCGGCGAGGGTGCGATGGCCGTCTCGCTGATCCACCGCTACCGCTCGATGGGCTGAGAGCGAACGCCGCGAGCCTTGCGATCAAGGCCGCAACGGATGCAACGTTGATTACATGATTACAGCCGAACAGAGCGAACAGCTCCGCGCGTGGTTCGCCGAGCGCCTGCCGGTCGACGTCTACGAGTCCCTGGACTCGGTCACCCTCGACCGCGAGGAGATCACGGTCGTCGGCGTCATACCGGCGACCGAATCGGTCAAGGAGTTCCGCGAACGCACCCGCGAACAGCGCATCGAAGTGGCCCGCGAGGCCGAAGAGCTCTACCGCCGGAAGGTTGCCTGGGGCGTGCGGGTGGGTGAGGAGACGACCCTGTTCACCCACCTCGCCGTCCCGGTGATGACCCGCCTGCGCCAGTCCGAACGCCAGGTCCTCGACACCTTGGTCGCCGGCGGCGTGGCCCGCAGCCGGGCCGACGCCCTCGCCTGGTGCGTCCGGCTCGTCGGCCGCAACACGGACGAGTGGCTGACCGAGCTGCGCGACTCCCTGGACAAGGTCCAGCGGGTCCGCGCCCAGGGCCCCGACGTCTCCGAACCCACCGACTCCATGAAGTCGGAGTCCGAATGACGAATCCGCCCCACGGCGGCGCGTGATCGCGTAAGGCTGGCGACGACCTACACCCAGGGAGAGGCACGCACCCATGACCACCACCGTCGAATACATCCGCTACCGGATCGCATTGGACGACCAGTCGGCCTTCGAGGACGCGTACGCCCGGGCCGCCGAGTCCCTGGCCGCTTCGCCCGAGTGCATCGACTACGAGCTGGCCCGCTGCGACGAGGAGAAGGAGCGCTACATCCTCCGGATCCGCTGGACCTCGATCGAGGACCACCTGGGCGGGTTCCGCAAGGGCGAGCACTTCCCGGCCTTCTTCAACGCGATCCGTCCGTACGTGACGGCCATCGAGGAGATGCAGCACTACCTCGTGACGGGCGTCGTGGGCACGGGAAAGGCCGCCGGATAACGATGAGCACCACACCCACCATCTACGAGTGGATGGGCGGAGCGGAGGCGATGAACCGCCTCACGGACGCCTTCTACGCCCACGCCCTGCAGGACGAGATCCTGGCCCCGGTCTTCGCCGGCATGGACTCGGAACACCCGCAGCACGTCGCGGTCTGGCTGTCGGAGGTCTTCGGCGGCCCCTCGGACTACACCGCCCACCACGGCGGCCACCAGCACATGGCCACCAAGCACCTGGGCCGGGCGATCACCGAACAGCAGCGCCGCCGCTGGGTGGACCTGCTGATGGACACGGCCGACGAGGTCGGCCTCCCGACGGACCCGGAATTCCGGGGGGTGTTCGCCTACTACATCGAGTGGGGCACCCGCATGGCCCTGATCTACTCGGGCCCCAACCCGCCCCCGGTCGACGCGGCCAAGATCCCGGTCTGGTCCTGGGGCCAAACCCCACCCTGGATCCCGGACACCCCGCAGGACTGACGCAAGAGGGGGGCAGGCCCTGCGCCTGCCCCTCAACCCACTGCACAAGCACCCCGGCCCGGCCTGCCCCGCCGGCGCTTGAGGCACTCTCTCAGCCCCGCCGGCCCCACCCCAGCCCCGCCGGCGCTTGAGGCGCTCTTTCAGCCCCGCCGGCGCTTGAGGCGCTCTTTCAGCCCCGCCGGCGCTTGAGGCGCGGGGTCCGGGGCGGAGCCCCGGCAACCGGCCCTGGCCCGGCCTCGGCCAGCACCACCACCAGCTCCGGCCCACCGCCGTCAGGCCCCCGCTCCCGCCAGAAGTCCACGGCCTCCTCCAGCACCTCGACCAGCGTCTCCCACTCGCCCGGCCGAGCACCGGCATACCCACGCCAAGAGCTGATGGCCAACAGTCGCCCCCCGGCACCCGGGAGCCACGACAGGTCCCGCAGCGCGTCGGCCAAGGCATCCCAGTTCCCGCCGACCCACTCCGGCAGCCGCAAGGCATCCCCGCACCGCCGCATCAGCTCGGCCTTGCCCCGTACCCCGCTCAGGTCCAGCCGTACGGTCGTCCAGCCCGCAGCTTCGGCGGCTTCGAGCGCCGGGGTGAGCGGCTGCGGGTCCAGGCTCATCGGAGAACCGCCTTGAAGGTGTCGTAGTGGTCGTCCGTGTAGAAGAACTCCGCACCCTCACCCGTCACGATCCGCCGGGCTCCGCGATCACGCTCTCCCGGCGTCCGCACGGTGTACTCGTGGTAGTAGCCACGTTTCTGCTGGGGCAGGGCCTTCTCGAAGTTCCCGAAGACCGTGCCGTCCTGCCGGTAGGGGTACGGCCCGCCCTTGTCGATGAGCGCGAGCACGTCACGGGCCTGCTGCGGCAGCCCGTCGGCCCGTACGGTGGCCATCCCCTTCGCCCACCCCGGGACGACGGAGGCACTCGCACTGGCGGCGGCGGCAGGTACGGGTTTCGGCCCGCCACAACCCACCGCACCGGCCAGCGCGGCACAAAGGAACAGGGCCCCCAGCAAACGCAGCAACGATCGGGGCACGTTCCGAAAGATCATGCACCGATCGTGCCAAATATCCGATTCGCTCGCGAATCGCCCGGTGGCCTCAGAGCGCGGCCATCTTGGTGTAGGGACTCAGGATTCGCTTCTGAACCGAACCGAAGTCGACGAGAACAGCGATCCCCTCCTCGATTCCGACGACACGGCCGAGGCCGTGCTCATCGTGGGTAACCCGGTCGCCGACGTTGAAGTGCCGGATGGGCTGCTCCACGGGGGCCTTGAACGGGCTGGACGGCAAATGGCGGCGAGGTACTGCTGACTTTGTCATTGGAACCAGTATGCGCCCCGCAGGCCGCCGCGCGGTCCGCCGTTCGGATCTCAATTCCAGCACCATCCGCACCGATGGCGGCAGCAGCGGCCACCACGGCCCGTCATGCCCGGTCAGACCGCATCAGTCGTCCGGGTCGGCCCGGTCCAATGCCGGCCGCAGTCCTGGGGCCGACTCGGTGAGGAGGTAGTCGGCGACGGCCGTGTCCGTGACGAGACTGGTCACCAGCCCCGACCTCAGCACGGCCCCGATCGCGGAGGCCTTCCGCAGCCCGCCCGCGATCGCCACGACCTCGGGGATCCGCCGCAGCCGGTCCGCCTCCACCGTGATGCACCGCTCGCCGAGGTCCCGGCCCACACGACGCCCCTCGGAGTCGAACAGGTGCGCGGACATCTCCGCCGCCACACCCAGCGAGGCGTAGTGCTCCCGCTCCTCGTCGGTCAGCATGTCGTGCACCGTCGAGATGCCCGGCTCCCACGAGCCGATCGACACGGCCGCGACCGTCACCTTGTCGAAGTACTCGAAGGCACGCGCGATCCCGGTCTGGCTGCGCAGCGCGGCCGCGGTCGCCGGGTCGGGCAGCAGCATCGGCGCGTAGATCGGGTGCGCGTCACCGCCCGAGACCTGGGCGGCCCGGCGTACTGCCTCGACCGAACCGCGCTCGGCGGTCCCCGCGTCGTACACACCGGTCAGCTGCACCACGGTGCACTGCGGCAGCCGGTGCAGGGAGGCGGCCATGTGAATGGTCGACCGCCCCCACGCCAGGCCCAGCACGTCGCCTTCGTTGACCAGCTCGCCCAGCAGATCGGCGGCGACCGCACCCAGGTTCTCCGGGTCGGGCGCGTCCTCGGTGGCGTCGGCTGGCGACTCCACGACGACGGCGTGCCGGAGCCCGTACCGGGCCCTGAGCGCGTCCGACCGCTCGGCATCGAGCTCGGCCGGTACCCGGATCTCGATCCGTACGAGGTCACGTTCGAGGGCGGTCTCCAGGACCCGGGCCACCTTGAAGCGGCTCACGCCGAACTCCTCGGCAATCTGGATCTTGGACTTGCCCTCCAGGTAGAAGCGGCGCGCCATGGCCGCCGCCTGCACCAGCTCCGCGGGTCCCATCCGCAGGGCTGACCGTCCCGCCGACATTGCAGACACCGCGCTCTCCTCACTGCTGTTCACACTCTCGACTCGCCGTTCATCCTGTCAGATCCGACGGCCGTTGATCAGCCTGGACAGCTCCCGTTCACCGAGCTGTTCATCAACCCTTGGTTCAGTGGTCGCAAGCCCACGGCGCGGCTGCGATCGACGCACCCGCCTGCTCACGCAGCGTGCGCACGGCAGTGGCGGGATCGACCGCCCCGTAGACCGCACTGCCCGCCACGAAGACGTCCGCGCCGGCCTCGGCACAGCGTTCGATGGTCGAGGCGGAGACCCCGCCGTCGACCTGGAGCCACAGCTCCAGACCGTGCTTGGCGATCAGCTCCCGGGTGCGGCGGATCTTCGGGAGCATGATGTCGAGAAAGGGCTGGCCGCCGAAGCCGGGCTCGACCGTCATGATCAGCAGCATGTCGAGCTCGGGAAGGATGTCCTCGTACTGTTCGATCGGCGTCGCGGGCTTGAGCGCCATCGAGGCGCGCGCCCCCTTGGCCCGGATCTCCCGCGCGAGCCGCACGGGCGCCGCGGCGGCCTCGGCGTGGAAGGTGACCGAGCCCGCGCCGGCCTCCACGTACTGGGGGGCCCAGCGGTCCGGGTTCTCGATCATCAGGTGAAGATCCAGCGGGATGTCCGTGGCCCTGCTCAGGGATTCCACGATCGGCAAACCGAGGGTGAGGTTCGGGACGAAGTGGTTGTCCATGACGTCGACATGCAGCCAGTCGGCCCCCTCGACGGCCTTCGCCTCCTCGGCGAGTCGGGCGAAGTCGGCGGACAGGATGCTGGGATAAATCTGAGCGGCCATGCCCCAAGCCTGCCATGCCCCCACCGGGTTCCGGCCACGACCCCGCAAGTCGCCCCACGCGGGACGGGACGGGACCACCGGGCACGGTACAGCCGGGACCGGGTGCTACGAGAGCGACCCCCGGGGGCGGGATCCGGCCGGACGAAACCGAAGGCGCGACGAGGCCGGAGGAGCGGGGGCGGGGGCGGGTCGGGGCTCCGGGGAGCGGGAGCCGGGCGGGCGGGGTCAGACGAAGTGCGGCGGGGGCTTCGGGGGGCGGGAGCCCCCGCCCCACCACCCGCCCCCGGTCGAGCAGGAGACCCGCTCGGCTACGCCGTGCGCCTCAGCAGCGCCAGGTACATCGCGTCCGTGCCGTGCAGGTGGGGCCACAGCTGGACGTCCGGGCCGTCGCCCAGGGCCGGGACGCCCGACATGAAGGGCCTTGCGTCGATCAGTTCCGCGGACACCGGGGAGTGGCCCGCGCCGCGGCCCTTCAGGACGTCGTCCACGATGACCCGGGTCTCCGCCAGGTGCGGCGAGCACGTCGCGTAGCCGACGATGCCGCCCACCCGCACCGCCGACAGCGCCTCGCGCAGCAGCCCGCGCTGGAGCGGCGCGAGGCCCTCCAGGTCCTCCGGGCGGCGGCGCCAGCGGGCCTCCGGGCGGCGGCGCAGCGCGCCCAGGCCCGAGCACGGGACGTCCATCAGGACGCGGTCGAAGGAGCCCGGCAGCCAGGCCGGGCGGGTGCCGTCGGCCGCGATGACCTGGTACGGGCCCGGGTTGCCCGCGAGCGAGCGCTCCACGAGCCGGGCCCGGTGCGGCTGCTTCTCCGAGGCCAGCAGGAACGCCCCGCGCTGCGCCGCGAGCGCCGCGAGCAGCGCCGCCTTGCCGCCCGGGCCCGCGCAGCCGTCGAGCCACCGCTCGTCGCGGCCCTCGACCGGTACGGCCGCGAGGGCCATGGCCACCAGCTGGCTTCCCTCGTCCTGCACGCCCGCGCGGCCCTCGCGGACCGCCTCCAGCGCGCCCGGTTCGCCGCCCTCGGCCATCCGGACGGCGTACGGCGACCAGCGGCCCGGCAGTGCCGAGTCCTCGCCGACGGCCTCCAGCAGTTCCTCCGGCGTGGACCGGCCCGGGCGGGCCACCAGGGTCACCTCGGGCCGTTCGTTGTCGGCCTCCAGCAGGTCCTCGATGCCCGCGCGCCCGCCGCCCAGCGCGTCCCACAGGGCGCTGACGACCCACCTGGGGTGCGAGTGGTACACCGCGAGGTGTTCCTCGGCGTCGTCCTCGTAGGGCGGGGCGACGCGCTCCAGCCAGCCGTCCAGGTCGTGCGCGGCGATCTTCCGCAGGACGGCGTTCACGAACTTGGCGCGCCCGTCCCCGAGCACCACCCGGGCCAGTTCCACGCTCGCCGAGACGGCCGCGTGCGTGGGGATGCGGGTGCCGAGCAGCTGGTGGGCTCCGAGCGAGAGCACGTCCAGCACCGGCGGGTCCACCTCCCGCAGCGGGCGGTCGATGCACGCCTTGATGACGGCGTCGTAGGTGCCCTGGCGGCGCAGTGTCCCGTAGACCAGCTCGGTGGCCAGTGCCGCGTCGCGCGCCTGGAAGGTCTCGTCCTGGCGGGCCTTCTTGAGCAGCGGCGGCAGCACGAGGTTGGCGTAGGCGTCGCGCTCGCCCACCGCCCGGAGCACCTCGAAGGCCAGCATCCGGACGGGGTCCTTCTGGGGCCGGCGGTGGGGCTTGGCCTGCTTGCCGCCCGCGCCTGCGGGGGCAGGCTTGCGTCGGGGCTGACGGGGCTGTTCGCTCACGAGAAAGGTGCTCCGGGGTTACGAGTGCTACGAGTGCTACGGGTGGTGCCGGTTCTGCGGGTCCTGCGTGTGGTGCGGGGGGGCGCGTGGGGACGTCAGCGCTCGGGCGCCGTCCCCACCGGTCAGCCTACGTCGGCTCCGCCGAGCCGCTCGCCGGGAGCGATCCGCACCCCGCGCGCCCAGTCGGCGGCCCGCATCGGCTTCTTGCCCTGCGGCTGCACCCACAGCAGCTCCACGGCGTGCGAGCCGGTGCCGGCGTAGACGTTGTTCTTGGCGGGGGCCAGCTCGCCCGGCTCAAGGTCCGCGCGGTCGGGCACCAGGCCCAGCGAGATCAGCTTGAGGCGTTCCCCGCGGAAGACGGTCCACGCGCCCGGGGCCGGCGTGCAGCCGCGCACCACGCGGTCGGCGCGCATCGCGGGGGCGGTCCAGTCGATCCGGGCGTCCTCCACCGTGATCTTGGGCGCGTGGGAGATCCCGTCGTGGGGCTGCTCGACGGCGCGCAGGGTGCCGTCCTCGATGCCGTCCATGGTGGCGGCGAGCAGTCCGGACCCGGCGAAGGCGAGCCGGGTGAGCAGGTCGCCGCTGGTGTCGGTGGGCCGGATCTCCTCGGTGAGGATGCCGTAGACCGGGCCGGTGTCCAGGCCCTCCTCGATGCGGAAGGTGGAGGCGCCGGTGACCTGGTCCCCCGCGATGATCGACTGCTGGACGGGCGCGGCTCCGCGCCATGCGGGGAGCAGCGAGAAGTGCAGGTTGACCCAGCCGTGCCGGGGGATGTCGAGGGCGCTCTTGGGGAGCAGGGCGCCGTAGGCGACGACCGGGCAGCAGTCCGGGTCGATCTCGCGCAGCCGGGCCTGGAAGTCGGGGTCGCGGGGGCGGACGGGCTTGAGCACCTCGATGCCCGCTTCCTCGGCGCGTTCGGCGACCGGGCTGGCGACGAGACGGCGGCCGCGGCCGGCCGGTGCGTCGGGCCGGGTGATGACGGCGGCGACCTCGTGCCGCCCGGAGGCGATCAGGGCGTCCAGTGCGGGTACGGCGACCTCGGGGGTGCCTGCGAAGACGAGCTTCACTGGGGGACTACCTCGCTATCTCGGCTGTCAGCAGCGCACCAGTCTATGGGGCGCGGGTCGGGCCGCCCACCTGTGGTGTTGAGGGGGCGTACGCACACGTGCGCGCCCCTCGCATATGCCGACACGCCCCCACAGCGTGACCTGGGCGACGGGTGGCGCGTTGGTCAAGAGAGATTGACCGAAACGGGCCGCGTGTGAACGGTGTCTGCGGCCCGATCCGCCCTTCAGCACCGGTTCGAGAGGCTTCTTCATGGCCGACCACGCCACCCACGACGCCCAAGCCCGGGCCAGCCTGCACCTCCTGGTACGGGACATCGAGCGGGTTCGCCGGCAGGTGGATGCCCTGCGTACGCTCACCGCCCAGCTCGGCAACGTGTACCGCCCGCGCCGATCGGGTCCGTCCACCGGCTTCGTCGTCTACGGCCGGGCGCCCGCGCCGACCGTCCGCCTCGCGCAGGAGCTGCGGGACAGCGTCGAGACGCTGGTCACCGCGGCGGTGGACTTCGACCGCTCGCTCGGTTTCTCGTGGGACGCGGTCGGTTCGGCTCTGGGTGTCACCAAGCAGGCCGTGCACCGCCGCTACGGGGCCCGGCGGGCGCAGTCCGCCGAGTCCGCGGAGCCGCTGGCCGAGGGGACGGCCACCCGGACCCTGGGGCCGCTGCCGACCGTCCCGGCGGCGCGCTCGATGCCGCCGCAGCCGGTGCGCGAGGAGGCCCAGGCGGCCGCCGCCGGGGGTGTACCCGGGCGGGGGCTCGCAGAGGCGCCCCGCTCCCCCGCTTTCCCCGGTCCGCGTAACGGCTGACGGGTGTCCTGCCGCCGGGACGCCGACACCCGACGGCCGGCCGCGCCGGCTCGCCGCGCCTGAGTCCACCCCCGGTGGGACGACCGTACGGGTCGCCCCACCGGGGGTTTCGGCGTTCGGCGACGGCCTTGCGCGCACCGCGTCGGCGCGGCCGCGTCAGCCGATGTCGGGCGGGTCGATCCGGACCCGGACGGCCTCCGCCGCCGGAACCCCCTTCGCCATCCGGGCGGCCTGCGCCGACTTCAGGGCGGCCGCCAGGGCGGCTCCGCTGCCCGGCGGGACCCGGACCAGTGCCCGCTCCCCGGGGGACGGCTCGCCGCGCCGCCCGGGGAGCGGCACCGGCCCCAGGATCTCGGCGTCGGGCGGCAGCCCGGCTCCGGCCAGGAAGGCCTCCACGGCCTCGCCCCGGCCGGCCACGGCCGCCATCCGGGACACCGGGGGGAAGCCGAGCTGGGACCGCTCCGCGAGCTCCCGTACGGCATGGCCCACCGGGTCCCACCGGACGAGCGCCTGGACGGGTCTCAGCGTCGGTTCGGCGACCACCACGACCTGGCCGTCGCCCCGGACCAGGGAGGCGGCCGCGATCCACCGCCGCAGCGCGTCCTCGCCGGCCCGCAGGTCGGGCCGGGTCAGCATGGCCCAGCCGTCGAGCAGCAGCGCGGCCGCGTACCCGGCGCCCGCGGCCACCGGTTCGGCGCCCGGGGTGCACACCACCAGTGCGGGCCGGTCCGGAACCTCGTCGAGGACGTGGTCGCGTCCGGAGGTCCGTACGGCCACGGCCGGGAAGGCCCGTCCCAGTTCCTCGGCGGTGCGCCGCGCGCCGACCACCTGGGCCCGCAGCCGGAACGACCCGCATTCCTCGCAGTGCCAGGACGGCTCGCCCCGCCCGCACCACCCGCACCTCAGGTCCCGCTCGTCGGGGGCCTCCAGCGGTCCCGCGCAGACCGTGCAGCGGGCGGGAGTGCGGCACCGCTCGCACGCCAGCCGGGGCACGTAGCCCCGCCGCGGTACCTGCACGAGCACGGGCCCGGTCTTCAGCCCTTCCCGTACGGTCTCCCAGGCCAGGCTCGGCAGGCGCGCGGCCCGGGCGGCCTCGTCGCGGGCGAGCAGCTCGTCCCCGACGGTCCGGATCCGGGGCGCGCAGGCCCGTACGGTCTCGCGGTCGGCGATCAGGGGCCTGGCCCAGCCGGACTCGACCAGCTGGGCGGCTTCCACGGTGCAGCTCGTACTGCCCGCGAGGAAGCCGCAGCCGTCGTTGACGGCGCGCAGTTCCAGTACCTCCCGGACGTGCGGGAAGGGGGCGTTGTCGTCGCTGTGGCTGGAGTCGCCGTCGTCCCAGATGGCGACCAGCCCGAGGTCCCGTACGGGTGCGAACATCGCGGCCCGGGTGCCGATGACGGCCCGCACGGAGCCCCGGTGCACGGCCAGCCATTGGCGGTAGCGCTTCTCGGGCCCCGACTCGGCGGTCAGCAGAGCGTGCCGGCCTTCGCCGAGCAGGGCGGTCAGGGCGGCGTCGACGCGGGCGGCGGTCCGCCCGTCGGGGAGCACGGCGAGGGCCCCGCGCCCGGAGGCCAGGGTGGCGGCCATGGCGCGGGCGAGTTCGTCGGCCCAGCCGGGGCCGGGCAGGGCGGTCCACACGGCGCGCGGGGCGGCGCCGGTGGCGAGGGCGCGCAGGAAGCCGGGTCCGGCGCCGTACCGCTCCCAGCCGGCGGGCTCGGGTGCGGGCGGCGGCGGCAGGGGTTCCGGTGAGGGCTTGGCCTCGGCGCGGGCGCTCCGCGCGGGCAGGGCGAGCTGGAGCACGTCGGCGAGGCTGCCCGCGTACCGGTCGGCGACGGCCCGGGCGAGGGCGAGCATGCGGGGGCTGAGGACCACCTCGGGCGAGACCACGTGGGCGAGGGCGGCCAGTGCGCCCTCGTAGTCGGACTCGGCGCGGCGCTCCACGATGAAGCCGTCGATGAGGCCGCCGCCCTCGCGGCGGCCGCCGCGCACATGGTGGGAGCCGGCGCCGAAGCGGACGCGGACGCGGACGCCGGGCTGGGCGGCCTCGGAGAGCTCCTCGGGGACGGCGTAGTCCCAGAGCTGGTCGAGGTGGAGCACGCCCTTGTTCACGAGGATCCGGGCGACGGGCAGCTCGGCGGCGACGGCGGCCCCGCGCCAGGTGCGCGGCTTCGCCTTGGGCGCCTTGGCCTTCGCCTCGGCGACCATGTCCCGGATCAGCGCGAGCTGCTCCGGCGGGGACTCATTCGCGCTGCTCACATCAGCATTCTTACCAAATGCCGCTGACAGCGGCGGCGCGGTGCGTGCGCCCTCCCGAGATCGGGCCGGGCGGCGGCGGGTCCTGCGCTTCCTTCGACACGGGGTTCGCACCCCGCTCCAGATGAAGCCGTCACCCCTCGCACCGGGAGGGCGGCGCCAGCCTATGCGCGCGGGACGGGCCACACCAACGAAATACGGCCCCGGACCTCAAGGTCCGGGGCCGTATCGCGGGTGCTTACAGGCCGGCGGCCGTGCGCAGGGCGTCCACGCGGTCGGTGCGCTCCCAGGTGAAGTCCGGCAGCTCACGGCCGAAGTGGCCGTAGGCGGCGGTCTGGGCGTAGATCGGGCGCAGCAGGTCCAGGTCGCGGATGATCGCGGCCGGGCGCAGGTCGAAGACCTCGCCGATCGCGTCCTCGATCTTCTGGACCTCCACCTTGGCGGTGCCGAAGGTCTCGACGAAGAGACCGACGGGCTCGGCCTTGCCGATGGCGTACGCGACCTGCACCTCGCAGCGCGAGGCGAGACCGGCGGCGACCACGTTCTTGGCGACCCAGCGCATGGCGTAGGCGGCGGAGCGGTCGACCTTCGACGGGTCTTTGCCGGAGAAGGCGCCGCCACCGTGGCGGGCCATGCCGCCGTAGGTGTCGATGATGATCTTGCGGCCGGTGAGGCCGGCGTCGCCCATCGGGCCGCCGATCTCGAAGCGGCCGGTGGGGTTCACCAGGAGGCGGTAGCCCTCGGTGTCGAGCTTGATGCCGTCCTCGACGAGCTGGGCCAGGACGTGCTCGACGACGAACTCGCGGATGTCGGGAGCGAGCAGCGAGTCGAGGTCGATGTCCGAGGCGTGCTGCGAGGAGACCACGACGGTGTCCAGGCGCACGGCCTTGTCGCCGTCGTACTCGATGGTGACCTGGGTCTTGCCGTCGGGGCGCAGGTACGGGATGGTCCCGTTCTTGCGGACCTCGGAGAGCCGGCGGGACAGCCGGTGCGCGATGTGGATCGGCAGCGGCATGAGCTCGGGGGTCTCGTCGCAGGCGTAGCCGAACATCAGGCCCTGGTCGCCGGCGCCCTGCTTGTCCAGCTCGTCCTCGTCGCCCTCGACGCGCTTCTCGTAGGCGGTGTCGACGCCCTGCGCGATGTCCGGGGACTGGGCGCCGATGGACACCGACACGCCGCAGGAGGCGCCGTCGAAGCCCTTCTTGGAGGAGTCGTAGCCGATCTCGAGGATCTTGTCCCGGACGAGCTGCGCGATCGGCGCGTAGGCCTTCGTCGTCACCTCTCCCGCGATGTGCACGAGACCCGTGGTGATCAAGGTCTCCACGGCGACGCGCGAGGTGGGGTCCTCGGTGAGGAGCGCGTCGAGGATCGTGTCGCTGATCTGGTCAGCGATCTTGTCGGGGTGGCCCTCGGTGACGGACTCCGAGGTGAACAGACGACGGGACACAACGCTCCCTGGGGTTGCAGCGGCTGCTGGCTGATCATTTGGCGGAACCACATCGGGGGCTGCGCCCGATCACGTTCCGGATGCAGTTTATCGGTCGCCACCGTTTCCTGGACCACCCGTCTCGCCTTATGGGAGCCGTGTGACCTGCGGCACTCCCATTCTTACGCACGGAGGTGACCTGGAGAAGGGGAATCGGCCCAGGCGCGTCGCGGCTAAAGCCGGACCGCCACCTGGTCCCAAATCACCTCGGCCAGGGCCTCCTTCGGACCATGGGGCACGTGCGTCTCAGAGCCATCGGAGGCCAGGATGACCGCTTCATTCTCCTCAGAACCAAAGGTTCGAGCCTCCCCGACCTCGTTCACGACGAGAAGATCACAGCCCTTTCGGGCGAGCTTGGCGCGGCCGTTCGCGAGGACGTCGTCGGTCTCGGCGGCGAATCCCACGACCACTTGTCCGGCCCTGGCACGATCGGCCGAGATCTCCGCGAGAACGTCCGGATTACGTACGAGCGCCACCGGCGCCGGCTCCTGCCCGTCCTTCTTCTTGATCTTTCCGCCCGCGTATTCGGCGGGCCGGAAGTCGGCCACGGCCGCGGCCATCACCACGGCGTCGGCGTCCGCGGCGGCCTTGAGCACGGCCTCCCGCAGCTGCACGGCCGTCCCCACGCGTACGACGTCCACCCCGGCCGGGTCGGCCAGCGCGGTGTTGGCCGAAACCAGGGTGACCCGGGCGCCGCGGGCGACGGCGGTACGGGCGAGGGCGTAGCCCTGCTTGCCGGAGGAGCGGTTGCCGAGGAAGCGGACCGGGTCCAGCGGCTCCCGCGTGCCGCCCGCGCTGATCACCACGTGCCGCCCGGCGAGGTCCGGCCCGGCCACCCCGCGGGCCACACCCTGCCTTCTCAAGACGTGGCGGCAGACCTCGAAGATCTCCTCGGGGTCGGGCAGCCGTCCCTTGCCGGTGTCCTTGCCGGTGAGCCGGCCGACGGCGGGCTCGATGACGAGGGCGCCGCGCCGGCGCAGCGTGGCCACGTTCTCCTGAGTGGCGGGGTGCTCCCACATCTCGGTGTGCATGGCCGGGGCGAAGACCACCGGGCAGCGGGCGGTGAGCAGGGTGTTCGTCAGCAGGTCGTCGGCGAGCCCGTGGGCGGCCTTGGCCAGCATGTCGGCCGTGGCGGGGGCGACGACGACGAGGTCGGCGGACTGCCCGATGCGCACGTGCGGCACCTCGTGGACGGATTCCCAGACCTCGGTGGAGGCCGGGTTCCCGGAGAGGGCGGACCAGGTGGCCTCCCCCACGAAGTTCAGGGAGGCCGCGGTGGGCACCACCCGCACGTCGTGGCCGGACTCGGTCAGTCGGCGCAGCAGCTCGCACGCCTTGTAGGCGGCGATCCCGCCACTGACTCCCAGTACGACCTTCGGCTTGTCCACCACGTACTTCCCTTCGACGGCTGTGACGCGTTCGGCTCTGATCGTCGTCGTACCCACCCATGACACACCACAGGCCCGGCAGATGTTCTGCCGGGCCTGTGGTGAAAGGACTTCTGGTGCCTTACTGGGCCGGGGCCTCGATGGCCTCGGAGGTCAGCAGACCAGCGTTGATCTCGCGCAGCGCGATCGAAAGCGGCTTCTCGTGGACGTGGGTGTCCACCAGCGGGCCGACGTACTCCAGCAGGCCCTCACCGAGCTGCGAGTAGTACGCGTTGATCTGGCGCGCGCGCTTGGCCGCGTAGATCACGAGGCTGTACTTCGAGTCGGTAGCCTCGAGCAGCTCGTCGATCGGCGGGTTGATGATGCCCTCGGGCGCAGTGATGGAAGAGGACACGCTCTACCTTCCGAAGATGGGTGAAAGATGGGGCCGTCCTGGAATCGATCGAATGAAAAACATCGATCAACGATCAGACAACTGCCATCAAGGCTAGCAGCTCACGGGCTACATCCTCGACGGAGGTGTTGACCAGGGTGGTGTCGAACTCGGATTCGGCAGCGAGTTCGATCTTGGCGGCGGCGAGCCGGCGCTCGATGACCTCCGCCGATTCGGTGCCCCGGCCGGTCAGCCGGCGGACCAGCTCGTCCCAGCTCGGCGGGGCCAGGAAGACCAGCTGGGCGTCGGGCTTGGACTCGCGGACGAGCCGTGCGCCCTGGAGATCGATCTCCAGCAGTACCGGCTCGCCGTTGTCCAGGCGTTCCAGCACCGCGCCGCGGGGGGTGCCGTAGCGGTTGCCCGCGAACTCGGCCCACTCCAGCAGCTCGCCGTTGGCGATCAGCTTGTCGAACTCGTCGTCATTGACGAAGAAGTAGTGGACTCCGTGTCGCTCACCGGGCCGCGGCTTGCGGGTGGTGGCCGACACCGAGAGCCACACCTCGGGGTGAACCTTGCGCATATGCGCGACGACCGTGCTCTTGCCGACCCCTGAGGGGCCGGAGAGCACGGTCAGCCGCGGACGAACCTCTGCTGCCATAGAGCGATTATCCAGGTTCTCAGGACTGCCTGAGAACGCCGGGAGAACTTCAGGCGACGCCTCAGGCGCCGGTGCTGCCGAACTCGCGCTCCAGAGAGGCGATCTGGTTGGAACCGAGACCTCGGACACGCCGGGACTCGGAGATGCCGAGACGCTCCATGATCTGCTTGGCGCGCACCTTGCCCACGCCAGGCAGAGACTCCAGCAGGGCGGAGACCTTCATCTTTCCGATGACGTCGTTCTCCTGGCCCGTCTTGATGACCTCTTGGAGCGAGGCGCCGGAGTGCTTGAGTCGATTCTTGACCTCGGCCCGCTCCCGGCGAGCCGCGGCGGCCTTTTCGAGCGCGGCTGCGCGCTGTTCAGGGGTAAGGGGCGGAAGAGCCACGCCTACGTCACCTCGGATGTCGAACTGTCGGATACGGACCGGTGGGCAGCCCGAAGGCACCACACCTGGCGAGCTCCCGAACAGCGATCGAAACGCGTTCGCTGCACGTTCACTCTGGTCGGAGACTAGCGGCCAACAACGCTCCAGTCAGCGAGAACGGACGAAAAGTCCTGGTCAGCCTCCACTGAACCGTACATCACGGACAAAATACCCCGGTTTTGTCCGATGAAGAGCGTTCGAGTTTCGCCAAGAAATGCGAGAGGCCCTGCCGCGGAGGTGCGGCAGGGCCTCCCAGGTGACCGGTTACGCGGTGACGGCCTCGTGGATCTCGTCGGCGAAGCGCCGCGCCGCGTCGCGCAGGGCGCTCACGTCCGGACCGTGCTTCAGGACCCCCCGCGAGACGTTCGGGACCACGTTGCGCACGGCCTTGCCGAAGACGCCCGGCAGGTCCGCCGCCGTCGCGCCCTGCGCGCCGATGCCGGGGGCCAGCAGGGGCCCGTTGATGTCCAGGTCGAAGGAGGACAGATCGCCCAGCGTGGCACCGACCACCGCGCCGAAGGAGCCCATGGGCGTGGCGTCCGCGTTCTCCGCCGCCAGGTGCGCCAGCATCGTCGCGCCGATCGTCCGGCCGTCCTCGCGGACCGCCCGCTGGACTTCGGCGCCCTCCGGGTTCGAGGTCAGCGCCAGGACGAACAGGCCCGCGCCCGACTCCCGGGCCAGGTCGACGGCCGGCTTCAGCGAGCCGTAGCCCAGGTACGGGGAGACCGTCAGCGCGTCCGAGAACAGCGGCGAGGCCGGGTCCAGGAAGGCCGAGGCGTACGCCGCCATGGTCGAGCCGATGTCCCCGCGCTTCGCGTCCATGACGACCAGCGTCCCGGCCGCCCGGGCGTCCGCGACGGCCCGCTCCAGGACGGCCACACCCTTCGAGCCGAAGCGCTCGAAGAAGGCCGCCTGGGGCTTGAAGACCGCCACCGACTCGGCGAGCGCCTCGACGACCGTACGGGAGAACCGCTCCAGGCCCGCGATGTCGTCCTGCAGGCCCCACTGCGCCAGCAGGGCGGCGTGCGGGTCGATGCCGACGCACAGCGGGCCCCGGGAGTCCATCGCAGCGCGCAGGCGGGCGCCGAACGGGATCACAGTCACTTGGTGGCCTTTCGGGTCTCGGCGCCCACCGCTTCGGCGAGCGTCGCGTACGGGCTGTTGGCCAGGCGTGCGGCAAGGCCCTTGTGGATGGCACGGGCGTAGAACGGGCCCTCGTAGATGAAGGCGCTGTAGCCCTGGATCAGCGTGGCGCCGGCCAGGATCCGCTGCCAGGCGTCCTCGGCGTTCTCGATGCCGCCGACCCCGACCAGGACCAGGCGGTCCCCCACCCGGGCGTACAGGCGGCGCAGGACCTCCAGCGAGCGCTCCTTGACCGGGGCGCCGGACAGTCCGCCGGTCTCCTTCACCAGGGACGGGGAGGACTTCAGGCCCAGCCCCTCGCGGGCGATGGTGGTGTTCGTCGCGATGATGCCGTCGAGGCCCAGCTCCAGGGCCAGGTCGGCGACCGCGTCGACGTCCTCGTCGGCCAGGTCGGGGGCGATCTTGACCAGCAGCGGCACCCGGCGGTCGGTCACCGTGCGGTCGGCGGCCTCACGTACGGCCGTCAGCAGCGGGCGCAGCGACTCGGTGGCCTGGAGGTTGCGCAGGCCCGGGGTGTTCGGGGAGGAGACGTTCACCACGAGGTAGTCGGCGTGCCGGGCGAGGCGCTCGGTGGAGGCGACGTAGTCCCCCACGGCCTCCTCCTCGGGCACGACCTTCGTCTTGCCGATGTTGACGCCGACGACGGTCCTGAAGACCGCCTCACGGGCCGCCAGGCGGGCCGCCACGGCCGCCGAGCCCTCGTTGTTGAAGCCCATGCGGTTGATCAGCGCCCGGTCCGGCACGAGGCGGAAGAGCCGCTTCTTCGGGTTGCCGGGCTGCGGCTCGGCCGTGACCGTGCCGATCTCGATGTGGTCGAAGCCGAGCATCGACATGCCGTCGATGGCCACGGCGTTCTTGTCGAAGCCGGCGGCGAGGCCGAAGGGGCCGTGCATGCGCAGGCCGAGGGCCTCGGTGCGGAGCTCCTCGTAGCGCGGGGCCAGGGCGGCCGCGACGAAGGTGCGCAGCACGGGGGTGCGGGCGGCGAGGCGGATCCAGCGGAAGGCCAGGTAGTGGGCCTGCTCCGGGTCCATCCGCTTGAAGACCAGGTTGAAGAAGGTTTTATACATCGTCGGAAAATCCCTCTGCGCTCGTGAAGAGGGGGACACCCGTCGTGAAACCGGTGTCCCCCTCCCCGTGTCCGGGCTGGCTGTGCGGGCCTGCGTCAGTCGCGGGCCGCGGTCAGGTGCTCCGCGTGCTCCTGGAGGGAGCGGACGCCCACGTCGCCGCGGTTGAGCGCGTCGATGCCCTGGACGGCGGCGGCGAGCGCCTGGACCGTGGTCAGGCAGGGGACGCTGCGGGCCACGGCCGCCGTACGGATCTCGTAGCCGTCGAGGCGGCCGCCGGTGCCGTACGGGGTGTTGACGATCAGGTCGACCTGGCCGTCGTGGATCAGCTGGACGATGGTCTTCTCGCCGTTCGGGCCCTCGCCCTCGCTGAGCTTGCGCACCACGGTGGCGTTGATGCCGTTGCGGCGCAGCACCTCGGCGGTGCCGGAGGTGGCCATCAGCTCGAAGCCGTGGGCGACGAGCTCGCGCGCCGGGAAGATCATCGAGCGCTTGTCGCGGTTGGCCACGGAGATGAAGGCGCGGCCCTTGGTGGGCAGCGGGCCGTAGGCGCCGGCCTGCGACTTGGCGTAGGCGGTGCCGAAGACGGCGTCGATGCCCATGACCTCGCCGGTGGAGCGCATCTCGGGGCCGAGGACGGTGTCCACGCCGCGGCCGTGGATGTCGCGGAAGCGCGACCACGGCATGACGGCCTCCTTGACGGAGATCGGCGCGTCGATCGGCAGGGTGCCGCCGTCGCCGGTCTTCGGCAGCAGGCCCTCGGCGCGCAGCTCGGCGATGGTGGTGCCGAGGGAGATGCGGGCGGCGGCCTTCGCGAGCGGGACGGCGGTGGCCTTCGAGGTGAAGGGGACGGTCCGGGAGGCGCGCGGGTTGGCCTCCAGGACGTAGAGGATGTCCCCGGCCATCGCGAACTGGATGTTGATCAGGCCGCGGACGCCGACGCCCTTGGCGATCGCCTCGGTGGAGGCGCGCAGGCGCTTGATGTCGTAGCCGCCGAGGGTGATCGGGGGCAGGGCGCAGGCCGAGTCGCCCGAGTGGATGCCGGCTTCCTCGATGTGCTCCATGACGCCGCCGAGGTAGAGCTCGTGGCCGTCGTAGAGGGCGTCGACGTCGATCTCGATCGCGTCGTCGAGGAAGCGGTCGACCAGCACGGGGCGGGTCGGGGAGATCTCGGTGGACTCGGCGATGTACGACTCGAGGCGGGCCTCGTCGTAGACGATCTCCATGCCGCGGCCGCCGAGCACGTAGGACGGGCGGACCAGGACCGGGTAGCCGATCTCGTCGGCGATCGCCTTCGCACCCGCGAAGGTGGTGGCGGTGCCGTGCTTGGGGGCCGGCAGGCCGGCGTCGGCGAGGACCTGGCCGAAGGCGCCACGGTCCTCGGCGGCGTGGATGGCCTCCGGGGAGGTGCCGACGACGGGGACGCCGTTGTCCTTGAGGGCCTGGGCGAGGCCCAGCGGGGTCTGGCCGCCCAGCTGGACGATGACACCGGCGATGGGGCCGGCCAGCGACTCGGCGTGGACGATCTCCAGCACGTCCTCGAGCGTGAGCGGCTCGAAGTACAGGCGGTCGGAGGTGTCGTAGTCGGTGGAGACGGTCTCCGGGTTGCAGTTGACCATCACGGTCTCGTAGCCGGCGTCGCTGAGGGCGAAGGAGGCGTGGACGCAGGAGTAGTCGAACTCGATGCCCTGGCCGATGCGGTTCGGGCCGGAGCCCAGGATGATCACCGCGGGCTTGGTGCGGGGAGCGACCTCGGACTCCTCGTCGTACGAGGAGTAGAAGTACGGGGTCTTCGCGGCGAACTCGGCGGCGCAGGTGTCGACCGTCTTGTAGACCGGGCGGACACCGAGGGCGTGCCGGACCTCGCGGACGACGTCCTCGCGCAGGCCGCGGATCTCGGCGATCTGGGCGTCGGAGAAGCCGTGGCGCTTGGCCTCGGCGAGCAGCTCGGGGCCGAGCTTCTCGGCGGCGGTCAGCTCGTCCGCGATCTCCTTGATGAGGAAGAGCTGGTCGACGAACCAGGGGTCGATCTTCGTGAACTCGAAGACCTCTTCCTGGGTGGCGCCGGCGCGGATGGCCTGCATGACGGTGTTGATGCGGCCGTCGGTCGGGCGGACCGCGATGCGCAGCAGCTCGTCCTTGTCGCCGGTGGGGCCGACGAAGGTGAACTGCGAGCCCTTCTTCTCCAGGGAGCGCAGGGCCTTCTGGAGGGCCTCGGTGAAGTTGCGGCCGATGGCCATGGCCTCGCCGACCGACTTCATGGTGGTGGTGAGGGTGGCGTCGGCCAGCGGGAACTTCTCGAAGGCGAAGCGCGGGGCCTTGACGACGACGTAGTCGAGGGACGGCTCGAAGGAGGCCGGGGTCTTCTCGGTGATGTCGTTGGGGACCTCGTCGAGCGTGTAGCCGATGGCCAGCTTGGCGGCGATCTTGGCGATCGGGAAGCCGGTGGCCTTCGACGCGAGCGCCGAGGAGCGGGAGACGCGCGGGTTCATCTCGATGACGATGACGCGGCCGTCGGTCGGGTCGATCGCGAACTGGATGTTGCAGCCGCCGGTGTCGACGCCGACCTCGCGGATGATCGCGATGCCGATGTCGCGCAGCCGCTGGTACTCACGGTCGGTGAGGGTCATCGCCGGGGCGACGGTGATGGAGTCACCGGTGTGGACGCCCATCGGGTCGAAGTTCTCGATGGAGCAGACGACGACCACGTTGTCCTTGGTGTCGCGCATCAGCTCCAGCTCGTACTCCTTCCAGCCGAGGATGGACTCCTCCAGGAGCACCTCGGTGGTCGGGGAGAGCGTGAGGCCCTGGCCGGCGATGCGGCGCAGCTCGTCCTCGTTGTGGGCGAAGCCGGAGCCGGCGCCGCCCATGGTGAAGGAGGGGCGGACGACGACGGGGTAGCCGCCGAGGGTGTCGACGCCCTTGATGACGTCGTCCATCGAGTGGCAGATGACCGAGCGGGCGGACTCGCCGTATCCGATCTTGGCCTTGACGGCCTCGACGACGCCCTTGAAGAGGTCGCGGTCCTCGCCCTTGTTGATGGCCTCGACGTTGGCGCCGATGAGCTCGACGCCGTACTTCTCCAGCACACCCTGCTCGTGCATGGAGATCGCGGTGTTGAGCGCGGTCTGGCCGCCGAGGGTCGGGAGGAGCGCGTCGGGGCGCTCCTTGGCGATGATCTTCTCGACGAACTCGGGGGTGATCGGCTCGACGTACGTGGCGTCGGCGATCTCCGGGTCGGTCATGATCGTCGCGGGGTTGGAGTTCACCAGGATGACCCGCAGGCCCTCGGCCTTGAGGATGCGGCAGGCCTGGGTGCCGGAGTAGTCGAACTCGGCGGCCTGTCCGATGACGATCGGGCCGGAGCCGATGACCAGGACGGACTGGATATCGGTGCGCTTAGGCACGCTCGGCCTCCATCAGGGCGGTTTCCATCAAAGACGTGAAGCGGTCGAAGAGGTACGCGGCGTCGTGCGGGCCGGCGGCCGCCTCGGGGTGGTACTGGACGCTGAAGGCCGGCTGGTCGAGCAGCTGGAGGCCTTCGACGACGTTGTCGTTCAGGCAGACGTGGGAGACCTCGGCGCGGCCGTAGGCGGTCTCGGTGACCTTGTCGAGGGGCGCGTCGACGGCGAAGCCGTGGTTGTGCGCGGTGATCTCGACCTTGCCGGTGGTGCGGTCCTGCACCGGCTGGTTGATGCCGCGGTGGCCGTACTTCAGCTTGTAGGTGCCGAAGCCGAGCGCGCGGCCCAGGATCTGGTTGCCGAAGCAGATGCCGAAGAGCGGGGTCTTGCGCTCCAGCACGCCCTGCATGACGGCGACGGGGCCGTCGGCGGTGGCCGGGTCGCCCGGGCCGTTGGAGAAGAACACGCCGTCCGGCTGGACCGCGTAGACGTCCTCGACGGTGGCGGTGGCGGGCAGCACGTGCACCTCGATGCCGCGTTCGGCCATCCGGTGCGGGGTCATGCCCTTGATGCCGAGGTCGACGGCGGCGACGGTGAAGCGCTTCTCGCCGATCGCGGGGACGACGTACGTCTCCTTGGTGGCGACCTCGGCGGAGAGGTTCGCGCCCTTCATCTGCGGCTGCGACTTGACCTTGGCCAGCAGGGCCTCGTCGCGGATGCCGACCCAGGCCTCGCCCGAGAAGATGCCGACGCGCATGGCGCCGCGCTCGCGCAGGTGGCGGGTCAGGGCGCGGGTGTCGATGCCGGAGATGCCGACGACGCCCTGCTTGACCAGCTCCTCGTCCAGCGAGCGGCGGGAGCGCCAGTTGGAGGGGACGCGGGCGGGGTCGCGTACGACGTAGCCGGCGACCCAGATGCGGGAGGACTCGGGGTCCTCGTCGTTGACGCCGGTGTTGCCCACGTGCGGGGCGGTCATCACGACGACCTGCCGGTGGTACGACGGGTCGGTGAGGGTCTCCTGGTAGCCGGTCATGCCGGTGGAGAACACGGCCTCGCCGAAGGTCTCCCCCACAGCGCCGTAGGCGCGGCCGCGGAAGATCCGACCGTCCTCCAGGACGAGTACGGCGGGAGCTTTGGCTGCTCCCCTGGTGGAGGTCGTCATCGTTCGGCGCCTTCCGTCGTGATGGATGAGTTCATGAGATTGACGGCTTCGACCCAGGCGGCGTGTTCGGCCGCGCGGTCGGAGCGGAATCCGGAGTCGATCAGCTTGTCGCCGTGCGCCCAGGTGACGACGAGCAGACCGCCCTCGGTGAGTACCTTGCCCGCGATTCCCTTGTCGAGGCGGGCGCCGCGCAGTTGCGCGGCCGGTACGAAGAAGTCGTTGGCCCCCGGTCGGACCACATCGAGGCCCGCGTCGGTGAGCGTGAGCTCGACCCGGCTGCGCAGGCCCAGACCGTGGGCGACGATCCGGTCGAGCCACTGTCCTGCAGTGGTGGACCCGTGGTACCGGCCGGTCAGGGCCAGCCGGTGCTCGGGAAGACCGTCGGGTGCGGCGGGCAGCTCCGGCAGATCGTTCTGCAGAGCGCCGCGCCATTTCCAGCCCTGCCGCATCAGCCAGTAGACGAACGCGACGAAGACGGCCAGGCCGATCACCCACGCCATGCGGGCACCGAAGCTGGTCACCTCCGCCGACTGTCGTTCGGCGGCCTCGGCGGCCAGTTGGATTACTGCAGGTGTCACGCCAGTTTCCCGTCCACGACCGTTGCCCGGCCCCGCAGGAAGGTATGAGTGACGCGCCCCGGCAGCTCACGGCCCTCGTAAGGCGTGTTGCGGCTGCGGGAGGCGAAATGTGCGGGGTCCACGACACCACGGTACGAGGTATCGACCAAGGTCAGGTTCGCGGGTTCACCTGCCGAGACGGGACGGCCGTGGTTCTCCAGGCTGCCGATGCGCGCCGGAGCGAAGGACATCCGCTCGGCGACGCCCGCCCAGTCGAGCAGCCCGGTCTCGACCATCGTCTGCTGGACGACGGAGAGCGCGGTCTCCAGGCCGACCATGCCCATGGCGGCGGCGGCCCACTCGCAGTCCTTGTCCTCGTGCGGGTGCGGGGCGTGGTCGGTGGCGACGATGTCGATCGTGCCGTCGGCGAGCGCCTCGCGCAGGGCCAGCACGTCGCGCTCGGTGCGCAGCGGCGGGTTGACCTTGTAGACCGCGTTGTACGAGCGCACGAGCTCCTCGGTGAGGAGGAGGTGGTGCGGGGTGACCTCGGCGGTGACGTCGATGCCGCGGGACTTGGCCCAGCGGACGATCTCGACGGATCCGGCGGTGGAGAGGTGGCAGATGTGGACGCGGGAGCCGACGTGCTCGGCGAGCAGGACGTCGCGGGCGATGATCGACTCCTCGGCGACGGCCGGCCAGCCGCCGAGACCGAGTTCCGCGGAGACGACGCCCTCGTTCATCTGCGCGCCCTCGGTGAGGCGGGGCTCCTGGGCGTGCTGGGCGACGACTCCGCCGAAGGCCTTCACGTACTCCAGGGCGCGGCGCATGATCACGGCGTCGTCCACGCACTTGCCGTCGTCGGAGAAGACGGTGACGCGGGCGGCGGACTCGTGCATGGCGCCCAGCTCGGAGAGCTGCCTGCCCTCCAGGCCGACGGTGACGGCGCCGATGGGCTGCACGTCGCAGTAGCCGGACTCCTTGCCCAGGCGCCAGACCTGCTCGACGACGCCGGCGGTGTCGGCGACCGGGAAGGTGTTCGCCATGGCGAACACGGCGGTGTAGCCGCCGGAGGCGGCGGCGCGGGTGCCGGTGAGGACGGTCTCGGAGTCCTCGCGGCCGGGCTCGCGCAGGTGGGTGTGCAGGTCGACGAGGCCGGGGAGGAGGATCTGGCCCTCGGCCTCGATGACGGTCGCGCCTTCGGCGGACAGGTTCTGGCCGACCTCGGCGATGGTCTCGCCGTCGATCAGGACGTCCTGCGCCTCGCCGCCGAGTACCTTCGCGCCACGGATAAGGATCTTGCTCATGGTTACTTGCTCTCCTCGGTACGGGCAGCGGCGGGGGTGGTGGTGACGGCGGGCTCGGAGCCTCCGAGCAGCAGGTACAGGACGGCCATCCGGGTGGAGACGCCGTTGGCGACCTGCTCGACGGCCGTGCAGCGGTCGGAGTCGGCGACCTGGGCGGTGATCTCCATGCCGCGGTTCATCGGGCCGGGGTGCATCACGATGGCGTGCTCGGGCATCTTCGCCATGCGGTCGCCGTCGAGGCCGTACCGGCGGGAGTACTCGCGCTCGGTCGGGAAGAAGGCGGCGTTCATGCGTTCGCGCTGCACACGCAGCATCATCACCGCATCGGACTTCGGCAGCACCTCGTCGAGGTTGTACGAGACCTCGCAGGGCCAGGTCTCGACGCCGATCGGGACGAGCGTGGGCGGGGCCACCAGGGTGACCTCGGCGCCGAGGGTGTGCAGCAGGTGGACGTTGGAGCGGGCCACGCGGCTGTGCAGGATGTCGCCGACGATGGTGATCCGGCGGCCGTTCAGGTCCCTGCCGAGGCCGGCGTCGCGGCCGACCAGGCGGCGGCGCATGGTGAAGGCGTCCAGCAGGGCCTGCGTGGGGTGCTCGTGGGTGCCGTCGCCGGCGTTGACGACGGCGGAGTCGATCCAGCCGGAGGTCGCGAGCCGGTAGGGGGCGCCGGAGGCGTGGTGGCGGATGACGACCGCGTCGGCGCCCATGGCCTCCAGGGTCAGCGCGGTGTCCTTCAGGGATTCGCCCTTGGAAACGGACGAACCCTTCGCGGAGAAGTTGATGACGTCGGCCGAGAGCCGCTTGGCGGCCGCCTCGAAGGAGATCCGGGTGCGGGTCGAGTCCTCGAAGAAGAGGTTGACGACGGTGAGGCCGCGCAGGGTGGGCAGCTTCTTGATCGGCCGGTCCGCGACACGGGCCATCTCCTCGGCGGTGTCGAGGATCAGGACGGCGTCGTCGCGCGTGAGGTCGGCGGCCGAGATGAGGTGGCGCTTCATCTGGATGGCTCCGTAGGTCGGGAGGGCAGGCGGACTGACTGCAGGGGTGCGAGCGGGCAGGGCAGGCCTCGGCGCGGGCCCGGTCGGGGCCCGTCACCAGAACGGTCTACTGACCTGCTGCCTGGGCGGTCCGCTGGCCGAGCAGCACGGCGTCACGGCCGTCCTCCTCCTGGAGCTGGACCTTGACGGTCTCCCGCAGCGACGTGGGGAGGTTCTTGCCGACGTAGTCGGCGCGGATCGGCAGTTCGCGGTGGCCTCTGTCGACGAGGACCGCGAGCTGCACGGCGCGGGGGCGGCCGAGGTCGCCGAGGGCGTCGAGAGCGGCGCGGATGGTGCGGCCGGAGAAGAGCACGTCGTCGACGAGGACGACGAGGCGGCCGTCGAGGTCGTCGCCGGGGATCTCGGTGCGACCGATCGCCCGGGCGGGCTTCATCCGCAGGTCGTCGCGGTACATCGTGATGTCGAGGGAGCCGACCGGGATCTTCGTACCGGTGATCTCTTCGAGCTTGGCGGCCAGCCGGCGGGCGAGGTAGACACCGCGGGTGGGAATGCCGAGGAGCACCACGTCGTCGGCGCCCTTGGCGCGTTCGACGATCTCGTGGGCGATGCGGGTCAGGACCCGTGCGATGTCCTGCGCTTCGAGTACGGGGCGCATGGAATCGGTGTTCTGCTGAGTGTCCATGAAAAGGACCTCCTTCTCCGCCTCACGGGACGGACCTTAAAGGACGTCTGATGTACGTCTCACACGGTACCAGGGAGAGGCCGGTGACTCGGACCGGGCCGGTACGGAATGACCCTCTCCGGGCTGCTGGGACGAACACCCAGGGGGCGACGAAGACCATTCGGCTTGACGCATCCAAGTAACGCTGCGTAACCTCACAGTGAGTTACCAGCCGCGCGGCGGAGCCGCACGTAGTTACGTAGTTACGTAGTCGCAGTGTCCACCAGTCACAGCGTCACAGCGTCCGGGAGCGTTATGTCCAGCGAATACGCCAAACAGCTCGGGGCCAAGCTCCGCGCCATCCGCACCCAGCAGGGCCTTTCCCTCCACGGTGTCGAGGAGAAGTCCCAGGGCCGGTGGAAGGCCGTCGTGGTCGGTTCTTACGAGCGCGGGGACCGCGCCGTGACCGTCCAGCGTCTTGCCGAGCTGGCGGACTTCTACGGGGTTCCGGTGCAGGAACTGCTGCCGGGTACGACGCCCGGCGGGGCTGCCGAGCCGCCGCCGAAGCTGCGTCTCGACCTGGAGCGCCTGGCGGGCGTCCCCGCCGAGAAGGCCGGCCCGCTGCAGCGTTACGCTGCGACGATCCAGAGCCAGCGGGGCGACTACAACGGCAAGGTGCTGTCGATCCGCCAGGACGACCTGCGCACCCTGGCCGTCATCTACGACCAGTCCCCCTCGGTCCTGACCGAGCAGCTGATCAGCTGGGGCGTGCTGGACGCGGACGCCCGTCGCGCGGTGGCGCACGAGGAACTCTGAGTCCCGGTCTCCGGACCAGCAGAAACGTTTACCGGTGGGCGCCGGACCCTTGCGGGGGTCCGGCGCCCACCGGTTTTTCGTTCCCGCGCCCCGCGCCGCATACGGAAGGGCCCGCAACGCGTACGCTGCGGGCCCTTCCGTATGGCGGTGCCGGCGCCGGGCCGTGCGGTCAGCTCTCGCTGCGCCGCAGGCTCGGCTTCAGGTCCTTGAAGCGGGCCAGCAGCCCGTTCACGAACGAGGGGGACTCGTCCGTCGAGAACTCCTTGGCCAGCTGGACGGCCTCGTCGATGGCCACGGCGTCCGGGGTGTCGTCCACCCAGATCAGCTCGTAGGCACCGAGCCGCAGGATGTTCCGGTCCACGACCGGCATGCGGTCGAGGTCCCAGTCCACGGCGTAGGTGATGATCAGATCGTCGATGCGGTTCACCTTGTCGGCGTAACCCTCGACGAGATCCATCGTGAAGGCGCTGACCGGCGGCTGCCGGTCGTCCGACCGCGCGTGGCGGATCCAGTCCGCGAGGACCTCGCGGACGGGCACGTCGCGCTGGTCCGCCTCGAAGAGGATCTGAAAGGCGCGCTTGCGCGCATTGCTCCGAGCAGCCACGGGTTAGTTGCTCTTCCGGCCGAGGTAGTCGCTGGTGCGGGTGTCGACCTTGACCGTCTCGCCGGTGGTGACGAAGAGCGGGACCTGGATCTCGTAGCCGGTCTCCAGGGTGGCGGGCTTGGTGCCACCGGTGGAGCGGTCGCCCTGGACGCCCGGGTCGGTGTGCTCGATCTTGAGCTCGACCGCGGCCGGGAGCTCGACGTAGAGCACCTCGCCCTCGTGCTGGGCGACAGAGGCGGTGAAGCCCTCGATCAGGAAGTTGGCGGCGTCGCCGACAGCCTTCTTGTCCACCATCAGCTGGTCGAAGGTGGTCATGTCCATGAAGACGAAGTACTCGCCGTCCATGTACGAGAACTGCATGTCGCGGCGGTCGATCGTGGCCGTCTCGACCTTCGTGCCGGCGTTGAAGGTCTTGTCGACGACCTTGCCGGAGAGCACGTGCTTGAGCTTGGTGCGCACGAAGGCCGGGCCCTTGCCGGGCTTGACGTGCTGGAACTCGACGACGGACCAGAGCTGGCCCCCGTCGAGCTTCAGCACCATGCCGTTCTTGAGGTCGTTCGTGGAAGCCACGGTTGCGGAATCTCCTGCACTGGAAGACCACGGGTGCGCGCACAGCCCGGCAGAGCCGGCTAGAGCGCGAGCAGCTCCTTGGTCGTAATGGTGAGTAGCTCGGGACCGCCGTCCGCCTCGGGGCGTACGACGAGCGTGTCATCGATCCGGACACCTCCCCGGCCCGGGAGGTGAACCCCCGGTTCGACGGTGACCGGCACGCAAGCGTCCAGTTTACCCATTGCCGTAGGTGCAAGCTGCGGGTCCTCGTCGATTTCGAGGCCCACGCCGTGTCCGGTCCACGGAGCGAGCTCTTCCGCGTGGCCCGCGGAGTCCAGGACGGAGCGTGCGGCATGGTCCACGTCCCGGTACGCGGCCCCCGGCAGCAGGGCCTCGCGACCGGCCCGCTGGGCGGTGAAGACGAGGTCGTACAGCTCGATCTGCCAGTCGGCCGGGCTGGTGCCGATCACGAAGGTCCGGCCGATCTCGCACCGGTAGCCACGGTAGTTGGCGCCCAGGCAGACCGTGAGGAAGTCGCCCTCCTCCACCCTGCGGTCGGAGGGACGGTGCCGGGAGCGGCCGGAGTGCGGGCCGGTGCCGACGGACGTCGGGAAGGCGGGGCCGTCCGCCCCGTGGTCGACGAGCCGCCGCTCCAGCTCCAGGGCGAGGTGCCGCTCGGTGCGCCCGACGAGGATGGACTCCAGCAGCTCCCCGAGGGCCTGGTCGGCGATCTCGGCGGCGATCCGCAGACAGGCGATCTCCTCCTCGTCCTTGACGAGGCGCTGCTGCTCGACGGCGGTGCCGAGGTCGGCGAGGCGCAGTGTGGGCGCGACGGAGCGCAGGGCCCGGTGCCGGCCGACGGTGAGGTGGTGTTCCTCCACCGCGAGCGAGTCGGCCCGGACGGAGGCGGCCAGATCGGCGGCCGCGACGGCCGGGTCCCCGCCGGGGCTGCTCAGGACGGAGACGGCCAGGTGCTCGTCGAGGCGGCCCTCGTCGGCCTCGCCGGTGGGCGCGCCGGAGCAGAACAGCATGTCCTCGGTGGGGCCGACGAGCAGCACCGCGCCGAGCGGGGACGCCCCGGAGAGGTAGCGGACGTTCGCCGGACGCGTGATCAGTGCGGCGGCGTTCCCCGCGGCGGCGCATCGGTCGCGAAGCAGGTTCCGGCGGACGGCGTACACGTCTGACATGTCTTCGAGCGTACGAGCGCCCCGCCGATCCGGCCCGGCGAGCGCGTCCGGACGGGCCCGGGGATGTCGTGCCGATCGGGCGGGAGCGCGGCCTGACCGGCGGGACGCCCCTGCTACCCGGGCCAGCCGCCGGGGGCCGACAGGGCGCGGGCCAGGGCCTCGTCGAGGGCGCGGGCGGTGCCTTCGACGTCGAGGTGGGAGTTGTCGATGATCGGCAGTCCGGAGCCGTACCAGCCGGCCATCCGGCCGTGGATCCGCGCGACTTCCTCGTCGGAGAGCCGTCGGTTGCCGGAACGGGCAGCGTTCCGCTCCAGGACGATCTCCAGGCCGGGCAGCAGCACCACCGGCAGCAGCGTGGGGCCCACGTGCCGCTTCCAGCCGCCCAGCCCGACCACGGGCCGGTCCGGGAAGACGGCGTCGTCCAGGATGCAGGAGATGCCGTTCGCCAGGTAGTTGCGGGCGGCGAAGCCGCAGGTGCGGCGGGCGAGCCGGTACTGGGCCTCGGAGTGCTCGTTCCAGCCCGCCTGGGGGTCCGCGAAGCCGGAGCAGACCCACTCGCGGACGTCGTCCAGGCTGACGTGGGCGGTCGGCACGGGCCGGGATCTTGCCCAGTGCCGGGCGACGGTGGTCTTACCGGCGCCGGCCGGGCCGATCAGCAGTACGGCCAGGACGGCCCCGCCGGTGCCCGGCACCGCGGGAGGCAGCGGGATGTGCCCGGTGGACTCCGGCACGGCGGGCACCGGCTGCGACTGATGGTGCTGGTGAGGCGGCTGGTGGGGCTGGTGAGGCTGGTGAGGCGGCTGGGGCGGAGACTGCGGCGGGGGCGAACCCGGCCAGCCCTGTGCCGGGGGTATCGGCGGCTGCGGGGGCGCCGACGGACGCGGTCCCGACTGCCCCCAGCCCGCGCCCCCGCCCCCCACTCCGTGCTGCATCCGCTGCCACTCCGTCTCGTTCCGGCGACTGATGCGAGAACGTTATATGACTGCCGGGGCCCGGCCGTCCACCAGCACTGTCAGGCAGGGTGTCAGGTGGAGATCTCGTCCGCCAGTGCGCGCAGCGCAAGCCGGTACGAACCGATACCGAAGCCGGCCACCGTTCCGGTCGCCACGGCCGCGATGACCGAGGTGTGACGGAACTCCTCGCGGGCGTACGGGTTCGAGATGTGCACCTCGATCAGCGGCGCCGTGCGCTGCGCGGCCGCGTCCCGCATGCCGTACGAGTAGTGGGTGAAGGCCCCCGGGTTGATGACCACGGGGATCTTCCCGTCCGCCGCCTCGTGCAGCCAGCGGATCAGCTCGCCCTCGTCGTTGGTCTCCCGGACCTCGACGTCGAAGCCGAGCTCCTCGCCCAGCGAACGGCAGCTCTCCACCAGTCCCGTGTACGAGGTGGCCCCGTACACGTCGGGCTCGCGCGAGCCGAGCCGGCCCAGGTTCGGGCCGTTCAGCACGAGGACGCGGCGGCTCACGCCGACACCTCGCCGTAGGCGGCGACCAGGTGCGCCGGGTCGGGACCCTCCAGGACGGTCGGCTTGGCCAGCCCGTCGAGGACGATGAAGCGCAGCAGGTTGCCGCGGGACTTCTTGTCGACCTGCATGGTCTGGAGCAGCTTGGACCACTGGTCGCCGCGGTAGGTCAGCGGCAGCCCGACCGAGGCCAGGACCGCCTTGTGCCGGTCGGCCGTCGCGTCGTCGAGCCGGCCCGCGAGCCGGCCGAGCTCGGCGGCGAAGACCATGCCGACGGACACGGCCGCGCCGTGCCGCCACTTGTAGCGCTCGTTCTTCTCGATGGCGTGCGCGAGGGTGTGGCCGTAGTTGAGGATCTCGCGCAGTCCCGACTCCTTGAGGTCGCTGGAGACCACGTCGGCCTTGACCTGGATGGAGCGCACGAGGAGCTCGGCGGTGTGCGGGCCTTCGGGCGTGCGCGCCGCCGCCGGGTCCTCCTCGATCAGGTCGAGGATCACCGGGTCGGAGATGAACCCGGCCTTGATGATCTCGGCGAGGCCGCTGACGTAGTCGTTGACCGGCAGCGAGTCCAGGGCCGCCAGGTCGCAGAGCACACCGGCCGGCGGGTGGAAGGCACCCACCAGGTTCTTGCCCTCGGCGGTGTTGATGCCGGTCTTGCCGCCGACCGCCGCGTCCACCATCGCGAGGACGGTGGTCGGTACGGCGACCCAGCGCACGCCGCGCAGCCAGCTGGCCGCGACGAAGCCCGCGAGGTCGGTGGTGGCTCCCCCGCCGACGCCGACGATCACGTCGGTGCGGGTGAAGCCGGACTGGCCGAGGGCCTTCCAGCAGTAGGCGGCCACCTCGACCGTCTTGGCCTCCTCGGCGTTCGGCACCTGGATGGCGACCGCCTCGTAGCCCTGCTCGGCCAGGTCGTCGCGCAGTGCCTCACCGGTCGAGGCCAGCGCCTCGGGGTGGATCACGGCGACCCGCTGGGCCTTCGTACCGATCAGGGAGCCGAGCTCGCCGAGCAGCTGCCGCCCGACCAGCACGTCGTACGCGTCGTGTCCGGCGCTCGCGCCGACGTGGATCCGCGTCACCTGGTCTGTCATACGTCCTTCAACTCCAGAGCGTCGAGGACCGCCTGGGCGACCTCTTCGGGGGTGCGGTCGTCGGTGGCCACCACGACGCGCGCGACTTCGGTGTACAGGGGGCGCCGGGCGTCCATCAGCTCGCGCCACTGGCGGCGCGGGTTGACGGCGAGCAGCGGGCGGGCGGCGCCGAGGCCAACGCGCCGTACGGCTTCCTCGACGTCCATCGACAGATAGGCGACGGGCAGGCCGGCCAGCAGCTCGCGGGTGCCCTCGTCGAGGACGGCGCCGCCGCCGAGGGCGAGGACTCCGGTGTGCCCGGCGACGGCGGCGGCGACCGCCTGCCGCTCCAGCTCACGGAAGTACGGCTCGCCCTCGTCGACGAAGATGTCGGAGATCTCCCGGCCCTGGGCCAGGGCGATGTCGGCGTCGGTGTCCCGGTAGGGGACGCCGAGCCGCTCGGCGAGCAGCGCCCCCACCGTGGACTTGCCGGACCCCATGGGGCCGACGAGGACGACCAGTGGTCCGGCGGTCACCGGATCTGCAGGTTGTCGAGGTACGCCTGGACGTTGCGGCGGGTCTCCGGGACGGAGTCTCCGCCGAACTTCTCGACGACCGCGTCGGCCAGTACGAGGGCGACCATGGCCTCGGCGACGATGCCGGCGGCCGGCACGGCGCACACGTCGGAGCGCTGGTGGTGGGCCACCGTCGCCTCTCCGGTGGCCACGTCGACGGTCGCCAGCGCGCGCGGGACGGTCGCGATGGGCTTCATCGCGGCGCGTACGCGCAGCAGTTCGCCGGTGGTCAGTCCGCCCTCGGTGCCGCCGGAGCGGCCGGTGGTGCGCTTGAGGCCCTCGGGGGTGGAGACGATCTCGTCGTGCGCCTTCGAGCCGGGCACGCGGGCGAGCTCGAAGCCGTCGCCGACCTCGACCCCCTTGATGGCCTGGATGCCCATGAGGGCGGCGGCGAGGCGGGCGTCGAGGCGGCGGTCCCAGTGGACGTGCGAGCCGAGGCCGACCGGGACTCCGTACGCCAGCACCTCGACGACGCCGCCGAGGGTGTCGCCGTCCTTGTGGGCCTGGTCGATCTCGGCGACCATCGCCTTGCTGGCGTCCGCGTCGAGGCAGCGCACCGGGTCGGCGTCGAGCTTGTCGACGTCGGCGGGGGTCGGGTAGACGCCGTACGGGGCCTTGGCCGCGGCCAGTTCCACCACGTGCGAGACGATCTCGATGCCGGCGACCTCCTTGATGAAGGAGCGGGCGACGGCGCCGAGGGCGACGCGGGCGGCGGTCTCCCGGGCGCTGGCGCGCTCCAGGATCGGCCGGGCCTCGTCGAAGCCGTACTTCTGCATGCCGGCGAGGTCGGCGTGGCCGGGGCGCGGACGGGTCAGCGGCGCGTTGCGGCCGGTCTCCTTGAGCAGCGAGGGGTCGACGGGGTCGGCCGACATGACCGTCTCCCACTTGGGCCACTCGGTGTTGCCGATCATGACCGCGATCGGGGAGCCCTGGGACAGGCCGTGGCGGACGCCGCCGAGGAAGGTGATCTCGTCCTGCTCGAACTTCATCCGGGCACCGCGGCCATAGCCGAGCCGGCGCCGGGCCAGGTGATCGGCCACCAGCCCGGTGGTGACCGGGACGCCGGCGGGAAGACCCTCCAGCGTCGCGACCAGTGCCGGTCCGTGCGACTCTCCTGCGGTCAGCCAACGCAACCTGCTCAACGATGCTCCTCATGCTCGCGCCTGGTACAGCGACGGCGCGATCGGGTGCGCGGCCCGGACCCGCCTCACCAGATCCTCCCACGTCCGGAGGGGTTTATCGGGCCCCGGTCCAGCTATCGGACGCCTGGGGCGTCAGCGGGCCCGCCGGCCGCGCTCGCGCTGCCAGGTGATCCCGTACCAGAGGATGACGGAACCGAAGAGTCCGATGATGAGCGCCTTGGCCCACAGGGGCAGGCCGCCGAAGGCCACCCTGACCATGGTGAAGACGACGAAGGGGAGATCCCACTTCGACGCGAGTACCTCGTCCGTGCTGTTCCCGTCCATGCCGCCCCCTGTGAATACGCAGGTGGAAAGCCTAACGGGCGGCGAGCGCCCGCTCTCCGGCGGCCCTCATGGCGGCGAGCGGTCCCGGGGTCCGGCCCGTCATCAGCTCGACCTGGAGCACGGCCTGGTGGACGAGGAGGTCGAGTCCGCCGACGACCTGGCCGCCCTGCCGGGACCAGGCCGCGGCCAGCGCGGTCGGCCAGGGGTCGTAGAGGACGTCGAAGAGGGTGCCCGCCCCTTCGGGTACGGACGCCGCCAGGGCGTCGGTCGTACCGGCCGGGGTGGTGGCGATCACCAGGGGCGCGGACAGCGCGGCGGCCGCCTCGGACCAGTCGGCCGTGCGGACGGGCACGCCGAGCCGCTCGCCCCACTGCCGCATCTCGTCCGCGCGGGCCGCCGAGCGGACGTACGCCGTGACCTCGCCGGAGCAGATCCGAGAGAGCGCGGCGAGCGCCGAGGAGGCCGTGGCGCCGGCGCCGAGGACGGCGGCGGAGGTCACCTTCTCGACGCCGCGCTCCTGGAGCGCGGCGACGATGCCGGGGATGTCGGTGTTGTCGCCGAGGCGCCGGCCGTCCTCGGTGAGGACGACCGTGTTGACCGCCTCGACGGAGGCGGCCGTGTCACTGATGCCGTCCAGCAGCGGCATGATCGCCCGCTTGAGCGGCATGGTCAGGGACAGCCCGGCCCACTCGGGGCCGAGTCCTGCCACGAACTCCGGGAGCGCGGCCTCGTCGATCTCGAAGCGGTCGTACGACCAGTCGTCGAGGCCGAGCTCCTGATAAGCGGCGCGGTGCAGCACCGGTGAGAGGGAGTGCTCGATGGGCGAACCCAACACCGCGGCCCTTATGCGTGACATGTCCTGCTATCCGCCGTTCTTCTGCTTCTGCCGTTCCTGGAACTCGTTGGCCAGCTTGGTGTGCTCTTCGTAGGTCTTGGTGAAGGTCGTCGTCTTGCCGTCGACCGACACGAAGAACATCCAGCCGCCGTGGTCCGGGTTGAGCGTAGCGGTCAGCGCGTCCAGGCCCGGGTTGTTGATCGGGCCGGTGGGCAGTCCCCTGACGAAGTGCGTGTTGTAGGAGTGGTCGAAGGCCTGGGCTTCCTTCAGGTTGAAGTTGATCTCGCTCTGATTCTTGACGTAGTTGTACGTCGAGTCGAACTGGAGCTTCTGGTTCGTGATGTCGTTGGTCTTCTTGAGGCGGTTGTAGACCACCTCGGCCATCTTCCGGAAGTCGTCGTGGTTCTTGCCCTCGGCGTTGACGAGGCTGGCGACCGTGACCACCTGGAGCGGATTCTCCAGGCCCAGCTCCTTGGCCTTGCCCTCGATGCCCAGCTCCGCGTACTTGTCGGTCGCGTTCTTGACCATCTGCTTGAGCAGGGAGTCGGGGGTGCTGTCCTTGCTGAGGTCGTAGCGCGCCGGGTACAGGAAGCCTTCGAGCGGGTCGATCAGCTTCGGGTTGTTGTTCGCCCAGGCCGGCAGGCCGAGGTTCTTGACCTCGCGCTTGGCGATCTCGGCGGTGGTGCCCTCCTGCTGGCCCAGCTTCTTGTCGATCGCCGCGTACACCGCGGTGTTGCGCATGCCTTCGGTGACCGTGATGACGTTCAGCTTCGAGGGGTCGCTCATGACCTCGACCGCGGACGCGGCCGACATCTTCTTCCTGAGCGGGTAGACACCGGCCTGGATGGCCTTGCCCGGAGGGAGCTTGGACGCGGCGTCGACGAACGCCTGCCCACTGGCGACGACGCCCGCCTTCTTGAGGATCAGGCCCATCTGCAGGAGGCCCGAGCCCTTGGGGATCTCGACCTCGACGATCTCACCGCTGCCCTCGCCCGCGAAGTCCTCGGCCGAGGCGAACCGGGCCTTGATGTAGTTGTAGCCGTAGTAGCCGCCACCGCCGACCACGCCGAGGATGACGACCGCGGCGACCAGGCAGGCCGTGCCGCTGCGCTTCTTGGGCTTGTCGCCCTTGGAGCGGCCGCCCCGGCGGCCGTCACCGTCGTCGCCGTCGTCCTCGCCGTCACGGCCTCCACCGTCGGTGAGCAGGCCGCTTTCCGGCTCCTCCGCCGGCTCCGGCTCCTCGACGGGTTCCGGCTCCAGGTGCCGCCGGCCCGGGGGCTGCGGCGGCTCGTAGGCGTCTTCCGTGCTGTAGAGATCGGGGGCCTCGCCCGGGTAGCCCGCCACGGGCTGCTGGGTGTAGGGGTCCACGCCCGCGTACGGGTCGGTCTGCACCGCCGCCGGGTACTGGCCCTGGCCGGTGTCCCAGCCCTGGCTGTCGTACACGGGCTGCTGCGCCTGGTGCTGCGGGGCATAGGCCTGCTGCTGCCCGGCGTACTGCTGCTGCGGGTACTGGCCGCCCTGCATGTACTGCTGCGGCTGCTGCGGCGGCTGCTGCTGCTGCGCCTGCTGCGGGTACTGCCCCTGCGGGTACTGCTGCTGGTACTGCTGCTGCGGGTACTCCGGGTACTGCTCGTACTGCGGATGCTGGGGGTACTGCTGCTGGTACTGCGGCTCCTGTGGGTACTCCTGCTGCTGCGGGGCACCGGCGTAAGGCACCTGGCCCTGCTGGGTCTGGTGCCCGGTCCACCCCTGGTCCCCGTAAAGGGGGTCCTCGGGGTGCCAGGGTTCGGGGCCACGGCCCCGGCCATACTCAGTCATCGGTCCCCTAGAGCCGCGAGACGGAGGCCACGGACTCCGTCGTCCGTGGCACCCGGTTCCGCCTCTTTGACGGTGGGCGACGGCTGTTCGAATGCCGTCTCATCGCGCGGAACGTTACCGTATCGCGATCAGACAACCACTTCGACGCACTCACCGGGAGGATTACCTGATACCCGTTCGGTCTCAAGAGCGTTCTGAAGGATCACCACAGCGGCTGCCTGATCGATGACCGACCGGCCCTTCTTCGCGTTCTTCCCGGAGGCCCGCAGACCCTGGGCGGCGGTGACCGTGGTCATCCGCTCGTCCACCAGACGGACCGTCACCGGCTTGATGCCCTTGGCGAGTTCGTTCGCGAAGGCGCGCACCTTGACCGCGGCCGGACCCTCCCGCCCGCTGAGCGAACGGGGAAGGCCGACCACGACTTCGAGGGGCTCGTACTCCTCGACGAGCTGCCGCAGCCGCCGGTGGGCAAAGGGGATGTCCCGGCCCGGAACGGTTTCCACCGGTGTGGCCAACACCCCATCGGGGTCGCAGGACGCGACCCCGATCCGGGCGTCCCCGACGTCGATGGCGAGCCGGCGGCCGCGGCGCAGCGTCATCGTCAGACCGTCTCGACGACGAGGCGCTCGACGGCGCTGATGGCCTCCGGCACGGCGGCCGGGTTCTGGCCTCCGCCCTGGGCGACGTCCGGCTTGCCGCCACCGCCGCCACCGAGGGTCTTGGCGGCCGTACGGACCAGGTCGCCCGCCTTGAGGCCGCGCTCGCGGGCGGCCTCGTTGGTGGCGATGACGGTCAGCGGGCGGTCGTTCGCCACGGTGAACAGGGCCACGACGGCCGGGCGGTCACCCTGGATACGGCCCCGGACGTCGAGGACCAGCTTGCGCAGGTCGTCGGCGCCGATGCCGTCCGCCACCTGGCCGATGACCAGGGCGACACCGTGGATGTCCTGGGCGTTCGCGGCGAGAGGGGCGGCGGCCTGGAGGACCTTCTCCGCGCGGAACTTCTCGATCTCCTTCTCGGCGTCCTTCAGCTTGCCGAGCATGGAGGCGATCTTCTCCGGCAGCTCCTCGGGGCGGCCCTTGACCAGCTCCTGGAGCTGGGCGACGACCGTGTGCTCCTTGGCGAGGAAGTTGTACGCGTCCACGCCCACCAGGGCCTCGACGCGGCGCACGCCGGAGCCGATGGAGGACTCGCCGAGCAGCTTCACCAGACCCAGCTGGGCGGTGTTGCCGACGTGCGTGCCGCCGCACAGCTCCTTGGAGAAGTCGCCGATGGTCACGACGCGCACGCGCTCGCCGTACTTCTCGCCGAACTCGGCGATGGCGCCCTGCTTCTTCGCCTCGTCGATGCTCATGATCTCGGCGGTGACGTCGAGCTCGCGCGACAGCACGTCGTTGATCTTCTGCTCGACGTCGGTCAGGACCGAGCCGGGAACGGCGTTCGGCGAACCGAAGTCGAAGCGGAAGCGGCCGGGGCTGTTCTCGGAGCCGGCCTGGGCGGCCGTCGGGCCGAGGGCGTCGCGCAGCGCCTGGTGGGTCAGGTGCGTGGCCGAGTGGGCGCGGGCGATGGCCCGGCGGCGGCTGACGTCGATGGCGGCGTACGCGGAGGCGCCCACCGTCACCTCGCCGACCTGGACGGAGCCCTTGTGCACGGAGACGCCCGGAACCGGCTGCTGCACGTCGCGGATGACGATGACGGCGCCGGAGTCGAGCTTGATCCGGCCCTGGTCGGCGAGCTGGCCGCCGCCCTCGGCGTAGAAGGGGGTGCGGTCGAGGACGACCTCGACCTCGTCGCCCTCGGAGGCGGCGGGCGCGGAGACGCCGTTGACCAGGAGGCCGACGATGGTGGACTCGCCCTGGTTGGTGGCGTAGCCGGTGAACTCGGTGCCGCCGGCGCTGTCGGCGATCTCCCGGTAGGCGGACATGTCCGCGTGGCCGGTCTTCTTGGCCTTGGCGTCGGCCTTGGCCCGGTCGCGCTGCTCCTGCATCAGGCGGCGGAAGCCGGGCTCGTCCACGGTCAGGCCCTGCTCGGCGGCCATCTCCAGGGTGAGGTCGATCGGGAAGCCCCAGGTGTCGTGGAGCAGGAAGGCCTTGTCGCCGGAGAGGACCGTGCCGCCGGTGGCCTTGGTCTCGGTCACGGCGGTGTCGAGGATGTTGGTGCCGCCCTTGACGGCCTTCAGGAAGGCGGCCTCTTCGGCGAGGGCGACGGTCTCGATGCGCTTGCGGTCGGTGACGAGCTCCGGGTACTGCTGGCCCATCGTGTTGATCACGACGTCGACCAGGTCCTGGACGACGGGACCCGTGGCGCCCATGAGGCGCATGTTGCGGATGGCGCGGCGCATGATGCGGCGCAGCACGTAGCCGCGGCCCTCGTTGCCGGGGGTGACGCCGTCGCCGATGAGCATGACGGAGGTGCGGATGTGGTCGGCGACCACGCGCATCGAGACGTCCGTGCCCTGGGCGGCGCCGTACTGCACGCCGGTCAGCTCGGTGGCCTTGTCCATGACCACGCGCAGGGTGTCGGTCTCGTACATGTTCTGCACGCCCTGCAGGATCATCGCGAGGCGTTCGAGGCCGAGACCGGTGTCGATGTTCTTCGACGGCAGGTCGCCGAGGATCGGGAAGTCTTCCTTCCCGTCGCCGGCGCCGCGCTCGTACTGCATGAAGACCAGGTTCCAGATCTCCACGTAGCGCTCGTCGTTGACGGCCGGGCCGCCCTCGACGCCGAACTCCGGGCCGCGGTCGTAGTTGATCTCCGAGCACGGGCCGCAGGGGCCGGGGACGCCCATGGACCAGAAGTTGTCCTTCTTGCCCAGGCGCTGGATGCGCTCGGCGGGGACGCCGATCTTCTCGCGCCAGATCGTCTCGGCCTCGTCGTCGTCGAGGTAGACGGTGATCCAGAGCTTCTCCGGCTCCAGGCCGTAGCCGCCGTCCGCCACGGAGCCGGTGAGCAGCTCCCAGGCGTACTTGATGGCGCCTTCCTTGAAGTAGTCGCCGAAGGAGAAGTTGCCGCACATCTGGAAGAACGTGCCGTGCCGGGTGGTCTTGCCGACCTCTTCGATGTCCGGCGTACGGACGCACTTCTGCACGCTGGTGGCCCGCGGGGCCGGGGGCTTGGTCTCGCCGAGGAAGTACGGCTTGAACGGGACCATGCCCGCGTTGACCAGCAGCAGAGTCGGGTCGTCCGCGATGAGCGACGCCGAAGGGACAACGGCGTGACCGCGCTCCTCGAAGAAGCTCAGCCAGCGGCGGCGAATCTCAGCCGACTCCATCAGTGGTCCTCATTCCGGTCGTACGAAAACTTAGGTCGGTGGGTGGTCTTGGTGTTCTCGATGGCCCGCAGCCGCCGCGGCCCGGGGAGGGCCGTGACGTTGTCGGGCCGGTCGGGGTCCTGGTGGAGCCCCAGTGCGTCGTTCAGCTCGTCCTCGCGCTGCGTCATTCCCGCTTTGACGTCGAGGGCGAAGTCCTTGAGGCGGTGTCCCGCCTCCACGGCCTTGTCGGCCGCCTGGGCGGCGAGACTCTCCGGCGTCAGCTTCTTCAGCTGGCGGTTGACCTTGGTGGTGGCCCACACGCCGGCGGCTGCGCCTGCGGTGAACCAGAAGGCTCGGCGGAACATCGGCGGTCTCAGCCCTTCTGCTTCCGGCGCCGGGCGGCCGGCACCGTACGTCCAACGATCACGGTTCGTCGGGATGCCTTCGCCGGCGTGCCGCCCGACGTCGCGGCATCCCCCTTGCCCAGCGCCTTGCGGACGCCGTAGCCGAAGGCCGCGACCTTCACCAGCGGGCCGCCGAAGGCGGTGGCCACGGTGGAGGACAGCGCGGAGGCGTTGGAGGTGACCTCCTGCACGTCGCTCGCGATGGCGTCGACCCGGTCGAGCTGGGTGCGCGCGGAGCGGACGGTGGTGGAGGCGTCGGCGAGCAGCGGGACGGCCTGGTCGGTCACGTCGGCCACCAGCTTGGTGGTCGCCCTGAGCACCTGGGCCAGCCTCACCAGGGCCACGGCGAGGAAGGAGATCAGGATGGCCCAGAAGACGGCCACGATGATCCCGGCCACCTCTACACCGGACACGTCACACCGCTCTCTGTCTGTACCTGAACCGCAGGACTATGCGCCCTCCGACCCTATCGCGCCGGAGATCCCCGGCCGTACCGGAAATCCGGGAGGCCCGGACCCGCCTTGAACGCAGCGCATCCGGACCAGTACCCTCCGTGTCCTATGGGACGGAGACCCCTTCGAAGTACCGCCGGGGGCAATCTTCCCTCGGAGCTCGGCCGGTTCATCGGGCGGGGTGGCGAACTCGCCCAGCTGGGGCGGCTCCTGGAGTCCTCGCGGCTCGTGACGGTGACCGGCGTGGGCGGGGTGGGCAAGTCCCGGCTCGCGCTCGCGGCCGCCCGGGCCGCCGCCGAGGGATCGCAGGAACGCTACTGCGACGGGGTCTGGCTGGCCGAGCTGGCCACCGTACGGGATCCCGCGCTGCTGGAGCTGGCCCTCGCCGAGGCGCTGGAGCTGACCGACCACACGACCCGGCCGCCGCGGACGGTCCTGGCCGAGCACCTGGCCGGGCGTCGGCTGCTGCTGGTCCTGGACGGCTTCGAGCAGCTGGTCGACGAGTGCGCGGACCTGGTACGGGAGCTGCTGCGGCGCTGCCCCGGCCTGCGCGTCCTCGCGGCCGGCCGGCGCCCGCTGGCCCTGGACGGGGAGCTGGCCTTCCCGCTGGCCCCGCCGGCCGCCGAGGAGGCGCTGGCCCTGCTGGCGGCGCGGGCGTCCGCGGCCGACCCGGCCTTCGCGGTGACCGCGGAGAACCGGGCGACGCTCGCCGAGCTGTGCGCCCGCCTCGACGGGATCCCGCTGGCGCTGGAGCTGGCGGCGGGCCGGCTGCGGACGCTGTCCCCCGCGCAGGTGCTGGCGCGGCTGGAGGACCGCTTCGCGCTGCTGACGGGCGGTGCGCGCGGCGGGCTCGCCCGGCACCGGGCGCTGCGGACGGCGATCGGCTGGAGCCACGAGCTGTGCACGCCCGCGGAGCGGCTGCTGTGGGCGCGGCTGTCGGTGTTCGCGGGGCAGTTCGACCTCGACGCGGTCGAATACGTGTGCGCGGGTCCGGATCTGCCGGTGGAGGACGTGCTGGACCTGGTCGGGGAGCTCTTGGCCCAGTCCCTGCTGGTCCGGGAGGAGACGCCCGCCGGGGTGCGTTTCCGCATGCTGGAGACCGTACGGGTGTACGGGGCGGGGTGGCTGGAGTCGCTGGGCGACGCCGGACGTCTGCGGCGGCGCCACCGGGACTGGTACGTGGGGCTGGCGACGTGGTGCGAGCTGGACTGGTTCAGCCCGCGCCAGCAGGAGGTGGCCGCGCTGGTGGAGGCGGAGCTGCCGAACATCCGGCTCGCCCTGGAGTGCTGCCTGGACGAGCCGGACGAGGCGCATCTGGGCCAGTACCTGGCGGGGACGCTGTGGTTCTACTGGGCGGGCTGCGGGCGCCTGACCGAGGGGCGGCACTGGCTGGACCGGACCCTGGAACCGGTGGACCAGGCGGCGGAGTACGAGAGCTCGCGGCTGAAGGCCCTGTGGGTGCTGGGCTACGTCGCGGCCCTGCAGGGGGACGCGACGGCCTCGATGAGCGCCCTGTACGAGTGCCGGGACGGGGCGGCGCAGAGCGGGAATCCGGTCGCGGCGGCCTACGCGGTGCACCGGATGGGCTGCCTGGCGCTGGTCTCGGACGACATGGCGCGGGCCCGGGAGCTGCTGGGCACGGCGCTGGAGCAGTACCGGGCGGCCGGCGAGCTGAACAGCAACGTGCTGATGTGCCAGGTGGAGCTGGGGATGGCGCTGGCCTTCCTCGGTGACCTGCCGGGCGCGCTCGCGCTGTGCGGGGAGGTCCGGGAGATATGCAAGGAGCGCGGGGAGCGCTGGACGAAGGCGTACGCCCTGTACGTCCTCGCGTACGCGGCCCTCGACGCGGGGCGCAGGCAGGAGGCGCGGCAGCTGCTGACCGAGTGCGTGGCCATCAACCACGTCTTCCACGATCTGGTCGGGCTGGTGCTCGCGCTGGAGCTGCTCGCGCTGGTCACGGTCGCGGAGGGGGACGCGGCCGAGGCGGCGGTGCTCCAGGGCGCGGCGGAGCCGATGTGGGGCGGGGTGGGGCTGCAGTTGTTCGGCTCGGGGTACTTCAACGCCCCGCGGCTGATGTGCCGGGAGCAGGCGGGCGAGCTGCTGGGCGCCGAGCGCTACGCGGCGTACGAGGCCGAGGGGCGGGAGCTGAGCCGTGAAGCGCTGGTCGGGCGGGCGCTGAGCGACCCGCGGGAGCGCGGCGGCGGGGTGCCCCGGCAGGCGGGGCGGGGCGGCGGCGGGCCTCGCGGCTCCCGGGTGTCGACGGGCGCGGCGGCGGAGCAGCCACAGCC
Source organism: Streptomyces sp. NPDC001549 (assembly GCF_042894025.1). Lineage (NCBI taxonomy): Bacteria > Bacillati > Actinomycetota > Actinomycetes > Kitasatosporales > Streptomycetaceae > Streptomyces > Streptomyces sp. NPDC001549. The sequence continues at coordinate 167,742 of NZ_JBIAVJ010000007.1, forward strand.
CTGAGGCCGGTCCGGGAAACGGAAAACCCGCCGCCCCCCGGAGGGGACGGCGGGCTGACCAGTCGGTGAGACTAGGCCTGCATCAGCGGGCGTAGTACTCGACGACGAGCTGCTCGTCGCAGATGACCGGGATTTCCTTGCGGTTCGGGTCGCGGTCCAGGCGGAAGGCCAGGGCCTTCAGGTTGACCTGCAGGTAGCGCGGGGTCTCGCCCTCGCCTGCGTAGCCACCCTCACGGGCAACCTGGAACGGAACCTTCTCGCGGCTGCGCTCGCGCACGGTGATGACGTCGTCCGGACGGACACGGAACGACGGCTTGTCGACCTTGTCACCGTTGACCTCGATGTGGCCGTGAACGACCATCTGGCGGGCCTGGTAGATGGTGCGGGCGATGCCCGAACGCAGAACCAGGGCGTCGAGGCGACGCTCGAGCTCGACGACAAGCGCCTCGCCCGTCTTGCCTTCGGCCTTCTTGGCGCGGTCGTACGCGCGGGCCATCTGACGCTCAGAGATGTCGTACTGAGCGCGCAGACGCTGCTTCTCCAGCAGACGAACCTTGTAGTCCGAGTTCTGCTTGCGGCCACGGCCGTGCTCGCCCGGCGGGTAGGGGCGGGCCTCGAAGTACTTGACGGCCTTCGGGGTCAGCGCAATGCCGAGGGCACGCGACTTCTTGACCTTGGGTCGCTTCTGGTTCACGGGGAACCTACCTCCATGTAAGTTAGGTGAGGCTTACCTTAGCGAGGAGGACGTAATGTCTCGACCACATGGGATCCCCCTGCCCAGTGCGCAGCGCAGTTCGGATTCAGACGAAACAGAATCCGCTTGCGCCGACGATAAGCAAGGTCAGCCGCGTCCCAGGGAAGGCGTTCGGCAGCTCACCGGAGCCGAACGCGTACGAACCCTCGTAGAGTCCAACGCCTCAGTATCCCTCACGCTGATCGGTGCTCGTGACAGTCACGAGACCGAGGAGTTCGGGACAGGGCTGCCGGTCGCACGGACCGTCACCCCGGACGGGGACGTGATTCTCCTTGTTTCCGGGGAATCCACGGCTGCCAGGGCAGCCGCTCACGCCCAGGACGACGACCTCACCGCCGTGATCGAGATCACGGATGTGGCGCCGGTGTCCGTCCCACATCGTATCCGAGGCCGCGCCTGGCTGGCGGGGTGGCTGACGCCGGTGCGCGGGGACGACCGCGCGTCCTGCGCGGCGCTGCTCGCGGAGCGGCAGCCGGTGGGCGAGCTGCTGGGCATGAGGGAGTCCCTCGACGCCCCCCACACCGGGCGCCCGGCCTGGATGATGCTGCGCCTGGAGGTCGGCGAGATCTCGGTGGACGACCTGTGGGGCGCCGAGCACGTGGACCCGGACGACCTGGCCGCGGCGGAGCCGGACCCGATGGTCGCGCACGAGTCGGAGCTGCTGCAGCACCTGCACTCCGCCCACGGCGACCGGCTCGGCGAGCTGGGCGGCCTGCTCGGCGCGCGCGAGGCCCGCGGGATGAGCGCCGTACCGCTCTCCCTGGACCGCCTGGGCCTGCGCGTCCGCTTCACCGGCGGCCCGGCCGGCTCCTTCGACGCCCGCTTCGACTTCCCGGAGCCGGTCGCGGACATCTGCGGCCTGCGCCGGGCGATGCACTCCCTGTTCTCGGCGGCCTCGTACTAGGCCGCGGGGGTCACGGAGTGCAGGTGGCCGGCATGTTCTGGAGGGCGATCTTCTCCGGCACCGTCACGGACAGCCCGTACTCGGCCTTGATGCGTGGTCCCCGGTGGATCAGCGCGCGGCCCCGTCCACCCGGAGCAGGGCGCGCACGCCGAGCCGGTGGACGGCCTCCTCGGGCAGCCCGAGGGCGGCGTCGGGCAGGTTGAAGCCGAAGTCGATGCGGCGCTCGTCGGCGAGCGCGTCGCCGCAGCATGCGCAGGTGGGGAGGTGCGTGGTCACCCGGGCAGCCTAAGGGCTGTCCCGCCCCGGACGCCTCAGCCGCGGTCGGCGCCCCGGAGTCGCTCGCGGACCTTCTCCACCACGTCCGCGTAGCGGGCTTCGGCGCCGTACCGCGTCGGCTCGTAGTACCGCTTGCCCTGGATCTCGTCCGGCGCGTACTGCTGCGCCGCGATCGCGCCCGGCACGTCGTGCGGGTAGACGTACCCCTGCGCGTGCCCCAGCTTCGCCGCGCCCTTGTAGTGCCCGTCCCTCAGGTGCGGCGGGACCGATCCCGCAAGGCCCGCCCGTACGTCGGCCAGCGCCGCGCCGATCGCGGTCGTGGCGGTGTTCGACTTCGGGGCCAGGGCCAGCGCGATCGTGGCGTGCGAGAGGGTCAGCGCCGCTTCGGGGAAGCCGATCATCGCCACCGCCTGGGCCGCGGCCACCGCGATCGGCAGGGCCGTCGGGTCCGCCAGGCCGATGTCCTCGCTCGCGGAGATCATCAGGCGGCGCGCGATGAACCGGGGGTCCTCACCGGCCTCGATCATCCGGGCCAGGTAGTGCAGCGCGGCGTCGACGTCCGAGCCGCGGATCGACTTGATCAGCGCGCTCGCCACGTCGTAGTGCTGGTCGCCGTCCTTGTCGTACCGGACCGCCGCCCGGTCGACCGCCTCCTCCAGCGTCCGGAGGGTGATCTCGTCCTCGCCCTTGGCGATGGCCGACCCGGCTCCCGCCTCCAGCGCCGTCAGCGCCCGCCGGGCGTCGCCGCCCGCGATCCGCAGCAGGTGTGCCTCCGCGTCCGCCGGGAGGGTGACGGCCCCGCCCAGGCCCCGTTCCTCGGTGAGCGCGCGCCGCATCAGGGCGCTCAGGTCCTCGTCGGTCAGCGGTTCCAGCGTCAGCAGCAGCGAGCGCGACAGCAGCGGGGAGATGATCGAGAAGTACGGGTTCTCGGTGGTGGCCGCGATCAGCGTCACCCAGCGGTTCTCGACGGCGGGGAGCAGCGAGTCCTGCTGCGCCTTGCTGAAGCGGTGGATCTCGTCGAGGAAGAGGACGGTCTCCTTGCCGTAGCCGCCGGCCGCGCGCTTGGCGCCCTCGATGACGGCCCGTACCTCTTTGACGCCCGCGGTGATGGCGGAGAGCTCCACGAAACGCTTCTGCGTGGCCTGGCTGACCACGTACGCCAGTGTCGTCTTCCCGATGCCGGGCGGGCCCCAGAGGATCACCGACGAGGCACCGGCCGGGCCGCCGGCCCCTTCCCCGACCAGCCGCCGCAGCGGTGATCCGGGCTTCAGCAGGTGCTGCTGGCCGACGACCTCGTCCAGGGTGCGCGGGCGCATCCGGACGGCGAGCGGGGAGCTCGCGGGGTCCTTCTCCCGGCGGTCTTCGGCAGCGGCGGTGAACAGGTCTGGTTCCACACAGGAAGCCTATGCGAGCCCACCGACAGGGCCGCCCGCGCTCAGGAGGTCCAGAAGTCCCACCAGCGGGTCAGGATCAGCATCCCGATGATCCCGACGTGCAGGACGGGCAGGACCCAGGTGAACTCGTCGAGGAAGGACTTGAGCCAGCCCGGGGCGGGCAGCAGCCCCTCGCGGACGTTGTGCGCGGTGACGTACCAGAACATGAAGATCGTGGCGACCCAGGCCAGGCAGCACCACAGGCAGAGCGAGTTGATGTTGTACAGCGACTGGTACATGAGCCAGGTGCAGAAGGCGACGCCGAAGAGGGTGCCGGCGTTGAAGGTCAGCCAGTACCAGCCGCGGAACGAGGCCCCGGCCAGCATGCTCATGCCGACGCAGATCACGATCCCGTAGGCGACGAGTCCGAGCATGGGGTTCGGGAAGCCGAACGCCGAGGCCTGGTCGCTCGTCATGATGTTGCCGCAGGAGACGATCGGGTTGAGGCTGCAGGCGGGCTTGAAGGTCGGGTCCTCCAGCAGCTTGAACTTGTCGATCGTGATCACCCACGCGGCGAGCAGGCCCGCCGCTCCGGTGATCACCAGCAGCAGGGCCAGGGCCCGGCTTCCCCCGACGGTCCTGCCCCGGGCGGTGTCCGCGTCCGCGCTTCGTGTCGTCATACCGCCCGCTCCACATCTGCCAGGTGATCAAGCACGGGCCATTGTGCCGTACGAGCCTGTGAACGGACGGGGCCGGGGAAAGATCCCCGGCCCCGTCCTGTGTGCTCCGTACCGCCGCCGTCAGGCGAGGCGGGCCCGGACCGTGTCGACCAGCCCGTCGACGGGCACGGCCGTCTGCTCGCCGGACTCCATGTCCTTCAGCTGGACGACGCCCTCGGCGAGGTCCCGCTCGCCCACCACGACCGCGAAGCGGGCACCGCTGCGGTTCGCGTCCTTCATGGCGCCCTTGAGGCCCTTGCCGCCATAGGACATGTCGGCCGCGACACCCGCCTTGCGCAGCTGCGTCACGAGGCCGAACACGGTCGCCTTGGCCTCGCCCAGCGCCACCGCGAACACCGAGGTCGACGCCGGGATGTCGAGCTCGACGCCCTCGGCCTCCAGGGCCAGGACCGTGCGGTCCACGCCGAGGGCCCAGCCCACCGACGGCAGGGCCGGTCCGCCGATCATCTCGGACAGGCCGTCGTAGCGGCCGCCGCCGCCCACCGCGGACTGCGAGCCGAGGCCGCCGTGGACGAACTCGAAGGTGGTGCGGGTGTAGTAGTCCAGCCCGCGCACCAGCTTCTCGTCGTCCTCGAAGGCGACACCGGCGGCCGTCACCAGGGACCGGACCTGCTCGTGGTACGCCTTGCACGCGTCGCACAGGTAGTCCCGCAGCACCGGGGCGCCGACGAGCTGCTTCTGCACCTCGGCCCGCTTGTCGTCGAGGACGCGCAGCGGGTTGATCTCGGCTCGGCGCACGGTCTCCTCGTCGAGGTCGAGACCGCCCAGGAAGGACTGCAGCGCCTCCCGGTACACCGGACGGCACTCCTTGTCGCCCAGCGAGTTCAGCAGGATCCGGAAGTTGCGCAGGCCCAGCGAGCGGTACGCCTGGTCGGCCAGGATGATCAGCTCGGCGTCCAGGGCCGGGTCCTCGGCGCCGATCGCCTCGGCGCCGACCTGCGAGAAGTGGCGGTAGCGGCCCGCCTGCGGCTTCTCGTAGCGGTAGTAGGAGCCCGAGTACCAGAGCTTGACCGGCAGGTTGCCCTTCTTGTGCAGGCTGGCCTCCAGCGCCGCGCGCAGCACGGAGGCAGTGCCCTCGGGGCGCAGGGCGAGCTGGTCACCGCCCTTGGTCTCGAAGGCGTACATCTCCTTGGAGACGATGTCGGTGGACTCGCCGACGCCGCGTGCGAAGAGGCCCACGTCCTCGAAGCCGGGGGTCTCGATGTAGCCGTAGCCGGAGTTACGCAGGGGCGCCGCGATGGCCTCGCGCACCGCCAGGTACTTCACGGATACCGGCGGGATCAGGTCGTACGTGCCCTTGGGGGCCTGGAAAGTAGCCACGAAGCTTTCGTCACATTCCTCGTCGTGGAGCGGCGGTGCCGTCTCCGAGCCCGGCGGCGACTTCCCGAAGGTACGGGTTGGTCGCGCGCTCGCGGCCGATGGTGGTCTGGGGACCGTGGCCGGACAGCACCACGGTCGAGTCGTCGAGCGGCAGGCACACGCGGCCCAGCGATGCGAGCATCTCGGCGTGGGAGCCGCCGGGCAGGTCGGTGCGTCCGATGGAGCCGGCGAAGAGCAGGTCGCCCGAGAAGAAGACCGGCGGGATGTCGGCCAGCTCGGGCATCCGGAAGGTCACCGACCCCTTGGTATGCCCCGGCGCGTGCGCCACGGAGAATTCCATTCCGGCCAATTTCAGGGTGGCGCCGTCGGCCAGCTCGCGGACGTCGTCCGGCTCCCCCACGGTCAGCTCGCCCATGAGGGGCATCCCGATGGAGCGGCCGAGGGCCTTCTCCGGGTCGCTCATCATGTAGCGGTCCTCGGGGTGGATCCAGGCCGGTACGTCGTGTGCTCCGCACACCGGGACCACCGAGGCCACATGATCGATGTGGCCATGGGTCAGCACGACCGCGACGGGCTTGAGCCGATGCTTCTTCAGCGTCTCCTCGACACCCTGGGCGGCCTGATGACCCGGGTCGATGATGACGCACTCCTCACCGGCGGCGGGGGCGACCACGTAGCAGTTGGTGCCCCAAGCGCCTGCGGGGAACCCGGCAATCAGCACGTTCGTCCTCAATCGTCGTCCGGCGGGAGGCTGCAGACAGGAATCCTGCTGCTCAGAGCCTACCGGCGCCGCTCATTACACAGCGAACCCATATACGGTACGGCCTATCCCAGCCCGGACAGCAGTACCAGACACGTACAAGGAGACGACCCGGTGGTCACGAGCGATCAGCGTCGGCGACAGCTCGCCAAGGAGAAGTACGAGCGCCAGCAGAAGCGCCGGGACGAGGCCCGGAAGAAGTCGCGGCAGCGTGCGGCCGTGATCGGTGCGGCCGTGGCCGTGGTGATCGCGACGCTGGTGGGTCTGATCGTGGGCGGTGTCTTCGACAAGGACAAGAAGGACCAGGCCGCGGACCCGTCCGCGAGCCCGTCGGCTTCGGCGAGCGAGCCCGCGCCCAAGCAGTCCCCCTCGCCGGAGATGGCGATCGACCAGAAGGCGAAGTACACCTTCGCGCTGAAGACCAGCGCGGGTGACATCAACTTCACGATGGACGCGGCGAAGACCCCGCAGACCGTGAACTCCTTCAAGTCGCTCGCCGACAAGGGCTACTTCGACAACACCAAGTGCCACCGGCTGACGGCCGGCGGGATCTTCGTGCTCCAGTGCGGCGACCCCGAGGGCACTGGCCTCGGCGGCCCGGGCTACAACATCCCGGACGAGAACCTGGACTCGCTGGGCAAGGCCAACGAGCAGGGCCAGGTCGTCTACCCGGCCGGCACGGTGGCGATGGCCAACACGGGTCAGCCCGGCTCGGGCGGCAGCCAGTTCTTCCTGGTCTACAAGGACAGCCCGCTGGCGCCGTCGTACACGCCGTTCGGCAAGATCGACGCGGCCGGCCTGAAGGCCCTCGAGGAGATCGCGAAGGCCGGTACGGTCGACGGCGGCCAGGACGGCGCGCCCAAGACCGAGGTGAAGATCGAGAAGGGCACGGTCACGCAGAACTGACGTGATGCGCCGACCCCGGGCCCGGCCGGCCCGCCGCCCGTACGCCGATATTCCGTCGTGCGGGATGCGGACAGCCGGCCCGGCGGTCGCCTATGTTGGCGTTGTGCAGGGCGGGCGCTGCCCGCCCCAGGAAACTGTGGACGATGCCCAGGGGGTGAACCCCTCGCAAGGCATCAGGTGGAGGAGGCGCTGTGAGCAGCGACCCGTGGGGCCGAGTCGACGAGACGGGCACCGTGTACGTGCGTACTTCCGATGGCGAGCAGGTCGTCGGATCGTGGCAGGCCGGCACCCCTGAGGAGGCCCTGGCCTATTTCGAGCGCAAGTACGAGGGCCTGGTGGTCGAGATCGGCCTCCTCGAAAAGCGGGTGCGGACCACTGATCTGTCCGCCAAGGACGCCCAGACGGCGATCGACCACCTGCGTACGCAGGTCGACGAGCACCATGCCGTGGGTGACCTGGACGCCCTGCGCGTGCGGCTGGACAAGCTGGTCACGACCGTGGAGTCCCGGCGCGAGGAGCGCAAGGTGGCGAAGGCCAAGCAGACGGACGAGGCCCGTGCGGCCAAGGACGCGCTGGTCGTCGAGGCCGAGCAGCTGGCCCAGAGCGACCAGTGGCGCAGTGCCGGTGAACGGCTGCGCGCCCTGGTGGACATCTGGAAGGGGCTGCCGCGTCTGGACCGCAAGTCGGACGACGAGCTGTGGCACCGGTTCTCCCACGCGCGTTCCGCCTTCTCCAAGCGCCGCAAGGCGCACTTCGCCTCGCTGGACGCGCAGCGCGAGGATGCCCGCAAGGTCAAGGAGAGGCTGGTCGCGGAGGCCGAGTCGCTGTCGAATTCGACCGACTGGGGTCCGACGGCTGCCCGCTACCGCGAGCTGATGGCCGACTGGAAGGCGGCGGGCCGGGCGCAGCGCGAGTCCGAGGATGACCTGTGGAACCGTTTCCGCGGTGCGCAGGACGTGTTCTTCGCGGCCCGCAGCGAGGTCTTCGCGGAGCGTGACGCCGAGCAGATCGAGAACCTGAAGCTCAAGGAGGAGCTGGCCGACGAGGCCGAGAAGCTCGTCCCGATCACGGACCTGAAGGCGGCCCGTGCCGCGTTCCGCTCGCTCAACGAGCGCTGGGAAGCCATCGGCCACGTGCCGCGGGACGCCCGGCCGAAGGTCGAGGGCCGTATGCACGCGGTCGAGCGGGCGATCCAGGAGTCCGAGGAGGGCGAGTGGCGCCGTACGAACCCGGAGGCGCGGGCCCGTGCGGCCGGTCTGACGGGTCAGCTGCAGGCGGCCGTCGACAAGCTGCGTGAGCAGATCGACGCGGCGCGCGCGGCGGGCAACAACGCCAAGGCCGACAAGCTCTCGCGCGAGCTGGAGGGCCGCCAGGCCCTGCTGGACCAGGCGCTGAAGGGCCTGGAGGAGTTCGGCGGCTGAGCCGACGCCGCACCGACGTGCCGGGGCCCGGTGGTGATCCTTCACCGCCGGGCCCCGCCGCGTGGGTCACCGGCTGCGGGTTTCGCCCTCGCTGATGTCAAGGGCCCGCCCCAGCACCTCGCAGGCCTGGATGTGGTTCCCGGATTCCTGGAGCAGGCCGGCGAGGCGCCGGCAGACGAGGACGGCCTCCGGGCCGTACGCCTTGCGGAGCTGCTGGAACGCGGACTCGAGGACCGCGGTGGCCTCGGAGAGCTGACCGGTCTCGGTGAGCATCTCCGACAGTTCCAGCTGGACGGCGAAGAGGGCGGCGCCCTGCCCGTCGGGCGGCTGTTCTTGGAGGGCGAAGCGGAGCACGGGCAGTGCGTCCCTGGTGTTGCCCTCGCGGCGGAGCATCCGGGCGACGTTGAGCCCGGTCGCCACGGCGGCCGTCCGGACATCGGCGTCGAGCACCGGACCGGCCGGAGCGTGGGCGCCGGCCCGGGCCTTGTTGCGGGCCAGCTGGAGCGCGCCGACGCCGTTCTCCTGGGACCGCTGGGGCAGGGGCCGGTTCTTGGCGCGGAGGCGTGACGTCAGCTCGCGGTAGAGCGTGTCGAGGTCCAGGAGCTCGGGGGCGCCCGGGACGCCCTGTCTCAGGATGTGCAGGAGTTCGGCGGTGAAGGCGGTGTGCGGCTCGCCGTCGGGGGCGAGGGCCACCCGGTCCCGGGGGGCTGCGGTCAGGACGTACGCACCGTCGACCGCGGCCTGGTGGGCGATGCTGTCCGTGCCGCCCGACAGGGTGAGGGCGGCACGGCCGCTGAAGCAGCAATCGAGGACGATGACCTTGCGGCGGGCCCAGGCGGAGCGCAGGGCGGCGCGAAGGTGCCGGTAGGCGACGGCGGAGTAGCCGATGCCGTCGCGGGATCCGCCGAGGCCCAGGTAAAGGTCGTCGGAGTCGGGATCCCGCATGCCGTGGCCGGAGTAGTAGACCAGCAGGGTGTCGGTGGCCTCGTCGGCGGCCTGGTGTACCGGGTCCAGCATCTCGGCGGGGCTCTGCGGGTCGGCGACGACGGTGCAGTGCTGAACGGGCAGCCCCCACACGGTGGCGTCGCACAGCTCGGTGGCCAGGTCGACGAGGTTGGTCTCCACGGCCGGCAGCTGTTCCAGGTGCAGGTAGGAGGCGGTGCCGATGAGCACGGCGCGCGAGCGGCTCGGGTCAGCGAGCGCCGTCATCGACCCGGGCCTCCAGGATCTCGACGATCTTCCTGACGGCCTCGGGGTCGGCGGCGGTCCGGTCGTCGAGCAGGACCTCGACGCCGCCCCGGCGGAGGGTGACGGCGGCGGGGCGGCGCAGGGCGGCCCGCCACTGGAGGACGGAGACGACGAGTGCGCTGACGGACAGGCCGCTGGAGACGGCGAACTGCACGAGGTCGAAGCCGCCGCCCATGCCGCCGGGTGTGGGCGGCCCTTCGGTCGTGCCTCTGCCCCGCACCGTTCCGGCCAGCGTCTCGTCCGCGTGTACCCAGCCCAGCAGGGAGCGCAGGGCCGCTTCGTCGTCCCCGGTCCCTGCTATGCGTACGGCGATCTCAAGCACCGTTCGATTCCTTTCGTTGGTCCACCGCTTGGTTGACGCGTGCGAACACCTCGACGGCCGGGTGGCGTGCGCCCACCCGGGCGAGGCAGACTCCCTGCCAGTACTCGACCGTGAGTGTGGTCGAGTGGGCGGGGCCCAGCGAGGCGGTGCAGGCGGACGCGAGGACCGACAGCATCTGCGAAGCCTCTTCGATCCGGCCGCGCAGGACGAGGTTGACGGCCTCGCGCAGCCGTGACGAGGCCTTCTCCTCGTCCACTTCGCTCAGGACAGTGAGCCGGAATCCCCTGCTGAGCGTGACGGGGATCGGGGTGCCGGGTACGAGCTGCGGGGCCGGGGCGTCTTCCTTCCACAGGTACTCGGGCACGTCTTGCCCCGCCTGCAGGACCCCGGGCGGGGCCGGGGCCGCTGCCGGGGGCTCCTCGAAGACGGCCCGGACCGCCTTGTCCCGGACCCGGGCCGCGACGTGGTCCGCCACCTGCTGCCGTCCGCCGTCGGCCAGGACGCCGAGCCGGGTCACGACCTCGGTGGCGGAGGCCGGCCGGTCGGCGGGGTCGCGTGCGCAGAGGGAGTCGACGAGCTCGGTGAGCGCCGTGGGGTAGGACGGGGTGCGCCCGCGGAGGCGCGGGATGCCGGCGTCCAACGCCTGGTGGACGACCGCGCCGAGGTCCTCCCGGTCCCCCAGCGGCAGTTGGGCCGTGGCCAGGAAGTAGAGGCAGGCGCCCAACGAGTAGAGGTCCCCCGACCGGGACGGTCTGCCGCCCTGCATGATCTCGGGTGCCATGTACTGCGGGGTCCCCACCCGGACCCCGGCCGCGGTGACCACCGCCTCGCCGACCAGCTGGGCGAGTCCGAAGTCGAGGATCACGGCGTCGCCGGCCCGGGTGACCCCGACGTTGGAGGGTTTCAGATCGCGGTGGAGCACGCCCGCCGCGTGCACCGCTTCGAGCGCCTCGGCCATGCCGAGCCCGATCCAGGACGTCTCGGCCGCCGTCAGCGGGCCGGCGATCTCGACCAGTTGGGCCAGGTTCATCCCGTCGAGGAGCTGCATGACGAGGTACGGGGTCCCCTTGTGTTCACCCGATTCGTGCAGGGTGATCACGCCCGGGTGGCGGAGGCGGGTCAGCGCCTCCGCCTCGCGGTGGAAGCGGACCCGCTCATCGCTGTCGGCGTCGAAGGCGGCCGCCTCCGTGAGGAGCTTCAGTGCGACGCGCCGCCGCAGCTTGGTGTCCTCGGCCTCGTGGACCACGCCCACGCTGCCACGGCCCAGTGGCCGCAGCAGCCGGTAGCGCTTCTCGACTAACTCGCCTTCACCCATGTCTCCGCCCCCTCGGCGGATCATCCTACGGCCTGCGGGCCGAGGTCACGCGGTAGACGTCGTAGACGCCCTCGACGCCCCGGACGGCCTTCAGGACGTGCCCCAGGTGCTTGGGGTCGCCCATCTCGAAGGTGAACCGGGAGGTGGCCACCCGGTCGCGGGAGGTCTGGACGGCCGCCGAGAGGATGTTGACGTGCTGGTCCGACAGGACCCGGGTGACGTCCGACAGCAGCCGGGACCGGTCCAGCGCCTCGACCTGGATGGCGACCAGGAAGACCGAGGACTGGGTGGGCGCCCACTCGACCTCCAGCATCCGCTCGGGCTGCTGGGAGAGCGAGTCGACGTTGACGCAGTCCGCGCGGTGAACCGATACGCCACTGCCGCGCGTGACGAAGCCGATGATCGGGTCGCCCGGCACCGGGGTGCAGCAGCGGGCCAGCTTGACCCACACGTCGTCGACGCCCTTGACGACGACACCCGGGTCGGCGTTGGTGCGCCGCTTGCGGCCGCGCGCCGGCGGGATCGATTCCTCGATGTCCTCGTTGGCCGCCTCCTCGCCGCCGAGGGCCGCCACCAGCTTCTGTACGACGCCCTGCGCGGCCACGTGGCCCTCGCCGATCGCCGCGTACAGGGAGGAGATGTCGGGGTAGCGCATCTCGTGCGCGAGGGTGACGAGCGAGTCGCCGGTCAGGATGCGCTGGATCGGCAGGTTCTGCTTGCGCATGGCCCGGGCGATGGCGTCCTTGCCGTGCTCGATGGCCTCGTCGCGGCGCTCCTTGGAGAACCAGGCGCGGATCTTGTTGCGGGCCCGCGGGGACTTGACGAAGCCGAGCCAGTCGCGGGACGGGCCGGCGCCCTCGGCCTTGGAGGTGAAGACCTCGACCAGGTCGCCGTTGTCGAGCGTGGACTCCAGCGGGACGAGCCGGCCGTTGACCCGGGCCCCTATCGTCCGGTGGCCGACCTCGGTGTGGACCGCGTACGCGAAGTCCACGGGGGTGGCCCCGGCGGGCAGCGCGATGACGTCGCCCTTGGGGGTGAAGACGAAGACCTCGTTGCGGGAGAGGTCGAAGCGCAGCGAGTCGAGGAACTCGCCCGGGTCCTCGGTCTCCTTCTGCCAGTCCAGCAGCTGGCGCAGCCAGGCCATGTCGTTGACCGTGTCCTGGCCGGCGCTGCCCTTGGCGGCCTGCGGGACGTCGGTGCGGACCTTGGAGGTGCCGGCGACGGTCTGCTGCTTGTACTTCCAGTGCGCGGCGATGCCGTACTCGGCGCGGCGGTGCATGTCGAAGGTGCGGATCTGCAGCTCGACGGGCTTGCCGCTGGGTCCGATGACCGTCGTGTGGAGCGACTGGTACATGTTGAACTTGGGCATCGCGATGTAGTCCTTGAACCGGCCGGGGACCGGGTTCCACCGCGCGTGCACGGTGCCCAGGGCCGCGTAGCAGTCCCGGACGGTGTCGACGAGGACGCGAATGCCCACCAGGTCGTAGATCTCCGCGAAGTCACGGCCGCGGACGATCATCTTCTGGTAGACGCTGTAGTAGTGCTTCGGGCGGCCCGTCACGGTGGCCTTGATGCGGGCGGCTCTGAGGTCGACCTGCACTTCGTCGGTGACGACGGCGAGGTACTCGTCACGCTTGGGCGCGCGCTCGGCGACCAGGCGCACGATCTCGTCGTACATCTTCGGGTAGAGGATCGCGAAGGAGAGGTCTTCGAGCTCCCACTTGATCGTGTTCATGCCCAGCCGGTGGGCCAGCGGGGCGTAGATCTCAAGGGTCTCGCGGGCCTTCTTCTCCTGCTTCTCCCGCTTGAGGTAGCGCATGGTGCGCATGTTGTGCAGCCGGTCGGCGAGCTTGATGACCAGGACGCGCGGGTCCTTGGCCATCGCCACGACCATCTTGCGGACGGTCTCCGCCTGGGCGGCCTCGCCGAACTTCACCCGGTCCAGCTTGGTGACGCCGTCGACGAGCAGGGCCACGGCGTCGCCGAAGTCACGGCGCAGGTCTTCCAGGCCGTACTCGGTGTCCTCGACGGTGTCGTGCAGCAGGCCGGCCATGAGGGTGGCGGGGTCCATGCCGAGCTCGGCGAGGATGGTGGTCACCGCGAGCGGGTGGGTGATGTACGGGTCGCCGCTCTTGCGCTTCTGGCCGCGGTGCCAGCGCTCGGCCACCTGGTAGGCCTGCTCCAGCTGGCGCAGCGTCGCCGTCTCGATCTTCGGGTCGTTGCTGCGGACTATACGGAGCAGCGGCTCCAGAACCGGGTTGTACGGGTTCGAGCGCTGCACGCCGAGCCGGGCGAGACGGGCACGCACCCGGTTGGAGGACCCGGCGGACTTCGCCGGCGCGGGCTTGACCGGCGGCACCGGCGGGGCCGGCGGGGGCGTGGCGGGGGCCGCCGTGGTCTGCTCGGCCTGCGGGTCGGGCTGCGCGGCGGAGATTGGCTGGACCTCGTCTGGCAAGAGCGCTCCTCAGCGGATCCGGTGCCCGTGTCCGGTCCGGACAACCCATGGTAGCGAGCCTTGCGCGCCCCCGTTCCCCGAGCCTCCGCCTCGACCGTCCGGCGCGGCCGTCCGGCGCGGCCGTCCGGCGCGACCCCGCTGCTCGGGCTCCGTCTCCGCCCCGCCGGCGTTCGAGGCGTGGGGGTCCGGGGGCAGCGCCCCCGGCAACGGCGCAGCACGCAGAAGCGGCGGGCACCCGGGATGTCCCGGATACCCGCCGCTTCGCGCAGCAAGGGTCAGACCACGATCAGCGCGTCCAGCGGAGCCTCGCCCAGGGCGGGCGCCAGCTTGGCCCGGCCCGGGAGGAACGACAGCTCCATCAGGACCGCCACGCCCGCGACCTCCGCGCCGGCCCGCCGGATCAGCGAGAGCGAGGCCTCGGCGGTACCGCCGGTGGCCAGCACGTCGTCGATGACCATGACCCGGTCACCGGCCGACAGGTCCTCGGCGTGGACCTCGATCTCCGCGGTGCCGTACTCCAGCTCGTACGACTGCGCGAGCGTCGCGCCCGGCAGCTTTCCGGCCTTGCGCACCGGCACGAAGCCGATCCCGGCCTGCACGGCGACCGGGGCCGCGAGGATGAACCCGCGCGCCTCCAGACCGACGATCTTCGTCGCGCCGTACCGCCCGGCCAGCTCCACCAGCGCGTCCGTCAGCGCGGCGAACGCCTTGGGGTCGGCCAGCAGCGGGGTGATGTCCTTGAACATCACGCCCGGCTTCGGGTAGTCCGGTACGTCCTTGATCCGGCTGAGGAGCAGGTCCCGGACATCTTCGGACAGCGGCGCGGTCAACGCCGCCGCCCCGGCCGGCCCTGCGCCACGACCTGCGGCTCGTCCTCGGCCTCGTAGGCCTCGTCCGGGGACTCGCCCTTGGCCGCGGCGGCCGCCCGCTTGGCGAGCACCCGCTTCTTGAGCGCCTTCATCGCCGGCTCGCGCTCCTTGAAGTCCACGACCAGCGGGGTCGCGATGAAGATCGAGGAGTACGCACCGGCCGCGAGGCCGACGAACAGCGACAGCGAGATGTCGTTCAGCATGCCGGCGCCCAGGAAGCCACCGCCGATGAACAGCAGCGCGGCGACCGGGAGGAGCGCCACGACCGTGGTGTTGATCGAGCGGACCAGGGTGCCGTTGATGCTGCGGTTGGCGATCTCGCTGTACGTCCAGCGGGTCTGCTTGGTGATGTCCTTCGAGCCCTCCTTGAGACCGTCGAAGACGACGACGGTGTCGTAGAGGGAGTAACCGAGGATCGTCAGCAGACCGATGACCGTGCCCGGCGTGACCTCGAAGCCGACGAGCGCGTACACGCCGACGGTGATGGTGAGGTCGTGGATCAGCGCGATCAGCGCCGCGACCGCCATCCGCCACTCGAAGGCGATGGCCAGGTAGATCACCACGAGGACCATGAAGACGCCGAGACCGGTCCAGGCCTTGTTCGCGATCTGCTCGCCCCAGCTGGGGCCGACCAGGTCGGCGTTGACGTCGGCCTCGCTGACCTTGAGGTCGGCGGCGAGGACCTTCTTGACGTCGGTCGCGGCGGCGGTGTCCAGACCGGAGATCTGGATCCGCAGGCCGCCGGTGCCGAGCTCCTGGACGATCGCGTCGTGGCCCGAGGCCTTCTCCGCGGCTTCCGTCGCCTTGGCCACGGAGACGGTCGACTTCGGGGTGGTGAAGACGGCACCGCCCTTGAACTCGATGCCCATGTTGAGGCCCTGGACGGCCAGGGCGACGATCGCCGTGATGGTGATCAGGATGGAAACGCCGTACCAGAGAAAGCGCTTGCCGACGAAGTCGTAGCCGACCTCACCGCGGTACAGCCTGGCGCCGAGATCTCCCAGCTTCGACATCTCTCACGCCTCCTTTGCGTCGACGGGGGCGGGGGCGGAACCGGTACGGCGGGACCGGCGCAGCGGAGGCTTGGCGCCCAGCCGCTTCGGGTCCAGCCCGGACCACGGGTGACCGCTGGCGAAGAACTTCGTACGCGCCACCAGTGTCATGACGGGCTTGGTGAAGAGGAACACCACGACCACGTCGAGCAGGGTCGTAAGACCCAGTGTGAAGGCGAAGCCCTGGACCTTGCCCACCGTGACGATGAACAGCACCGCCGCGGCCAGGAACGACACGAAGTCGGAGACCAGGATCGTGCGACGGGCACGCGGCCAGGCGCGCTCGACGGCCGGACGCAGGGTGCGGCCCTCGCGGATCTCGTCCCGGATGCGCTCGAAGTACACGATGAACGAGTCCGCCGTGATACCGATCGCCACGATCGCGCCGCAGACGGCCGGCAGGTTCAGCGCGAAGCCGATGCCCTTTCCGAGCAGCGACATGATCGTGTAGGTCAGGATCGCGGAGACCAGGAGGCTGACGATGGCGATGAACGCCAGGCCCCGGTAGTACACCAGCAGGTAGATCACCACGAGGAGCAGGCCGATGGCGCCGGCGATCAGGCCGGCCTTCAGCTGCTCGCCGCCGAGCGCGGCGGTGACGGTGGTGACGCTGTCCTCGGTGAAGGAGAGCGGCAGGGCGCCGTACGAGAGCATGTTGCCCAGGTCCTGGGCGGACTGCTGGGTGAAGCCGCCCGAGATCTCGGCGTTGCCACCGGTCAGCGCCTGGCTCACGGACGGGTCGGAGATGACCCGGCCGTCGAGCACGATCGCGAACTGGTTCTGCGGCATCTGCTTGGTGGCCAGCTCACCGGTGATCTTGGCGAACTTGTCGGCGCCCTTGTCGGTGAACTGCATGGTGACGATCCACTGGCCGCGCTGGGGGTCGATGACTCCCTTGGCTTCCTTCACGTCCTGGCCGTTGACCTGGGCCGGGCCGAGCACCCACTTGCCCCAGGCGTCTCCGCGCTGGCCGCAGGCGATCATCGGCTCCTCGGGCTTGGCGCCCTGGCCGGCGGTGGCGCGCTGCGCCTCGTCGTTGCAGTCCAGCGCCGCGAACTTGGCCTGGAGGGCCGCGGCGGCGGCCTCGTCACCGGTCGCCGGCGTGGAGGCGGAGGCGGAGGGCGACGGAGCCTTGGTGTCGTCTGCCTTCTTCGACTCGCTCGCCGAGGGCGAGGGAGTGGGCGCGGCCGGGGCCTTGAGGGCCTCACTGAGCGCGCGGCCCTGGGAAGTGGCGCTGGACGACGGGGTGGCGGAGGGGCTGGTCTTGCCGTCTCCGGCCTTGGGAGCCCCGGAGCCGCTCGCGGAGGGGCTCGGGCTCGCGGTGCCCTCGGGAGCGGCCGGGGAGCCGTCCGCGAAGGCGATGACCGGGCGGAAGTACAGCTGGGCGGTGGTACCGACCTGCTCGCGCGCCTGCTGCTCGTTCGTCCCCTTGGGGATGTTCACGATGATGTGGTCGCGGCCCTGGGTCTGGACCTCTGCCTCGGACACGCCGAGACCGTTGACGCGGCGGTCGATGATGCCGACCGCCGTGTTCATGTTGGTCTCGTTGATGGCGCTCTCTTTGCCGGGCTCGCTCTTGGCCTTGAGCGTGATGCTCGTGCCGCCGGCGAGGTCGATGCCCAGCCTGGGAGTCGTCTGCTTGGAGAGGAACATCCCCGCGGTGAGCGCCACCATCGCGATCAGGATGATCGCCAGGGCGCGCCCCGGCCTCCCCTGAGCCCCCGTGGGCCGCCGGCCCTTCTTCGGTGCTGCCACCTTGTCGTTTCTCCCTGTCCAACCGTCCCGCGCCGGGTCAGCGCGGGGACGGCCACGAAATGTGTGGTGGGGACCCCTGCCCCCGCAGAAGTGTCACAGACGGGGACCGCGCGGTCGCCGGTCGGGCGCCTCCACGGTCCCCCGCCGAGCGTTACTTCGCGCCGGCCTCGCCGTCGGACTTGCCGTCCTTGGGCTCGTCGTCGCCCTTGGGCGCGTCCTCGTCCTTCTTGCCCAGGTCGAGCTTGGGAGCCTCGTCCTCGTCCTTGGTGAGGTCCGCCTTCGGCGCCTCGGTCAGCGAGGAGGCGTCGTCCGGGACGACCGGCGTGTCGGTCACCTCGTCGCCGCTGATGCCGTGGACGATGCGGTTGTACTCCGCGTCCTCCAGAACGGCACCGATGGAGTTCTTCGCGAAGATCGCGTGGACGCCGGGAGCCAGCTCGAGAGTGACCGTGTCGTCACCGAGCTCCTTCACCGTGGCGTACATGCCGCCGATGGTGCGGACCCCGGTGCCGGGCGTCATGTGGTCGCGCATCTGCGCGGCTGCCTGCTGCTTCTTCTTCGCGGAGCGGGTCATCAGGAACATCGCCCCGATGAGCACGATGAACGGGAGGAGTGTCACGAGATTCACGGGACGGAGATCCTTCGCACGACCGCACGCGGACGGCGGCCTTTTCTACGGGGGTGGGCACACCGACCC
The DNA here is from genome assembly GCF_042894025.1 of Streptomyces sp. NPDC001549. Lineage (NCBI taxonomy): Bacteria > Bacillati > Actinomycetota > Actinomycetes > Kitasatosporales > Streptomycetaceae > Streptomyces > Streptomyces sp. NPDC001549. The sequence continues at coordinate 185,909 of NZ_JBIAVJ010000007.1, forward strand.
GAAGGGTCGGCATCGGCGGAGTCTAGGCGAGTCCGCACCGATGGAACAACGCCCAGCATGGCACCGCAGTTCCTGAGGGGTCGAACCTCCGCGCCGTCAGGCCCCGAACAAGCCCTGTTGTCCGCTTGATCCACTCCCGCCGTGCTGCGGCGGTACGAGTCCCAGGTGAGCCCATGCGGCGGGCGTCGCCACCCGTCCCCGGGGCGTACGCGCGAGCAGCCCCTCGCGGACCAGGAACGGCTCCGCGACCTCCTCCACGGTCTCCCGCTCCTCACCGACGGCCACGGCGAGGGTGGACAGGCCCACGGGTCCGCCGCCGAACAGTTTGAGCAGGGCTTCGAGAACGGCGCGATCCAGCCGGTCGAGACCGCGGGCGTCCACCTCGTACACCTGAAGGGCGGTACCGGCCACCTCGCGGTTGATCACACCGTCCGCCCGGACCTGGGCGTAGTCGCGGACGCGGCGCAGCAGGCGGTTGGCGATGCGCGGGGTGCCGCGGGAGCGTCCGGCGATCTCGGCGGCGCCGGCGGTGTCGATCTCCACGTCGAGGAGGCGGGCGGAGCGGTGGATGACGCGCTCCAGCTCCTCGGGGGCGTAGAACTCCATGTGCCCGGTGAAGCCGAAGCGGTCCCGCAGCGGCGGGGGCAGCAGCCCGGCCCGGGTGGTGGCGCCGACCAGGGTGAAGGGCGGCAGCTCCAGCGGGATCGCGGTGGCCCCGGGGCCCTTGCCGACGATCACGTCGACGCGGAAGTCCTCCATGGCCATGTAGAGCATCTCCTCGGCGGGCCGGGACATGCGGTGGATCTCGTCGAGGAAGAGGACCTCGCCCTCCTGGAGGGAGGAGAGGATCGCGGCGAGGTCGCCCGCGTGCTGGATGGCGGGGCCGGAGGTGATGCGGATGGGCGCGCCCATCTCGGCCGCGATGATCATGGACAGGGTGGTCTTGCCGAGGCCGGGCGCGCCGGAGAGCAGGACGTGGTCGGCGGTGGCTCCGCGCTGGCGGGCCGCCTTGAGAACGAGGTCCAGCTGCTGGCGGACCTTCTCCTGGCCGACGAACTCGCCGAGGTCCTTGGGGCGCAGCGCCGCCTCGACGGCGGTGTCCTCGCCGTCGGCGGCGGCCGCCACGATCCGGTCGTCGCTCTCGTCTTCCCAGTTCACGCTGTCAGTCTGCCTTCTCGGTTCGTACGGTGGTCGGTCGCCTGCGGGCCGGTCCCTGCGGGGCTTTCCCCCGCCCCGCCCTTTCGCCGTTTCCCGGGCGCTGCCCGGACCTGCGCCTCAATCGCCGGCGGGGCTGAAGTACAGCCCCGCCGGCGTTTGAGGAGCGGCGTCCGGGGCGCGGCTAGCGGGCCCGGTTCAGGGACTGGAGGGCGGCTCGCAGGAGCTGCGGAACCGGGGCCGACCCGCCGGCGGCGATGGCGGCCTCGGCCTGCGGGGTGACGGCCGCGACCGCGTCCTCCGCCTCGCGCGAGGCGTAGCCGAGGCCGATCAGGGCGGCGGAGAGCTGCTCGGTCCAGGGGGCGGGTCCGGAGGCCGCGGCGCGCTGGGCGCCCACGAGGCCGCTGCTGCCCAGCGGAGCCCCCAGCTTGCCCTTCAGTTCGAGGAGTAGTTTCTGGGCGCCCTTCTTGCCGATGCCCGGCACCGCCACCAGCGCCTTCTCGTCGCCGGTGGAGACGGCCAGGCGCAGGGCGTCGGGGCTGTGCACGCCGAGCATCGCCTGGGCGAGCCTCGGCCCGACCCCGCTGGCGGTCTGCAGGATCTCGAAGACCTGGCGCTCGTCGTCGTCGGCGAAGCCGTACAGGGTCAGCGAGTCCTCGCGTACGACCAGGGAGGTGGCCAGCCGGGCCTGCTCCCCGATCCGCAGGCCGGAGACGGTGGTGGGCGTGCACTGCACGGCCATACCCACTCCCCCGACCTCGATGACGGCAAGGGTGGGGGCGAGTGCGGCGACCGGGCCGCTGACGAAGGCGATCATCGGGTACGGCCTTTCGAGGCGTGCAGAGCGACCGCCTGCTGGAGGCGGTTCTGGGCGGGGGCCCGCCAGATGTGGCAGATGGCGAGGGCGAGGGCGTCGGCGGCGTCCGCCGGCTTGGGTGGCGCGTCCAGCCTCAGCAGCCGGGTGACCATGGCGCCGACCTGGGCCTTGTCGGCCCGGCCGCTGCCGGTGACAGCGGCCTTGACCTCGCTGGGGGTGTGCAGGGCGACCGGTATCCCGCGGCGGGCGGCGCACAGCATCGCGACGGCGCTGGCCTGGGCGGTGCCCATCACGGTGCTGACGTTGTGCTGGCTGAACACCCGCTCCACGGCGACGACTTCGGGCCGGTGCGTGTCGAGCCATTCCTCGATGCCCTGCTCGATGGCGACGAGCCGGTGGCCCAACTCGGCGTCCGCGGGCGTCCGTACGACCCCCACGCCGATCATGGTCAGCGGCCGTCCGGCCACGCCTTCGACGACGCCGACACCGCACCGCGTCAGCCCGGGGTCAACACCCAGTACTCGCACCACCGCCACCTCCTTCTTCGCGCAGGTGTGCAGGCTACCGGCCGCCTGTGACAGTGCACCGACAGCACGGACCGACCCGCCGGGCAGAGGGGCGCGCCGAGAGTGGCGAGGACGGAAACGACGGTGGGCCGACGGGGTGTCCCCGTCGGCCCACCGTTGACGTCCGGTCAGGCGTCGACCTTCTCCATGACCTCGTCCGAGACGTCGAAGTTGGCGAAGACGTTCTGCACGTCGTCGCTGTCCTCCAGCGCGTCGATCAGCTTGAAGATCTTGCGCGCGCCCTCTTCGTCCAGCTCGACCTGCATGGTCGGCAGGAAGTTGGAGTCGGCCGAGTCGTAGTCGATACCGGCCGCCTGGAGCGCGGTACGGACCGCGACCATGTCGGTGGCCTCGCTGATGATCTCGAAGCTGTCGCCGAGGTCGTTGACCTCTTCGGCACCCGCGTCGAGCACCGTCTCCAGGACGTCGTCCTCGGAGAGCTCGCCCTTGGGCAGCAGGACGACACCCTTACGGTTGAACAGGTACGAGACCGAGCCCGGGTCGGCCATCGAACCGCCGTTGCGGGTCATGGCGACACGCACGTCGGACGCGGCACGGTTGCGGTTGTCGGTGAGGCACTCGATGAGCACCGCGACACCGTTCGGACCGTAGCCCTCGTACATGATCGTCTCGTAGTCGGCGCCGCCGGCCTCAAGACCACCGCCGCGCTTGACCGCGGAGTCGATGTTCTTGTTCGGGACCGAGCTCTTCTTGGCCTTCTGGATGGCGTCGAAGAGCGTCGGGTTGCCATCGATGTCGGCGCCGCCCATACGGGCCGCGACCTCGATGTTCTTGATCAGCTTCGCGAAGAGCTTGCCGCGCTTGGCGTCAACCACGGCCTTCTTGTGCTTCGTCGTAGCCCATTTAGAGTGGCCGGACATCTGCCTGTCTCCTTCGCGTCACCAACAATGTTCGCCTCAGATCCTACCGGGACGCCGTTACAGCCCGGCGCGCACCATGTCGACGAAGTAGGCGTGGACGCGGTCGTCTCCGGTCAGCTCGGGGTGGAACGAGGTCGCGAGGACGTTGCCCTGGCGCACGGCGACCGTGTGGCCGTCGTACGTGGCGAGCACCTCGGCGGCGGCGCCGACGGACTCGACCCAGGGCGCGCGGATGAAGACGCCCTCGACCGGGCCGCCCGCTATGCCCGCGAAATCGACCTTCGCTTCGAAGGACTCGTTCTGGCGGCCGAACGCGTTGCGGCGGACGATCATGTCGATGCCGCCCAGGGTCTCCTGGTCCTCACGGCCGTCCAGGAGCTTGTCCGCCAGCATGATCATGCCGGCGCAGGTGCCGTACACGGGCAGGCCGGCGGCCACGCGCTCGCGCAGCGGCTCCAGCATGCCGAACAGCACGGCGAGCTTCGACATGGTGGTGGACTCGCCGCCGGGGATCACCAGGGCGTCGACCTCGGCGAGCTCCTCGGGACGCCGGACCGGCCTGGCCACGGCGTCCGCCGCGGCCAGGGCGATCAGGTGTTCCCGTACGTCGCCCTGGAGCGCCAGGACACCGATCACGGGGGTGTTCGTCATGACCGATTACCAGCCGCGGTTGGCGTAGCGCTCGGACTCGGGGAGGGTGTCGCAGTTGATGCCGACCATGGCCTCGCCCAGGTTGCGGGAGGCGTCCGCGATGATCTTCGGGTCGTCGTAGAAGGTGGTGGCCTTCACGATGGCGGCAGCGCGCTTGGCCGGGTCGCCCGACTTGAAGATGCCGGAGCCGACGAAGACGCCCTCGGCGCCGAGCTGGCGCATGAGCGCGGCGTCGGCCGGGGTGGCGACGCCACCGGCGGAGAACAGCACGACGGGGAGCTTGCCGAGCTCGGCAACTTCCTTGACGAGCTCGTACGGGGCGCGCAGCTCCTTGGCGGCGGCGAACAGCTCGTTGTTGTCGTAGCCGCGCAGGCGGGCGATCTCGTTCTTGATCTGGCGCAGGTGGCGGACGGCCTCGACCACGTTGCCGGTGCCGGCCTCGCCCTTGGAGCGGATCATGGCCGCGCCCTCGGCGATGCGGCGCAGGGCCTCGCCCAGGTTGGTGGCGCCACAGACGAAGGGGGTGGTGAACGCCCACTTGTCGGAGTGGTTGACCTCGTCGGCCGGGGTCAGGACCTCGGACTCGTCGATGTAGTCGACGCCGAGGGACTGCAGGACCTGGGCCTCGACGAAGTGGCCGATGCGGGACTTGGCCATGACCGGGATCGAGACGGCCTCGATGATCTCTTCGATCATGTTCGGGTCGGACATGCGCGCGACGCCGCCGTCCTTGCGGATGTCGGCCGGGACCCGCTCCAGGGCCATGACGGCCACGGCGCCGGCGTCCTCGGCGATCTTCGCCTGCTCGGCGTTGACCACGTCCATGATCACGCCGCCCTTCAGCTGCTCGGCCATGCCGCGCTTGACACGCGAGGTACCGATCGCCGACTCGGCGGACTGGGGGGAGGTGGGAAGCGTGCTCACGGATTGACCTCACTCGAAAGGAAGACGGGGTACTGCTCGTACTACTCGGCTGAGGAAACCCCAGGGGATCAGTCCACTACAAGGGCCAATGTGGAGCCTGTGGCTCCTTGATTTGTCCCTCGCGGCCCTTGGAAGCCCTAAGTCGGCCGATCCGCAAGATCCACCGGAGGCTCGTCGTCCATTTCGAAGGCGAGCGGGAACGGCGCGTGCCCGGCCAGTCTGAACCAGCGGACCTTGCGATGCCTGCGCAGCGCGCGGGCGGCCCGAACCGAGTCGTTGAGGAAGCGCCGCGCCATCGGTACCCGGCGGACGGCCGCCGCCAGCTCCTCCGTGGCCTCCGCCCCGCCGGGGGCCGCCTTGAGCACGTCGACCTGGTCGGCATCGGCGAAGACCGCCCGCAGCGCCTGGCTCAGCTCGCTCTCGGCCACCTCACGGTGGTCCTCCTCGGCCTGCCGGGCGGCGTGCGCGGCCTCGTAGAGCACCAGGGAGGAGGCGGGGTCGAGCACCCCGGAGGTGGCCACCTCCAGCACGACGGAGGCCCGGCGCACGAGCTGCGCGTCGAGCGCGGCCCGCGCGGCGTCCATCCGCGAGTGCAGCCGGTCGAGCCGGCCGGCGGTCCAGCTGAGGTAGACCCCGATGACTCCGAGAGCCAGGGCGATCCAGACAAGGGTTTCGATCACGCTGCGCGACCCTACCGCTCCATGCGGCCCCGGCCCCCATCGGCCCTGGCCCGGGCCGCCCTCGGACCCGTAGGGTCCATGATCCACACACATCGGGGGGACGGGACACATGAAATCGCACCGCAGAACAACGGCACTCGCACTGCTCGCGGTGGCCGCCGCACTCGTGGCGGCCGCCCTGACCGCCTACCTCTGGGGCGGTTCGGACGGCGGTCTCGTGGTCCTGGGCCAGGTGCGCGGCCACGTCGTCACGATGGGCTGGGTGACGCTGGCCGCCCTGATCGGAGCGGTCCTGCTGGGGGCGCGGAAACCGGCAACGCGCCTCGCCCTCGGGCTCCCGGTGACCATTCTCGGAGTCATGGTCATGAGCCTCGCCACCCTGCTGGCCCTTCTGGACGGTGGGCAGGAGCAGACCCGGAGCCTGAAAGCCCCCGGCCGGGAGGACCGGCGGCTGGTCGTCGAGGAGGGCTCGGCCATGATCGACCCGCTGTGGTACGTGTACGTCCACCAGGGCAGCTGGCCCCGGGAGCGCCGTTGGGCCGTCGGCCACTTCAACGGCGACGCCACCGACAACGAGCTCCGCGAGGCCGTCTGGACGGGCCCCGACCGGATCCGGCTGACGACCTCCGGCGGCGTGGTCCACGAGGTGACCGTGGGACCCGGCGGGCGGCCCGACCGCACCGTCAGCGCCGGCTGGTAGGGGCCCCGACGCCCTGCCGGACCCGCCCCCTGGGAGGGGAGCCCGGAGGCGGTGCGGCCGGTCAGGAGGCCGAGGTGTCCTTCGAGAAGCCCAGGCGGGTGCGGAGCGGGACACGTTCGTCCGCGGCCACCGCCGCCGCGCCGTCCGTCACCGTTTCGTAGACGGCGAGGATGTCCGCCCCGACCGTGGACCAGTCGAAGCGGCGGACGTGCGCCGAGCCGCGGGCGCTGAGCTCGGCCCGGCGCTCCGGGTCCCGCAGCAGGGTGATCGCCGCCGCCGCCAGCGCGTCGGCGTTCTCGTTGGCGAAGAGGTCGCCCGCCCCGCCCTGGTCCAGGACCTGCGCGAAGGCGTCCAGGTCCGACGCGAGCACGGCCGCGCCCGCCGACAGGGCCTCCACCAGGATGATGCCGAAGCTCTCGCCGCCGGTGTTCGGGGCGACGTACACGTCGACGCTGCGCAGCAGCCGTGCCTTGTCCTCGTCCGAGACCATGCCGAGGAATTCGACCCGCTCGCGGAGCTCCGCGGGCAGGGAGGCCACCGCCTCCTCCTCGTCGCCGCGGCCCGCGACGAGCAGCCGTACGTCCGGGCAGGCCTCCACGATCTTCGGGAAGGCCGCCATCAGCACCGGCAGGCCCTTGCGGGGCTCGTCGATCCGGCCGATGAATCCCAGGGTCTGCCCGGACCAGTCGGGGTTGGGCTCGGCCTTGGCGAAGAAGTCCACGTCGACGCCGTTGGGGATGACGACCGCGTCGCCGCCCAGGTGTTCCACCAGCGTGCGCCGCGCGTACTCGCTCACCGCGATCCGCGCGCTGATCTTCTCCAGGGCCGGCTGCAGGATCGGGTACGCCGCGATCATCGCCCGGGACCGGGGGTTCGAGGTGTGGAAGGTCGCCACGATCGGCCCCTGCGCCGCCCAGCAGGACAGCAGCCCCAGCGAGGGCGAGGCCGGCTCGTGGATGTGGATCACGTCGAAGGTGCCGTCGTGGAGCCAGCGCCGCACCCGGGCCGCCGACAGGAAGCCGAAGTTCAGCCGGGCCACCGAGCCGTTGTACGGAACCGGCACCGCCCGCCCGGCCGAGACCACGTACGGCGGCAGCGGGGTCTCGTCGTCCGCCGGGGCGAGCACCGACACCTCGTGGCCGAGGCGGATCAGGTGCTCCGCCAGGTCCCGGATGTGGAACTGGACGCCACCCGGCACGTCCCACGAGTACGGGCACACGATGCCGATCTTCACTACGGGCGCTCCTCCAGGTCGTCCAGCCACAGCCGCTGCAGCATGTGCCAGTCCTCCGGGTGCTCGGCGATGCCCCACGCGAAGGCGTCCGCCAGCGCCTGGGTCATGAGGGTGGTCTTCTCGGTCCGGGTCCCGGTCTTGGGCACCTCCACCTCGGGGTGCATCCGGCCGTACATCTTCGGGGTGTCGCCGTAGTGCAGGGTCGCCGGGAGCAGCACCGCACCGGTCTGCTGGGCCAGCAGCGCCGGTCCGGCCGGCATGCGCGCCGTGGAGCCGAAGAAGTCCACCTCGACCCCGGAGGCCGACAGGTCCCGGTCCGCGACCAGGCAGACCATGCCGCCGGAGCGCAGCCGCCGGGCGAGGGTGCCGAAGGCGGCGCCGCCGCTGTGCGGCAGGACCTCCATGCCCAGGCTCTCCCGGTAGGCCACGAAGCGGTCGTAGAGGGTCTCGGGCTTCAGCCGCTCGGCGACCGTGGTGAACGGCGCCCCCATGTGGCCGATGGCCCAGGCCCCGGCGAGGTCCCAGTTGGCGAGGTGCGGCAGGGCCACGATCACTCCGCGCCCGGAGTCGAGGGCCTCGCGCAGCAGGTGCTCGTCCGTGAACTCGACGTCGGTGCTGAAGCGCTCCGGGTCCATGGCCGGCAGCCGGAAGGACTCCATCCAGTACCGCATGTACGAGCGCATGCCCGCCTGCGACAGCTCGCGCAGCCGCTCGGGACCGGCGTCGGGCACCACCCGGGCCAGGTTCGACTCCAGCCGCAGCACGCTCTTGCCGCGCCGCTTCCAGGCGAAGTCGGCGATGCGCCGGCCCAGGGCCACGGCGGCCGGTTCGGGCAGCTTCTTGACCCCGGCCCAGCCGAGTCCGTACAGCGAGTCGACCAGCTTGTCCTGTAGGGCGCCCATCAGGCCGCGCCGCCTTCGGCGGCCGCCGCGGCGTCGGCCTCGGCCGACTCGCGGCGTACGGTGACCACCCGCTGGATCAGGGTGACGAGCGAGCCCACCGCCACGATCCACAGAGCGATCGGCAGCAGCACACCGATCCAGGACGGCACACCGAAGGTCTGCAGCCCGGACAGGCCGGCCGCGACCAGCGAGATCACCAGGCGCTCGGCGCGCTCGATGAGCCCGTTGACGGCCACCGGCAGCCCGATCGACTCGCCGCGCGCCTTGGTGTACGAGACCACCTGGCCGCTGGCCAGGCAGAAGATCGCCACCGCGCACAGCGCGTTGTCGTTCCCGTCGCCCGCGTACCAGAGCGCGAGGCCGCCGAAGATCGCCGCGTCCGCCACCCGGTCGAGGGTGGAGTCGAGGAAGGCTCCCCACCGGCTGGAGATACCGGCCTGGCGGGCCATGTTCCCGTCCACCAGGTCGGAGAAGACGAAGAGGGTGATGGTGATCGTGCCCCAGAAGAACTCGCCACGGGGGAAGAACCACAGCGCTCCGGCCACCACTCCGGCCGTGCCGATCAGGGTGACCGCGTCCGGGCTCACCCCCCGCCGGAGCAGAAAAGCGGCGAATGGCGTGAGAACACGCGTGAAGAATGCACGCGCGTACTTGTTCAGCATGGCCTTCCCGGAGGGTCGCTGGGCCGCACGGCCACCACGGCCACCGGCTGGCCCATCGTAGCCAGCACGCCACCGCGCGAACGCCGCGCACCCACCGGTTCGTGCCGCGTAAGACGTACTTCACGCCGCGGACCGCCTCCGGTGGGCCCCCGGTACGTCCCCGGTACGACGTATGGACGGGATGTGACACCAGTGCAAAGCTCGAAGAATCCCGCATTCCTCCTCCGTGGAGGCGGCCGGGACACCGATCCGGACACGGATCCCCTCACCACCCGCCCCTCCTCACCGTCACCACCGGGAGGCATGAGCACCATGGGAGCCACATCACACCAAGCCGGAGCCGCCGGCAGGGCACTGACGGCCGACCGCCCCTCTTCCATCCGGAATGTCGTGCTGGTCGGCCACAGCGGATCCGGCAAGACCACGCTGGTCGAAGCCCTCGCCCTGACCGCGGGCGCGGTCAACCGGGCCGGCCGGGTCGAGGACGGCGCCACCGTCTCCGACTACGACGAGATCGAGCACCGCCGGCAGCGCTCCGTCCAGCTGTCCCTCGTCCCCGTCGAATGGGGCGGAATCAAGATCAATATCCTGGACACCCCCGGATACGCCGACTTCGTCGGGGAACTCAGGGCCGGTCTGCGCGCCGCGGACGCGGCCCTTTTCGTCGTCTCGGCCTCGGACGGGATCGACGGCGCCACCCGCATGGTCTGGGACGAGTGCGAGGCCGTCGGCATGCCCCGCGCCATCGTCGTGACCCACCTGGAGGCCGCCCGCTCCGACTACACGCAGATGACCACCGTCTGCGGCGAGATCTTCGGCGCCGACGACCCCGACGCGGTCATCCCCCTCTACCTCCCCCTGCACGGTCCGCCCGGCCCCGACGGGCACGCCCCCGTCACCGGCCTGCTCGGCCTGCTCTCCCGGCGCGTCTACGAGTACGCCTCCGGCGAGCGCGTGGAGCGCGACCCGGACCCGGCCGAGCTCGCCCTCATCACCGACGCCCGCGCCCGGCTCATCGAGGGGATCATCGCCGAGAGCGAGGACGAGAGCCTCATGGACCGCTACCTGGGCGGCGAGGAGATCGATCTCAAGACCCTCGTCGACGACCTGGAGCGGGCGGTGGCACGCGGCACCTTCCACCCCGTCCTGATGGCCGCCCCCGCCACCGACGGCGCCCGCCAGGGCCTGGGCACCGTGGAACTCCTCGAACTGGTCACCGGCGGCTTCCCCACCCCGATGGAGCGCGCCGCCGTCACCGTCACCCGCCCCGACGGCTCCGCCCGCCCGGACGTCACCTGCGATCCCGGCGGCTCCCTCGTCGCCGAGGTCGTCAAGACCTCCTCCGACCCCTACGTCGGCCGGGTCTCCCTCGTGCGCGTCTTCTCCGGCACCCTGAAGGCCGAGGAGACCGTCCACGTCAGCGGGCACGGCCTCGCCGACCGCGGGCACGAGGACCACGACGTCGACGAGCGGGTCGGCGCCCTCTCCTCCCCCTTCGGCAAACAGCAGCGCGTCCTCACCCGGTGCATCGCCGGCGACCTGGCCTGCGTGGCCAAACTCACCCGCGCGGAGACCGGCGACACCCTCTCCGCCAAGGACGACCCGCTCCTCATGGCGCCGTGGACCATGCCCGATCCCCTGCTCCCCCTCGCCATCGAGGCCCACAGCAAGGCCGACGAGGACAAGCTGTCCCAGGGCCTGTCCCGGCTCGTCGCCGAGGACCCGACCATGCGGCTGGAGCAGAACCCGCACACCCACCAGGTCGTCCTGTGGTGCCTCGGCGAGGCCCACCAGGACGTCGCCCTGGAGCGGCTGCGCACCCGCTACGGCGTCCAGGTCGACCCCGTCCCGCACAAGGTGAGCCTGCGCGAGACCTTCGGCGCCAAGGCCGCCGGGCGCGGCCGGCACGTCAAACAGTCCGGCGGCCACGGCCAGTTCGCCATCTGCGAGATCGAGGTGGAGCCGCTCCCGCCCGGCAGCGGCATCGAGTTCGTCGACAAGGTCGTCGGCGGCTCCGTGCCCCGCCAGTTCATCCCGTCCGTGGAGAAGGGCGTGCGTACCCAGGCCGCCCGCGGGGTCGCCGCCGGCTACCCGCTGGTCGACGTGCGCATCACCCTCCTCGACGGCAAGGCGCACTCGGTGGACTCCTCCGACGCCGCCTTCCAGACGGCCGGTGCCCTCGCCCTGCGCGAAGCCGCCGCCGAGGCCCGGATCGACCTCCTCGAACCGGTCGCCGAGCTCGCCGTCGTCGTCCCCGACGAGTACGTGGGCCCGGTCATGAGCGACCTCGCCGGCCGCCGCGGCCGCGTCGTGGGCACCGACCAGGCCGCGCCGGGGCGGACCCGGGTCCGCGCCGAGATCCCGGAGATCGAGATCGGCCGCTACGCCGTCGAGCTGCGCTCCGTCTCGCACGGCACCGGCCGCTTCGCCCGGGCGTACGCACGCCACGAACCGATGCCGCCGCAGATCGCGGAAAAGGTGCGGGAACAGGCCGAGAAGGGAAGTTGATTGATGTAGCACCGGGTCGGCCGCCCACCCAACCAGCTTGCGGTGGGCGGCATTTCCCTGTCCCATGACCATGGGGTGAGATCCGCCGATAGGCTCGTCGGCGCATCAAATGAGCACGAACGCACAGCGATGGGGGCAGCGGTGGCGGACGACGGATTCGACTTCAGGCCCGGAGCACAGGTTCCGCTGCAGGGAGGCGGCGGACAGACGGCGGCGACCAACGCCCTCGCCTCCGCCGCGTACCGGGACGGCGGCAAGGACAGCAAGCTGGACAAGCTACTCACCGCCAACAGCGAGAACCACCCGGCGACGGTCAAACCACCGAAGATCTCCCTCTTCGAGCCGAGCCTCGGCGAGGCCTTCTGCCGGGCCGTGGAGGCCCGCACCCTCGGTCCCGGCCGCAAGCCCCTCATCCAGTCCTTCGGCGCCGATCCGCAGACGGTGGTGGAGCACTGCCTGGCCGCCTCGCACATCCGCAAGGAGCGCGACCGCAGGCTCCGGCTGATCATGCTGGTCTGCGGTGTGCTGTTCCTGCCCGGTCTGCTGCTGTGGCTGGGGCTCTTCCAGCTCCGCAAGACCCTGAGCGCCAAGGAGGGCAAGCACAGCTCCTGGATCGGCACCGCGGTCCTGGTCGGCATCGGCGCCGCGGCGGCCCTCCTGATGTTCAAGCTGCCGCTGACCGGCTTCCTCGGTCTCTACGCCCGCGGCATGATCATCGCCCCGGCCCTGGGCTGGCTGCTCGCCCGCCGCACCTGCGAGGCCACCGCCCAGGACCTGCGCGCCCGCTGGGACGGGCTGCTGTCGGGCGGCGGGGTCGGCGCCAAGATCCCCGAGGCCGTGCCCGGCAACCCCGACGAGAAGGCGCGCGAGGACCTGCGCCACCAGCTCGCCAAGCTGACCGCCGAGGACCGCAGCAACCAGGTCTTCTACGCGGGCCCCAAGGGCATCCTGGGCATGGGCACCCGGTGGGGCAGCTGGCAGATGGCCGAGGAGCTGACCCCCAAGAGCGAGGGCATGGAGATCCACCCCTTCCGCAGCTGGGACGTCATACGCGGGATCGACGCCCAGCTCCGCAAGCTGGAGCGGGGGCCCCTGCACACCGGCGGTTTCCCGCCCGCCGCGATCCAGCACTGGATCGTCACCCCGATCGGTGAGGGCGCCGCCGAGGTGGCCCGCCCCACCGGCGAGAACGTGGACGCCTTCCTCATCAAGCCGCACGAGATCACCCGGATCTGCAACGAGCAGCAGTTCAGCGCCGGCAACCGGCACTACCTGGGCATCCAGTACCCGCTCTGGGACGGCCAGCTGGTCATCAACATGCTGGTCACGGTCACCGTGCTCTACAAGACGCTGCGCGTGGACGTCACCGCGCACGCCCTGGGCCCCGTACACGGGCTGTTCACCAGCAAGTCCGCGGCCCCGACCGTGGAGGTGCCCAAGAGCATCCGCTTCTGGGAGACCGTGGAGCGCCCGCTGCCGCTGGTGGACGCGCAGGAGGTGGTGCGCCTCGCCGTACGGGCCCCGCTGACCTGGTACCCGCCGATCCTGGAGTTCTTCGGAGGCAAGCTGGTCCTGCCCGAGCCCTTCGGCCTGCGGCACGTCTGGGCGAGCTCGATGTGGCGGCACCGGTTCATGGCGGACGACGCCCTGCGCACGGTGGCGCCGGTCCTGCGGTCGATCCACGCGGCGACCTTCAAGGTGCTGGAGGAGAACGGCGTCGACACCGACCGCTTCACCAACCGCTCCTCGATCATGAGCGGACTCATCCAGGAGCCGTCCCCGCGCAAGGCGGACGTCTACGACGCGTGACGCGTGACGCGTGGCGCGCAGGGAGGCGTGGGTAGGCTGGAATGACGGCCGAGGAGGGACGATGACCGAGCGCAAACCACCGGGTGTCAGCGTCGAGTCCTGGGTGGACCGACAGATCCGGGAGGCCACCGAGCGGGGCGAGTTCGAGAACCTGCCGGGCTGGGGGAAGCCGCTGGCCTCGCTGGACGCGCCCTACGACGAGCTGTGGTGGATCAGGGGCAAGATGCACCGCGAGGGCTTCGCCGTCCTGCCGCCGGCGCTCGCGCTGCGCAAGGAGGCCGAGGACGCCGTGGAGAAGGTCCGGGCGGCCCGCTCCGAACGCCAGGTACGGGACGTCCTCACGGAGATCAACAAGAAGATCGCCGCGGCCCTGCGCATGCCCCCGCCGGGCCCGCCCCTGGGTCTGACGGAGTTCGACGTGGAGGCCGAGCTGGAGACCTGGCGCCGGGGCCGCCCGGATCAGGCCTGCTAATCGGGCAGACACATCCGATCAACTGACCAACCCATCAAAGAGACACGCGCTGGCCAGGAGACCCCAGCCGGCTGCTCCCGCGGGGCAGTCGGGCCCTGGTCAGATCGTGACCGGGCCGTGGGCGGTGGCGAACTCGACCGAGACCAGGCCCGGTTCCTCATCCCCGACCCAGGTGACGTCGATCTGGTCGAGGGGGTGGTCGGCCGGTTCGCCGAGGAATTCGGCGATGGAGGCGGCGTCGCCGGCGATGGAGACCCCGTGGATGGTGGTGGGGGTGCGCGGGTCGGCGCTCGGGCGCTCCTCGATGGGGACCAACCACTGAAGGAAGTAGGGCAGTTGCGGGTCCTCCAGCAGTTCCAGCAGGCCGATCTGCTTCCACCTCAGGTCGAACCCGTCGGGGCGGACACGGTGGCCCTCGGCCGAGGCGCGGCCGAGGCGGGCCTCGACCGGGGCGATGTCGTCGACGGAGACCACCCAACCGAGCCAGCCGCCGCCCTCGGCGGCGCGGCGCGCGACCGCCTGGCCGAAGGGTGCGCGGTCGGCGGCGGGGTGGTCGAGTGTGGTGACGACCTCGACGTAGGTGCCGCCGCTCAGCGGGAGAATAAAATTGCGGGTTCCGAATCGCGGGTGCACGCCCCCGTCGACGAACCCGGCGCCGAGGGCCGATCCGATCCACTGAACGGTCGAGACGAAGCTGTCGCGGGCCACCGCATAGGACACGTGATCAAGTCGCACTGCGCCATCATCACCCGACAACCCGTACAAATCCCTACGCCACGCCCGCCGCCCCGGCCGCGTCCGCCGTGGATTCAGCCGTGGAGCGGATCGATCATCGTCATCCCGGCGGGGGAGGCCCGGTCGAAGCCGGGCAGCAGCGCTGCCGCCTGGTCGAGGCCCACGACCCGCTCGATCAGCCACTGCGGGGCGAGCGCTGCTGCCACAGGATTTCGATCCGGCGTGCAGCACCATGCGCACCGCACTTCCAAGAGACAGGCTCTAGTCGACGGGCCAGGCGTCGGCGAGCATCTGGCGGGTGTCCGCCAGGAGTTGGGGCAGCACCTTGGTGTGGCCCACGACCGGCATGAAGTTCGTGTCCCCGCCCCAGCGGGGCACGATGTGCTGGTGCAGGTGCGCGGCGATGCCGGCGCCGGCCGCCGCGCCCTGGTTCATGCCGATGTTGAATCCGTGCGCGCCCGAGGCCTTGCGCAGCGCGATCATCGCCCGCTTGGTGAGGTCGGCGAGCTCGGCCGTCTCCGGGCCGTCCAGCTCGGTGTAGTCGGCGACGTGCCGGTACGGGACGACCATCAGGTGGCCGCCGTTGTACGGGTAGAGGTTCAGCACCGCGTACACGTGTCGGCCCCGCGCGACGACCAGGCCGTCCTGGTCGGACATGTCCGGAATCCCGCAGAAGGGACAGCCGTCCCCGGCCTCCGGGCCGGTCGGCTTGTTCTCCCCCTGGATGTAGGCCATCCGGTGGGGCGTCCACAGTCGCTGGAACGCGTCCTGGGTGCCCACACCGATCTGCTGCTCCGGCTGAGTCGTCATGGCGGCAAGCATATGACCTTGGCCTGGCGTACGAGGAAGGCCCCCGGAAAGCGATCACTTTCCGGGGGCCTCCGGGTGCTCCGCGTGCCGGATCGGACGATCAGACCTGGACGCGGTCCGCGACGACCTTGGCCAGCTTGGCCAGCGCCTCGTCCTTGGCGATGCCGTTCTCCTGCGAACCGTCGCGGTAGCGGAAGGAGACGGTGCCCGCGGCCATGTCCTCGTCACCGACGATGATCATGAACGGGACCTTGAGCTTCTGGTGGTTGCGGATCTTCTTCTGCATGCGGTCGGAGGAGGCGTCCACCTCGACCCGCAGGCCCTGCTTCTTCGCCGCCGCGGCGAACTCCTGCAGGTACTCGACGTGCCCGTCGCCGATCGGGATGCCGACCGCCTGGACCGGGGCCAGCCACGGCGGCATGGCGCCCGCGTAGTGCTCCAGCAGCACGGCGAAGAACCGCTCGATCGAGCCGAACAGCGCGCGGTGGATCATGACCGGCCGCTGGCGGGAGCCGTCGGGCGCGGTGTACTCCAGGTTGAACCGCTCCGGCAGGTTGAAGTCGAGCTGCACGGTCGACATCTGCCAGGTGCGGCCGATGGCGTCCTTGCACTGCACCGAGATCTTCGGACCGTAGAAGGCGGCGCCGCCCGGGTCCGGGACCAGCGGGAGGCCCTGCTTCTCGGCGACCTGCGCGAGGACGGCGGTCGCCTCCTCCCAGGCCTCGTCCGAGCCGACGAACTTCTCCGGGTCCTTGGTGGACAGCTCCAGGTAGAAGTCGGTCAGACCGTAGTCGCGCAGCAGGTTGAGCACGAAGGTGAGGGTCGTGTCGAGCTCCTCCGCCATCTGCTCGCGGGTGCAGTAGATGTGCGCGTCGTCCTGGGTGAAGCCGCGGGCGCGGGTCAGGCCGTGGACGACACCCGACTTCTCGTACCGGTACACGGTGCCGAACTCGAACAGGCGCAGCGGCAGTTCGCGGTAGGAGCGGCCGCGCGCGTCGAAGATCAGGTTGTGCATCGGGCAGTTCATGGGCTTGAGGTAGTAGTCGGTACCACCATCGAGCTGCATGGGGGGGTACATGCCCTCCGCGTACCAGTCCAGGTGACCGCTCTTCTCGAAGAGGGCGCCCTTGGTGGCGTGCGGGGAGTAGACGAACTCGTAGCCCTCCTCCTCGTGCCGCTTGCGCGAGTAGTCCTCCATCACCCGGCGGATGATGCCGCCGCGCGGGTGGAAGACGGCGAGGCCGGAGCCGATCTCGTCCGGGATGGAGAAGAGGTCGAGCTCGTTGCCGAGCTTGCGGTGGTCGCGCTTCTCGGCCTCGGCGAGGAAGTCGAGGTGGGCCTTCAGCTCTTCCTTCGACGGCCACGCGGTGCCGTAGATGCGCTGGAGCATCGGGTTCTTCTCGCTGCCGCGCCAGTAGGCGGCCGCATTGCGCATGAGCTTGAACGCCGGGATGTTCCGGGTGGTGGGCAGGTGGGGACCGCGGCAGAGGTCCTTCCAGCACAGGTCGCCGGTCTTCGCGTCCAGGTTGTCGTAGATGGTCAGCTCGCCGCCGCCCACCTCGACGTTCGCGCCGTCGTCGGTGGACGCGGAGCCCTTGATGCCGATGAGCTCCAGCTTGTACGGCTCGTCGGCGAGCTCCTCGCGGGCCGCCTCGTCGGTGACCACGCGGCGGGAGAACTTCTGGCCCCGCTTCTGGATCTCCTGCATCTTCTTCTCGATGGCCTTGAGGTCATCGGGGGTGAAGGGGCGGGCGACGTCGAAGTCGTAGTAGAAGCCGTTCTGGACCGGCGGGCCGATGCCCAGCTTGGCCTCGGGGAAGAGCTCCTGCACGGCCTGCGCCATGACGTGCGCGGTCGAGTGGCGCAGGATGTTGAGGCCGTCCTCGGAGGAGATCTCCACCGGCTCGACGGTCTCGCCGTCCTTCACCTCGTACGCGAGGTCCTTGAGCTCGCCCGCGACGCGCGCGGCGACGATGGTGCGCTCGCCGGCGAAGAGCTCCGCCGCCGTAGTGCCCGTGGCCACCACGCGCTCGTCCCGCTCGGAATCGCGTTGGATGATCACACGGACGTCTGACACCGGTCTCTCCTGACTCAGGGGGTGCGCGGGCGAACGCCGCGCGCCTGAATCGTACCGAGCGGAGTGGCTGCGCCGCTAAACGGTTGCCGCCCGGGCCCGCGCAGCGGGTCCCCCGCACGCCGGAGCCGACGCGGGCGGTCCCGGGCGGGCCCGTGGGACGGGGTCCTGCCGGGGCGTCTCCTCGGCTCGCGGACCGTTCGCCGGACCGGCCCGTTGCCCGGCGGTGGGTTCGCTCCACCTGCGGGGACGCTCCGGTGTGCCCCCGCCCCACCCGAAACTCCGGGCCTGGCGGCGCGAGCCACGGGTAGCGTGGCCCGCATGCCGCAGATACGTACGCTGGACCTGACCGACGATGCCACCGCGACGGCCATGCACCGGATCGGGCGGGCCGCCTACGCGGTGGAGGCGGAGCTGATCGGCTTCTACGGAATACCGGCGCTCGGCGAGAGCCTCGCCGAGATGAGGGCCCAGCCTCTGAACTGGATCGGCGCGATGTCGGGGGACGACTCGCTCGACGGCTTCCTCGCCTGGGAGGAGCAGGCCGACCGCGGGGTCAGCGTCGACCGGCTGTGCGTGGATCCGGGGCGGTTCCGCCGCGGCGTCGCCTCGCTGTTGCTGCGTCATGCCTTGACGGAGATGTTCCCGGGTCGCCTGGTCGAGGTCACCACGGGCGCGGCCAACGCCCCCGCGGTGACCTTGTACGAACGCCTGGGCTTCACCCGCGGCCCCGACTTCTCCCCCGTCCCGGGGCTGACCATGGCCTCCTTCGGCCGGGCCGCCATCGGCACCTCGTGGGAAGGTAGAAGGGGATCTTCCGGCCAAGGGTGAGGAGACACCCATGCGAGGCACGAGGAAGGCGGCGGTCCTGACGGCCGCGACGGCTCTGCTGACCGGCGGCCTGCTGGCCGGCTCACCGACGGTGGCCACAGCGGCGCCGGCCGCCGCCTGCACCGGCGACCAGCTCTCGGCCACCGGCGCGGATCGGCCCGACACCACGCACGTGCGGTTCACGGTGGTCAACGACGGGCCGGCCTGTCAGCTGCGGGGCTTCCCGACGGTGGCCCTCGCGGGCCAGGGCTCCCCGGACCAGAACAAGGCGCTGCGCGTCATCCCCCGGGGCCAGGCCCAGCCCGTGCTGCTGTCCCAGGGCGGGGGCGCCTCGACGGTGCTGACCTTCACCCCGGTCCTCGGCGAGGCGGACGGCTACTGCGCCTCCGGCGCCGACCCGACCGTCGCCCCCACGCTCGTGGTGGGCGTCGCGGGCACCGGCTTCCAGGTGGCTCCCGACGACGGCGGCCAGTTCGCCCTGTGCGGCGACACCGTCCGCGCCACCGCGTTCCGCTAGTCGTCCGGTCGCCTAGTCGTCCGGTCGTCTAGTCGTCGGACGGCAGCACGTCCTCGGGGTCGAAGGCCGCGTCCAGGGACTTCATCAGCCGGTCCCGCTCGACCTCGTCCATCGGTACCGGCGTCACGTCCGCCGCGTCGGACAGCCGCCGGAAGCCGCCGCGGCGTTGCAGCCGGCCGGTGACCCGGACCGGCAGGCCCACCAGGTGGGCGTGGCCCGCGATGCGGTACGCCTCCTCGTCGAGGGCGGCCCGGACGTACGGGACCTCCGCCCCGGCCAGGACCCGCAGCCGTACGGTCCCTCCTCCCCCGGCGGCCTTGCGCCGCATCCGCACCACGGCCCCGGCGAGCCGGACCGGTACGGCGGGTTCGGCGCGGGTGTAGCGGGCGGCGGCCTCGCGCAGCACGGGCAGGTCGCCCGGGGAGAACTCCACCGGCTCGGGGCGGGCCGCGCAGCCCGCCGGGACCCCGGCCGCCGGCGCCCAGGCCAGGGCGATCCGGGCGCCCTCCGACCCCCGGACCAGGGCGATGAGCGCCTCGGCGAGTTCCCGGCTGACCCCGGCGGCCACCGCCGCGTCGAAGGCTTCCATGCCGCCGGTGGCCCGCTGGTAGTCGACCGCCTCGCGGGCCGCGTGCAGGGCGTGGTGCAGCCGGGTCACGGGTCCCCGGCCGCCGTCCACGGGGACGTACGCGGTCAGCCGGCGCCCGCCCGGGGAGGGCCCCACCAGGACCCCGTCCAGGGTGCGCTCGGCCTGCGCCTGGTGCCGGGCCCCGTAGTACCCGGCCCGGGCCCGGTCGGCGAGGGCCCCCGCGAGCAGGAGCCGGCGGGCGGCCGAGCGGAGCTGTTCCTGCACGGGCCAGGAGGCCTCGCCCTGGTACCCGTAGGGCCCCTCCGGGATCTCCCGCTCCCAGCGGATCTCGTCGCTGGGCACGCTCAGCCCGAGGAGCACCTCGCGCGCCGAGGGCAGTCCGCCGTGCGCGAGGGCGGTGAGGGCCTCCTCCAGCAGGTCCGCGCAGTCGGGGAAGGCGCGGCTCTCCGGGACGAGCAGGCTGGTGCCCGAGCGGCCGGGCGGGGTCCAGCGGCCGTACCGGCCGGCCGCGCCGCCGCGCCGCAGCCATCCGTGCCGGTGCAGCAGCGCTCCCAGCACCTGGGGGTCGACCTGCGCGGGATCGGGACCGCCCGGGGTGTACCGCGGGGACGGGAGCGGTTCGAGGTGCGGTGAGTGCAGGTTCATCAGGGTGTCCCTCCCGACCCGACCCGGGTCATGATCTCGCACAGCGCACGGTCGTCGAAGATCCGCGTGGTCGGGATCCGTACGGTGGTGCGGCGCCGGCCGGTCACGGGGTGTCCGGCGAGGTTGGTCCAGTAGCAGCAGTGCCTCAGGTCGAGCCGGTCGTGTCCGGCGGCGAGCCACTGCTCGCGCTCCCTCGGTACGAGCATCACGACGAGGATCTTGTGCACGGCGACGGGCGTCCGGGCCAGCTTCACCAGGTGCTCGTTGTCGAGGGTGAAGGCGAAGGTGGCCCCGGCCGGCCGGGGCGGTATCTGGTAGGTCGCCTTGAGCTGCACCTTGATGGTGACCTCGTCGTCGACGACGTGTTCGGGCGCTCCGTGGGAGACGTGCCAGTCGATGCCGTTGTCGGGGAAGGGCTGGGAGAGCGAGCACCCGGCGGCGGCCGCGACGGCGTGCAGGTATCCCACCTGGAGGGTCTCCATGCAGGCGGTGGTGGCGAGCGTGCCGCGCAGGGCTCCGGTCCGCGGACCTGTCCCCTCGTGCAGCACCCCGCCCGGTTCGGGCTGTGTGAGCGCCATGGCCGGCTCCCCCATGCCTTGCGGGCTCTGCCGTGAGCGGTGCTGGGTGACGACCGGTCATGCGTACGGCCCCCCAAGGAAGTTGTCTCCGCACCCGACTGCCCGCAAACGGCGTACGGGGCAAACAGCCCGGGTATCACCGATGCGGCGGGGGTGGTGTGTTCAGGAAGCTCCACCGGCCGCTCGGGGACGAGGAGTTCGCCATGACACGCTGGTACGAGGGCCCGCTGGCCGCATTCGACACGGAGACCACCGGGGTGGACGTCGAGCAGGACCGGATCGTGTCCGCCGCGCTCATCGTCCAGGAGTGTGCGGGCGGCCGGGTCCGCACCACACGCTGGCTGGTCAATCCCGGTATTCCGGTGCCCCCGGGCGCTACGGAAGTGCACGGGCTGACCGACGAGCACCTGCAGCGTCACGGGCGCTGGCCCGCGCCGGTGGTGGAGGAGATAGCCCGGGCGCTCGGCGAGCAGCAGGTGGCGGGCCGGCCGGTGGTGGTGATGAACGCGCCGTTCGATCTGACGCTGCTGGACCGGGAGTTGCGCCGGCACCGGGCTTCCTCGCTGTCGCGGTACCTGGACAACCGGCCGCTGACGGTGCTGGACCCGCGGGTGCTGGACAAGCACCTGGACCGGTACCGCAAGGGCCGCCGGACGCTGACGGACCTGTGCGCGCACTACGGGATCGAGCTGGAGGGCGCGCACGACGCGGCGGCGGACGCGATGGCCTCGCTGGAACTGGTCCGGGCGGTGGGGCGGCGGTTCGCGGCCCGGCTGGAGCGGCTGACGCCGGCCGAGCTGCACACGCTGCAGGCGGTGTGGCACGCGGCGCAGGCGCGAGGCCTGCAGGCGTGGTTCGCGCGTCAGGGGACGCCGGAGCCGGTGGATCCGCACTGGCCGCTGCGGCCGGACCTGTCGACGGCGGCGTAGGGCGGAGGCGCAGGACGGGGGCGGTGCCCGGAGATGCGGAAGGCCGGTCCGTCAGTGACGGACCGGCCTGTCCCGGTGGGCGATACTGGGATCGAACCAGTGACCCCTTCGGTGTGAACGAAGTGCTCTCCCGCTGAGCTAATCGCCCGGGAACGGAGTGAACAATACAGAAGGCTCGGGGCTGGTTCAAACCGCTTCTGCCGGGCGGATCCCCAGGCCGCACGTCAGGTACCTACTCAGGGCACATCTGAGTACGCACGCCCATGTCCTGACTGCGTGACCGCCGCCACACTCCGGATATGAACACGCCTCTGCCGCCCGCCGAAGAGCTGGCGCTCATCGACCGCGAGTTGGCCCAACTCGATGCCCGGCGGCTGTATTTGCTGGGCCGCCGGGACTGGCTGCTGCGTCTGCTGCTCCAGCCCGGGTCCGGTCCCGCCCCCGTCCGCTGGGGACCCGCGGTGTCCGCCGGGCCCGCCGGGCCCGCGAAGGAGGCTTCCGCCCCGAGCGCGCAGAACGTGCTGCTCACCCTGGGCGCGGTGCTGCTGGCGGTCGCCGCGCTCGCGTTCACGCTGGTCAGCTGGGGGTCCATGGGGATCGCCGGGCGCTCGGCGGTGCTCGCCGCGGTGACGGCGGCGGCGCTGGGCGCGCCCGTGCTCCTGCTGCGCCGCGGACTGCGGTCGACGGCGGAGTCCGTCGCGGCGGTCGGCCTGCTGCTGACGGTGCTCGACGCGTACGCGCTGTACGCGGTCGGCATGCCGGACACGAACGGCACCAGTTTCGCGGCGGGGGCGGCAGCGGTGCTGGCGGCCGCGTGGGCCGGCTACGGCTCGGGGCTGCGGAAGCTGCGGAGCCCGCTGCCGGCCGCGGTGCTGGCGGCGCAGTTCGCGCTGCCGCTGGCGGCGCTGGCCGCGCGGCCGGGCCCGCAGGCGCTCGGCTGGGCGCTGCTGGCGACGGCGGCGCTGGACGCGGCGCTCGCCCTGCGGGTCAGGGCGGCGGCGGTCCCGGCGGCCGTGACGGGCGCGGGCGCGCTGCTGATCGGGGTGGCCCAGTCGTGGTCGGCCGGGTCGGCGGCGCAGGCCCTGGCCCCGGCGGCGCTGCTGCTGGCGGGCGCGGCCCTCGGCGTGGCGGCGGCCTGGCGGGAGCCGCGCGCCTCGGCCGCGGCGCTCACGGGCGCCCTGGCGGCGGTGGCCGGCCTGGGCGGGGTGGCCCGGCCGCACCTGGACCCGGCGTGGACGGTGCTGGTGCACCTGCTGCTGGCGCTGCCGCTGCTGGCGGCGGTACGGGTCCCCGCGCTCCCGGCGGCGGTCCGGCGCGGGTCGGCCCGGGCCGGGGCCGCGGTGGCGTCCCTGGCGGCGCTGTCGGCGGGTGCCGCGGTGGCCGCGGCCCTGGTGGCCCGGTTCCGGGTGCTGGGTGAGGTGTGGGCGGCGACGGCCCCGGACCGGGACCCGTACGGGCCGGGGGCCGCGGCCGTGCCGACCCTGCTGATCGCGGCCGGGGCGGCCTGGTGGCTCGCGCGGGCGCTGTCCCGGCCGGAGCCGATGGTGGTGGCGGTGGTCCTGGCCTGGGCGGGGCTGTTCACGGCCCCGGTGCTGCTCGGGTTCCCGGTGGCGGCGGTGCTCGCGGCGCAGCTCGTGGTGACGCTTGCGGCGGGTGTCCTCGCCCTGCGCTCCCCGGCGCGCGGGGCCCGGATCGCGGCCGCCGCGTGCGCGCTGGCGGGTGCCGCGAACGTGTCCCTGGGCGCGCTGGACGGCCGGACGGCGACGTTCGCGGTCTGGGGGCTGCTGGGCGCGGGCTGCGCGGCGGCAGCGGCGTACGGGGCGGCTCCGCGCCCGCTCCGGTCGGGGGCGGCCGTGTGCGCGGTCGGGTACACCACGGGCGTGCTGGTGGCGGCGGGAGCGGTGTCGGACCTGGCGGTGGTCTGGTGGGCGCTGCCGGTGCTGGTGGTCCCGGCGCTGGCGGCGGCGCTCGGGCCGCGGCTGGGCGGCGTCCGGCTGCCCGTCGAGATCGCGGCGGCCGGGGCGGGCGTACTGGCGGTGGGCCTGTCGGCCGGGCGGGCCGGAACCCTGGCGCTGGTCCTGGCGCTGACCGGGGTGGTCTGCGCGGGCGCCGCGGTGCGGCCGGACCGGCGGGTGCTGGGCTGGGCGGCGGGGGCGCTGTTCGCGGCGGCGACCTGGGTGCGGCTGGCGGAGGCCGGGGTGAGTGCACCGGAGGCCTACACGCTGCCGGTGACGGTGCCCGCCCTCGTGGTGGGTCTGCTGCGGCGGCGCCGGGACCCGCAGGCCTCGTCCTGGACGGCGTACGGCCCGGGCCTGGCGGCGACGCTGGTGCCGAGCCTGCTGGCGGCCTGGGGGGATCCGGGCTGGATGCGCCCGCTGCTGCTGGGGTCGGCCGCGCTGGTGGTGACCCTGCTGGGCGCCCGGGGGCGGCTCCAGGCTCCGCTCCTGCTCGGCGGGGCCGTGCTGGCGGCGGTGGCGGTGCACGAGCTGGCCCCGTACGTGGTGCAGGTCGCGGGGGCGCTCCCGCGCTGGGTGCCGCCGGCCCTGGCGGGTCTGCTGCTGCTGGCGGTGGGGGCGACGTACGAGCGGCGGCTGCGTGACGCCCGCCGGCTGCGGGCTGCGATCGGCCGGCTCCGGTGAAACGCCTGAGGCCCGGAGACTGTGAAAGTCTCCCGGCCTCAGGTCCGGGTGGGCGATACTGGGTTCGAACCAGTGACCCCTTCGGTGTGAACGAAGTGCTCTCCCACTGAGCTAATCGCCCGGACGCACCGCAAACATTACCGCATGTCAGCGGTGCTCCTTGACCATCACTGGTCCTTGAGGTTCCAGGGCAGGACGAGCCCGTACTTCCACAGGTAGAAGCCGATCAGCGCGCCCGCGATGACGAGGCCCACGCTGGTCAGGATGATGTTGCGGCGGCGGACCTTCGGGTCGAGCGCCTTCTGTGCGGCCTCGGTGACCTTCCGCTTGGTCCAGCGCAGCACGAGGTGGGCCCAGGCGAACTCGGTGGCCCAGATCGCCAGGCCCGCGAAGATCGCGACCCAGCCCGGGCCGGGCAGCACGAGCATCGCCACGCCGGCGGCGATCACCGCGAGGCCGACGATGAAGACACCGACCTGCCAGCTCAGGTGCAGGCTCTTGTTCGACTTGATGAAGGCCGGGGCCTTCGATACGTGCGGCGCCTCCGCGGCGGCTTCCGCGGTGGCATCCGCGGCCGGTTCGGTGGCGGCTTCCGTGGTGGCTTCGTCAGCGGCGGACCCTTGGGTTCCGCGGTCACTCCCCGTATTCATGGACCCGAATCTACCGGAGCTCGATGCACACGGGAATGCGGGTTTGGATCCGCCGTCCGAGGGACCCAGAGGTCCGCAAAACGGTCAGAGGGGTTTACAACGGCACCGTAGGTGGCATGTCGATTTCGCCGACGTGCGAATCCCCGAGCGCACACTGAGCGAAAGGCCCTGGCGCTTATGAACACCACGGTCAGCTGCGAGCTGCACCTGCGCCTCGTTGTGTCGAGCGAGTCCTCACTGCCTGTTCCCGCGGGCCTGCGGTATGACACGGCCGACCCCTACGCCGTGCACGCCACCTTCCACACCGGCGCCGAGGAAACGGTCGAATGGGTATTCGCCCGCGACCTCCTCGCGGAGGGCCTCCACCGGCCCACCGGTACCGGCGACGTCCGCGTCTGGCCGTCCCGCAGCCACGGTCAGGGCGTCGTCTGCATCGCCCTGAGCTCACCGGAGGGAGAAGCACTGCTCGAAGCACCCGCCCGAGCACTCGAGTCGTTCCTCAAGCGGACGGACGCCGCGGTTCCACCCGGGACCGAGCACCGGCACTTCGACCTCGACAAGGAGCTCTCCCACATCCTGGCCGAAAGCTGAGCCAGGCCTACAGCCGCTCGACACCGTCCGACTCGGGGCGACGGTGCGTGGCGGACAACCACATACGGCAATGCCGGCGCTGTTCCCGCGGAAGCCACCCGCGCGGACGGCGCCGGTGTGCTCTGCGGGACCCGCTATTGTCGGGCGGCAGCGGCGACGGCTCCCGTCGTCGCAGGCCCGGCCCCTGAGGGAGACCCCGTGCAGATCCCCCACGACACCCGTCGCGCGCTCGACGTCGTCGTCGCGCTGGTGAACACCGCGGCCGAGGCCGACCAGCCCGACGGGCTCTCGGACATCGGCGCGCTGCGCGGATTCGTCCAGGAGTACTCGATCAGTGACGTCGGCGAGCTCAGCGCCCGCGACCTGGCCGGCGTCCGGACCGTGCGCGGAAAGTTCGCCCAGGTCTTCGCCTCCCCGAACCCGCGTGCGACTTCCATACTGATCAACGAGCTCGTGGCCACGGCCGGCACCACGCCGCAGCTGACCGATCACGACGGCTACGACTGGCACGTGCACTACTTCGCACCGGGCGCGTCGGTGGGCGACCACCTGGCGGCCGACGGCGGCATGGCGCTGGCCTTCATCGTGGTCTCCGGCGAACAGGAACGGCTGCGCCGCTGCGAGGCCCCGGACTGCCGACGGGCCTTCGTCGACCTCTCCCGCAACCGGTCCCGGCGCTACTGCGACAGCCGGACCTGCGGGAACCGGCTGCACGTGGCGGCGTACCGGGCCCGGCGCAAGGAGGCCGACGCGGAGGCGTCAGAGCAGGAAGAGATCGTGCACGGCGGCGAGCAGCAGCAGGATGCCGATCACCGCTAGGAAGATCATCAGGGGCGGCTGGGAGAGGGCGAAGAGACAGCCTCGCGGCTCCTCCACCACGGGGGCGGGTACCGGCGGGTCACTGTGCGATGTGTCGAACATGTCGGGCCGATGATGGCGCAGCGCACCACCGACCGGCCCTCAACACGCCAAGATCCGCGCGGCAGTTCGCTCGATCTTGTGGACGAGGCCCGGGCCGGGCCGGATCCCGTGCTCAGATCCCGTGCTCAGATCCCGTGCTTCTTGAGGATGGCCTCGATGTCGGAGAAGTCCTCCGTGGGAGCGGCGGACTGCGACTGCGGGCCGGTCCGGGCGGCGCCCAGGGACGGCGCGGAGGCGGCCGGGGCCACGGCCCCGGCGGCCGGGCTCCCCTTGACCTTCTTGCCGGACTTCCCCGGCTCTCCGGGCTCCCCGGACGCGGCGAGGCCGCGGCGCTCGATCGCGCGGGTGGTCATGAAGAGCAGCCAGGACACTCCCAGCAGCCCGAAGCCGGCCCAGACGGTCGGGTTGAAGACCATCCCGGACACCCACTCCACGAACCCCGTCATCACCAGGGCGACCGGCACGAGCGCGTACGCGGTGATCCGCGTGGCGGCCAGGAAGCGCTTGCGGTAGGCGGTGACCGCGGCGATGCCCAGGCCCGCCACTGACACCGCGGAGCAAATGGTCTCGGCAAGCATGCGGTCCTCCGGACTCTCGGCGGCTCGGCGATCTGTCCCTATCCATCCTGCACCGGCCTCCGCCGCGGCGGCCAGGTTCCGGGCCCTGCCCGGACGGATCTCCGGGACATCTCCGGGTCGCGCCTCCTCCCTGGGTCCAGGTCGCCGGGTGCAGGTCCCGGTCGGTGGGGCGGGCGGGGGGCTGGGAGACTGTCCGTATGACCGATTCCGTGATCCTCGACGTCTGGTGCGAACTGCAGTGCCCGGACTGCCACCGCGCCCTGGACGACGTACGCGCCCTGCGGGCCCGCTACGGCGACCGGCTGGACATCCGGCTGCGCCACTTCCCCCTGGAGAAGCACAAGCACGCCTTCGCCGCGGCGCAGGCCGCCGAGGAGGCCGTCGAGCAGGGCCAGGGCTGGCCCTACACGGAGGCCGTGCTGGCGCGCACCGCGGAGCTGGCCGAGCGCGGTGAGCCGGTGCTGCTGGACGTGGCGCGTGAACTGGGGCTCGACGTCGAGGAGTTCGACACCGCCCTGATCGACGGGCGGCACATCCTGATCGTCGACGCCGACCAGGCCGAGGGCAAGGCGATCGGCGTGACCGGCACCCCGACGTACGTGATCGACGGGCAGCGCCTCGACGGCGGCAAGAGCCAGGACGGCCTGCGCGCCCGTATCGAGGAGATCGCCGACCGCCTGCTGACGGCCTAGATCAGGTCCTTGGCGTAGTTGAAGTTGGTGGGCCGGTAGCCGAGGGAGACGTAGAGCCTCAGGGCCGGGGTGTTGTCGGTGAAGACCTGGAGCGCCAGCAGGCGGTGGCCGGCGGCGAGGGCGGCGCGCTCGGCGAGCACCACCAGGTGGCGGCCGTGCCCGCGTCCCCGGTGCTCGGCCCGGACCTCGATGTCGTAGATGTACGAGCCCGCCCCGCGCGGCGCGAGCCACACGTGGCCGACGGTCACCCCGGCCGCCTCCAGGACGAGGAAGACGGCTCCCGGGGTGGCCAGGCCCTGGGGCAGCTGGCTCTCGTGGTCGGCCACCGATTTGGCGCGGGCGGCCTCGGCGGACATGCCGCGGCTGCTCCAGTTCGCGGCGTAGGCCTCGACGGCTCCGGCGTACCAGCCCTCGTACTCGGCCTGCGTCATGGGACGGCCGAGCACCCCCTCGGGGAGGGCGGGCGGCTCGGCGGGCAGGTCCTTGGCCATGTTCCGGCTGTACTCGGTGTACCCGAGGGCCTCGGCCATGCACAGGCCTGCCTCCGAGTCCGCCGGGACCGAGACGCGGACCCGGCGGCAGCCCCAGCCGCGCAGCACTTCCTCGGCGGCGAGCGCGGCCACGGTGGCCCTCCCCCGCCGCCGGTCGCCCTGCTCGACGTCCAGGTCGCGGATCTCACCGACCGTCGGCCCGAACGGGGTGTCGGAGGCGATCAGCAGGGCGCCGACCCGCCTGCTGTTGACCCGGATCTCGTACGGGCGCGAACGCGCGCCGTCCGCCATGTGCTGGAGCGGCCCGGACGGCCGCAGGGTGGTGGTCATCCCTTGAGTTCTACCCGTCCCGCGGCCGCCGCGACAGCCCTCCTCCGGCGGAAGCCGCCCGGGCCCTGCCGCTCTACGGGTCGAGGTCCGCGCCCGCCTTCACCTCGAAGATCCGCATCACCTCGGCCGTGACCGGTCCGGGGGCGGTCCCCAGCTCGCGGTCGTCGATCCGCAGCACCGCCTGGGCATCGCGCAGCGAGGAGGTCACGAAGACCTCCTCGGCCCGCTCCAGCACCTCGAAGGGCATCTCGGTCTCCTTGGCGCCGGCCCAGTCGACGATCAGGGCCCGGGTGATACCGGCCAGGCAGCCGGAGGCGAGCGGCGGGGTGTGCAGTTCTCCGTCGAGTACGACGAAGACGTTGGAGCCGGTGCCCTCGCAGAGCCGGCCGAGGGTGTTGGCGAGGAGCGCCTCGGAGGCCCCGGCGCGGTGTGCGGCGGCGAGGGCGACCACGTTCTCGGCGTACGAGGTGGTCTTGAGCCCGGCCACGGCGGAGCGCTCGTTGCGGACCCAGGGCACCGTGACGACGGCGGTGGTGTCCGGGCGGCGGGGGGAGTCCGCGACGGCCGCGATCAGGGTGGTCCCGGCGTCCCCGCGGTCCGAGCCGAGCGGGGAGACACCGCCGGTGTAGGTGATGCGCAGCCTCCCGTGCTCCAGCGGGTTGGCCTCCAGTACGGCGGCGCAGGCGCGGCGGACCTCGTCGAGGTCGGGGTCCGGCAGGCCCAGGCCCCGGGCCGAGCGGGTGAGCCGTTCCAGGTGCCGGGTGAGCGCGAAGGCGTGGCCGCGCTCCGCCTTCAGCGTCTCGAAGACGCCGTCGCCCACGGTCAGACCGTGGTCGAGGACGGACACCTTCGCGGTGTCCGCCTCGGTCAGGGCTCCGTCGAGCCAGATTTTCATGGTGCGGTCCTTCCGATCGTGTCGTTCGTCCCCTGCGTACCACCGCTCACCTCGTGGCCCATGGCCACCCGCAGGAGCCGGGCGGCCTTGAGTTCGGTCTCCGCCCATTCGCGGTCGGGATCGGAGCCCCAGGTGATGCCCGCTCCGGTGCCGAAGAGCAGACGGGGGCCGCCGACGGCCTCGCGGTCGATCCAGAAGGTACGGATACCCACGGCGAGCTCGGCTGTGCCCCGGTCCGCGTCGACCCAGCCGATGCCTCCGCAGTAGGGACCGCGCGGGGCGGTTTCCAGGGCTTCGATGATCCGCAGGGCGGAGGACTTGGGGGCGCCCGTGACGGAACCGGGCGGGAAGGTGGCGGCGAGCAGCTCGGGCCAGCCGGCGCCGTCCGCGAGTTCGCCGCTCACGATGGAGACGAGGTGGACCAGGCCGGGGTGCTCCTCGACGGCGCACAGCTCGGGGACGGCGACGGAGCCCGTCGCGCAGACCCGGCCGAGGTCGTTGCGTACGAGGTCCACGATCATCACGTTCTCGGCGTGGTCCTTGGGGAGCAGGTCGTCGACGGTACGGCCGGTCCCCTTGATGGGGCCTGACTCGATGTGCCGGCCCGCCCGGCGCAGGAACAGTTCGGGGGAGGCGGTGGCGATCTCGACGCCGTGGGCGGCCAGGCGAATCGTTCCTGCGAAGGGTGCGGGGTTGCCGCGCGCGAGGAGTGCGGTGAGCGCGTCGACATCGGCGCGGTCGGGGTGGGGCAGCGGCGCGGACATCACCCGGCAGAGATTGGCCTGGTAGACCTCACCGGCGGCGATGTACTCACGGACGCGCCGTACGCCGGCCACGTAGGCGGCGCGGTCGAGGGAGGAGGTCCACCGGTCGGCGTCGGGTCCGCGCCAGGCACCCGGGACGGGCGCGGGGACCGGCTCGCGGCGTACGTCGCCGAAGCGCGCGCAGACGAGCCGCCCTTCGAAGTCGGCGGACACCGCCCAGAAGCCGGTGGAGTCGAGGGCGGCGGGGTCGCTGGTGACGTCACGGAGGTCGGTCGCGAGAAGGCCGCCGAAGCGGGCCATGGGAGGCAGGTCGTGCACGGCTGCGAGTCTATGACCGGTGACGGCACGGCGCCGGTGCGGTGACGGCAGGGTGACCTGTGGTGATCGAGTGGCAGCACGCTGCGGAAACGCGTTTTTGAGCTGGCCCGGTAATCCGCTAGAGTTCAACTCGTCGCCAGGGAGCGAAGGGGAAACCCCCGGAGCGAACACGGTGACCTGCGGACGTAGCTCAGTTGGTAGAGCACCACCTTGCCAAGGTGGATGTCGCGAGTTCGAGTCTCGTCGTCCGCTCGAAGTGGGGGATCTTCCCGAGAACCCCTGCAGCTCCATGGTGGAGTGGCCGAGAGGCGAGGCAACGGCCTGCAAAGCCGTCTACACGGGTTCAAATCCCGTCTCCACCTCCAAGGACGATTAGCTCAGCGGGAGAGCGCTTCCCTGACACGGAAGAGGTCACTGGTTCAATCCCAGTATCGTCCACTGATCCGCAAGGATCCCCGCGCGATTAGCTCAGCGGGAGAGCGCTTCCCTGACACGGAAGAGGTCACTGGTTCAATCCCAGTATCGCGCACGCAGCACCTGCACTACCGAGTTCCACCTGCGGCTTTCGAGCTGCGGAGCCCGCGCGATTAGCTCAGCGGGAGAGCGCTTCCCTGACACGGAAGAGGTCACTGGTTCAATCCCAGTATCGCGCACCACCTGAAAGCCCCGGCCATTCCCACGGCCGGGGCTTTCGCGTTTCGCGTTCCCCCGCACGAGTGGGCCGGGCCCGCTAAAGGCCGAGGGCGCACACCAAAGGCCGGCATGCAGGAAAGAGGCGCATGAAAAAGGGTGCTGCCCGTCCGACTCCCCAGTCGTACGGGCAGCACCCTTCACCTGCCGTCCGTCCGCCGCTCCCCCGTCCCCACGGGGTTCGGCAGGCAGATGTCCCGGTCCGGGCCGCTCTCCCGGACCTGGGGCGCCGCTCAGCGCCCCAGCATCACGCCCACGGACGACGCCTGTGCCGCCAGCTGATCGAAGCCTCCGAAGAGGAAGAGCAGCAGGGCGGCCAGGGGGAGCACCATGGCCGCGGCCACCAGTGGGTGGCGGGTACCGGACTCGTGGCCGTTGAACGCGAATGCCTTGCGTCCCTGCCGTGCGATGTCCGCCATGGTCCTCTCCCTGTCGTCTGTCAGCGGCGGGCTCGTGACCTCGGGGGACGAGTGCGCCACCCGCCGCTTGTCTTCAACACTAGGCGGGCGGGCGGCTCCTGGCCTCATGCCCTCGTACCCATTGCCGGGCCTCCAGGAGGATGACGGGGCCTCCCCCGTGTACTCCCCTGGGTGGAGACCGCTCCCCCGCTATGGGGGTCTTCCCGGAGGGGATGACCGGAGGGTAGTGACTTCGCTCACTTCCGTCACTGCCTGTTGCCGCGTGTCCGCCCACCGGCTGTCGGCAAGATCGACTCGGCCGCGAGCCGCGTACGGGCGCGCCGGAGCGGGTCCGGACCTGCTCCGGGGCTCCAATCCCCTTGGCGCAAGGGGCGCTTGGCCCGGTGGACCGTCCCGGGAGCGCTCGCGGACCACGGCGCCGACGCCCCCTCAAGTGTGCTGTGGCGCACTGACAATCGAATCCCCCGGCGAGGGCGCGGCCTCTGAGCACGCATGCCGGATGGTCCGTAAGCTGTGCCACGTCAACAGGACGACCGGTCAGCGGGGTGGACATGGCGATGATGCGGCTCCGGCGCGAGGACCCGCGTGTCGTCGGCTCGTTCAGACTGCACCGGCGGCTCGGCGCCGGCGGCATGGGCGTGGTCTACCTGGGATCGGACCGGCGCGGGCAGCGTGTCGCGCTCAAGGTCATCCGGCCGGATCTGGCCGAGGACCAGGAGTTCCGCTCGCGGTTCGCCCGTGAGGTGTCCGCCGCCCGGCGGATCCGGGGCGGGTGCACCGCACGCCTGGTGGCGGCGGACCTGGAGGCCGAGCGCCCCTGGTTCGCGACGCAGTACGTGCCCGGTCCCTCCCTGCACGACAAGGTGGCCGAGGAAGGTCCCCTGACGGCCGCGCAGATCGCCGCCGTGGGCGCCGCGCTCTCCGAGGGCCTGGTCGCCGTCCACGAGGCGGGGGTCGTGCACCGCGACCTCAAGCCCTCGAACATCCTGCTGTCGCCCAAGGGCCCCCGGATCATCGACTTCGGCATCGCCTGGGCCACCGGGGCGAGCACCCTCACCCATGTGGGTACGGCCGTCGGCTCCCCCGGATTCCTCGCCCCCGAGCAGGTGCGCGGCGCCGCCGTCACCCCGGCCACCGACGTCTTCGCCCTCGGCGCCACCCTCGCCTACGCGGCCACCGCCGACTCGCCCTTCGGGCACGGCAGTTCCGAGGTCATGCTGTACCGCGTGGTGCACGAGGAGCCGCACCTGCAGGGCGTGCCGGACGCGCTGGCGCCCCTGGTACGGGCCTGCCTCGCCAAGGACCCCGAGGAGCGGCCCAGCACGCTCCAGCTGTCGATGCGGCTCAAGGAGATCGCGGCCCGCGAGGCGCAGGGGCTCTCGGACGGGCGCCCGCCGGCCCAGCGGGCCCGGGTCGAGCGGCCGACCGGGCGGCTGCCCGAGGCGGAGCGGATCGGCGGGGCCGAGGAGTACCCCGGCCGGCGTACGGAGCGTCGTACGGGCGGCAGCACCACGCCCCGGGCCCAGGGCGGCTCCCCGAGCGGTCCGCACTCGCGGCCCTCGTCCTCCCGCAACCCGCAGCACCCCGGCGGCCCGTCCTCCCGGCCGACCTCGGGGCGTACGGGCGGCCGTCCGGCCCCCAGGACGACGGGGACGGGACGGCGCCCCTCGCGGCCGGATCCGAAGCTGATGCGGCAGCGGCTGATCGTGTTCGTCGTGGTGACGCTGATCGTGGCGCTGGGCATCGCGGCGGCCCAGAAACTGTAGTTACGGCGTTCGGCAGGGCCTCGGACGGCCTACTGCGCGGCGCGGCCCTGGGCCACCGCGTAGAAGGCGACCGCGGCCGCCGCGCCCACGTTCAGCGAGTCCACGCCGTGCGCCATGGGGATCCGCACCCACTCGTCGGCGGCGACCAGCGCGGGCGTGGACAGGCCGTCGCCCTCGGCGCCCAGCATCAGCGCGACCCGTTCCAGGGACTGCGGCGCGGCCACGTCGATCGGCGTGGCCTTCTCGTGCGGGGTGAGGGCGAGCAGCTTGAACCCCGCCTCGCGCACCGAGTCCAGGCTCTTCGGCCAGGCCTCCAGACGGGCGTAGGGGACGGAGAACACCGCTCCCATGGAGACCTTCACCGAGCGGCGGTAGAGCGGGTCCGCGCAGTCGGGCGACAGCAGCACCGCGTCCATGCCGAGGGCGGCGGCGCTGCGGAAGATGGCCCCGATGTTGGTGTGGTCGTTGACCGCTTCCATGACGACCACACGGCGGGTCGTGGAGAGCAGCTCCTCGGCCGTGGGCAGCGGCTTGCGCTGCATGGAGGCCAGGGCCCCGCGGTGCACGTGGTAGCCGGTGACGCGCTCGGCGAGCTCGGGGCTCACGGCGTAGACCGGTGCCGGGAGTTCGTCGATGACGTCGCGCATGACGTCGACCCACTTGGCGGAGAGCAGCATCGAGCGCATCTCGTACCCGGCGTCCTTGGCGCGTCTGATGACCTTCTCGCCCTCGGCGATGAAAAGGCCTTCCGCGGGCTCGCGCCTGCGCCGGAGTTCGACGTCGGTCAGGCCCGTGTAGTCGCGCAGGCGCGGGTCGTCGGGGTCGTTGACGGTGATGAGATCAGCCACAGGGTGATACTGCCTTGTCCTGGGTGCGGTGCCAACGGCCTGTCAGGCGCCGGCGGTGGGGAGGGTGCGGTCGCCCGGGCCGTTCACGCGGACGACCTCGCCGATGACGATGACGGCCGGCGGACGGACCTCTTCGGCGCGCACGGTCTCGCCGACCGTGGCCAGGGTGGCGTCCACCCGGCGCTGGGTGGCGGTGGTGCCCTCCTGGATCACCGCGACGGGGGTGTCCGCGGATCGGCCGTGGCGCACCAGTGCCTCGGCGATCAGGCCGATCTTGTCGACGCCCATCAGGATCACCAGGGTGCCGGTGAGCTTGGCGAGGGAGGCCCAGTCCACCAGCGAGCGCGGGTCGTCGGGGCCGACGTGGCCGCTGACCACGGTGAACTCGTGCGCCACACCGCGGTGGGTGACCGGGATGCCCACGGCGCCGGGCACCGAGATCGAGCTGGAGATGCCGGGGACGACGGTGCAGGGGATGCCGGCCTCGGCGAGGGCCTGGAGCTCCTCCATGCCGCGGCCGAAGACGTACGGGTCCCCGCCCTTGAGCCGGACCACGGCCTTGCCGGCCCTGGCGTGCTCGATCAGGGCGTTGTTGATGGCCTCCTGGGCCATGAACCGGCCGTACGGGATCTTCGCGGCGTCGATGACCTCGACGTGCGGCGGAAGCTCGTCGAGCAGGTCACGGGGGCCGAGCCGGTCGGCGATGACCACGTCGGCCTCGGCGAGGAGGCGGCGGCCGCGCACGGTGATCAGGTCCGGGTCGCCCGGGCCGCCGCCGACGAGGGCCACGCCGGGGGTGGCCTTGTGCCGGTGGGCGGGAGCGGTGAGGGTGCCGTCGCGCAGGCCCTCCACGACGGCGTCGCGGACGGCCGCGGAGCGGCGGGGGTCGTTGCCGGTCAGCACGGCGACGGTGACGCCCTCGATGCGGCCGGTCGCGGGGGTCCAGGCGGTGGCGGCGGAGGCGTCGTCGGCGCGGACGCACCAGACGCGCTCGCGCTCGGCCTCGGCGGAGGCGCGCTCGTTGTCCTCGCGGTTCTGGGTGGCGATCAGCGCGTACCAGGCGTCGGCGAGGTCACCGTCCTGGTAGCGGCGGCGCTCCCAGCGGATCTCGCCGGTCTCGGCCATGGCGTCCACGGAGGGGGTGGCGGAGGGCGAGATGAGCAGGACATCGGCGCCGGCCGCGATGAGCGCGGGAAGGCGACGCTGCGCGACCTGTCCGCCGCCGATGACGACGACGCGGCGGCCGGCGAGGCGGAGTCCTACGGGGTAGGCGGGGGTGTCGGCCATGGCGGTGCGGCTCCTGGTGCGGCAGTCGTTCTGTCTTGCCGCTGCGGCTCTGGAGCGGCGGTGTGCTGACGTGCGGATTCTTGGTGCGGGTCCACCATACGGCGCGGGCCGTCCCGAGGCGCGGACGGGGCTGCGCCCCCGGGCCCTGCCCCGGGCGCTGCCCCGGGCGCTGCCCCGGGCGCTGCCCCGGGCGCTGCCCCGGGCGCTGCCCCGGGCGCTGCCCCGGGCGCTGCGCCTCAAACGCCGGCGGGGCTGGGGTTGGGCTTCGCGGTGGGGCGGTGCCCCTCCGGGACGTCTCCTCGGCTCGCGAACCCTGAGCCGGACCGGCCCGCCGGCCGGTGGTGGGTTCGCTCGACCTGCGGGGACATCCCGGAGCGTCCCCACCCCACGGCGGACCCGAGCACGAGCCGGATCGTGGAAGGGACCCTGCCGCCGGTCCGGAGACGCACCGCCTCCGGACCGGCACGGATTACTTCTCGGTGACGCCCGCCGAGTCGAACGTGGCGACCTCGTGCATCGCGCGGGCCGCGCTCTGGACCAGGGGGAGGGCGAGCAGGGCGCCCGTGCCCTCGCCGAGGCGGAGGTCGAGGTCGACCAGCGGGCGCAGGCCCAGCTTGTTGAGCGCCGCGACGTGGCCCGGCTCGGCGCTGCGGTGGCCCGCGATACAGGCCGACAGGGACTCGGGGGCGATGGCGCGGGCCACCAGGGCCGCGGCTCCGGCGCTGACGCCGTCCAGGATCACCGGAGTGCGCAGCGACGCGCCGCCGAGGAGGAGGCCGACGATGGCCGCGTGCTCCAGGCCGCCGATGGCTGCCAGGACGCCGATCGGGTCCGCCGGGTCGGGCTGGTGGAGCTCCAGGGCGCGCCGGACGACCTCGACCTTGCGGGCGTGCGTCTCGTCGTTGATGCCCGTGCCGCGGCCGGTGACCTCGGCCGGGTCGACCCCGGTGAAGACCGAGATCAGAGCCGCGGACACGGTGGTGTTCGCGATGCCCATCTCGCCGGTCAGCAGGGCCTTGTTGCCTGCCGCGACGAGGTCGCGGGCCGTTTCGATGCCCACCTCGATGGCCGCGACGGCTTCCTCGCGGGTCATCGCGGGGCCGGTGGAGAGGTCGGCGGTGCCGGGACGGACCTTGCGCGGGAGCAGGCCCGGGGTGGCCGGGAGGTCGCCCGCGACGCCGACGTCGATCACGCAGACCTCGGCGCCGACCTGGTTGGCGAAGGCGTTGCAGACCGCTCCGCCGCCCAGGAAGTTGGCCACCATCTGGGTGGTGACCTCCTGCGGCCACGGGGTGACGCCCTGGGCGTGCACGCCGTGGTCACCGGCGAAGATCGCGACCGCGGCCGGCTCGGGGATCGGCGGCGGGCAGACCCGGGAGAGGCCGGACAGCTGGGCGGAGATGATCTCCAGCATGCCCAGGGCCCCGGCGGGCTTGGTCATGCGCTTCTGGCGCTCCCAGGCCTCGCCCAGAGCCTTCGCGTCGAGCGGGCGGATGCTGGCGACCGTCTCCGAGAGCAGGTCGTGCGGCTCCTCGCCGGGCAGCGCGCGGCGGCCGTAGGTCTCCTCGTGGACCACCCAGGAGAGCGGGCGGCGCTGCGACCAGCCGGCCTGGGCCAGCTCGGGCTCCTCGGGGAACTCGTCGACGTAGCCGACACAGAGGTAGGCGACGACTTCGAGGTGCTCGGGCAGGCCCAGCTCGCGGACCATCTCGCGCTCGTCGAAGAAGCTGACCCAGCCGACACCGAGGCCCTCGGCGCGCGCGGCGAGCCAGAGGTTCTCGACGGCGAGGGCCGCGGAGTACGGGGCCATCTGCGGCTGGGTGTGCCGGCCGAGGGTGTGGCGGCCGCCGCGGGTGGGGTCGGCGGTGACGACGATGTTCACCGGGGTGTCGAGGATGGCCTCGATCTTGAGTGCCTTGAACTGCTTCGCCCGGCCCTTGGGCAGGGACTTCGCGTAGGCCTCGCGCTGGCGCTGGGCGAGCTCGTGCATCGACCGGCGGGTCTCGGCCGACCGGATGACGACGAAGTCCCACGGCTGGGAGTGGCCCACGCTGGGCGCGTGGTGCGCGGCTTCCAGGACGCGGAGCAGCACCTCGTGCGGGATGGGGTCGGTGCGGAAGCCGTTGCGGATGTCGCGGCGCTCGCGCATGACGCGCAGCACGGCCTCGCGCTCGGCGTCGGCGTAGCCGGGGGCCGCCTCGCCTGCGGCGGGCTCGGCCGGGACGATGGGCTCGGCATCGGCATCGGCCGGGGCCTCGGGCTGGACGGGCTCGGCCACGATGGCGGCCACCTCGACCGGGGCCTCGGCCGGGGCGGACTCGGCCGACTCGGCCACGACGGCCGCGATCTCGATCGCGGGCTGGACGGGCTCCGGCTGGACCGGCTCGGGCACGACGGCCACCACCGGCTCGACCGCGACCGGTTCGGGCTCGGGCGCGGACTCGGGCTGGGGCTCGGGCTCCGGCTGCACCTCGGCGACCGGCTCGGGCTGGACGGGCTCGGGCTGGACCGGCTCGGGAGCCACGGCCGTCACCGGCTCGACGGGGACGACCGGCTCGGGCTGCGGCTCCACGGCCACCGGCTCGACCGCGATCGGCTCGGCCTGGGCCACCGGCTCCGGCCCGGCCTCGGGCAGTACCTCGGCAACGGGCTCCGGCTGGACCGGCTCGGCCACGACGGCCGCCACCGGCTCGGGCTCGGGCTCCACGGACACCGGCTGGACCGCGATCGGCTCCGGCTGCGGCTCGACCGCGATGGGCTCCGGCTGCAGCGGCTCGGCCGCCACCGGCTCGGGCTGGGCCACCGGCTCCGCAGGGGTCGGGACGGGCTGCGGCTCCACGGGCTGCGCTGCGGCCTCGGCGGGGACCGGGGCGGGCTCCGCCACCGGCTCCGGCGTCCACGGGGCGCCGGCCTGCGGCGGGATCTCGCCCGGCTGGGCCGCGGGGGCCGGGGCGGTCTCGGCGCGCGGGATGTCCAGGTACTCGGGTCCCGTGGTCGGGGGTCCTGCCTGGCGCAGCGGGAGGGGCGCCGACGGGGTGCTCACGGCGGCCATCGGGACGGCCTGGGCGGGCGCCGCGGCCGGGCCGCGGTCGGCGAGGGACCGTACGACTCCACCATTGGCCTCGGGCATGGGCGGGCCCATGTGCAGGGGGCGCCGGACGGGGGCCGCGGGGGCCACCGGGGCCGCCGGGGGCGGGACGACGAGCCCGCCGAGGTCGAGCGCGCCGGAGTCACGGCCGCCCGTCTCGTGCGCGCCCGCGCTGTAGCCGCCGTCGGGGAACACGGGAGGGGGGAACTCGGTGTACGCGGCCGGGGCCTCGGGGTAGGCGGGCGCGGCGGCGTAGGACTGGTCCGTGTACATCAGCGGCTCGCCGAGCTGGGGCGCGGCGGGGAAGGCGGGGGCCGGCGGGACGACCTGCGGGTCGCTCCATGCACCCTGGCCGCTCGGCATCAGCAGCAGTTCCTCGTCCTCCGGCTCGGCCGGGTTGTCCATGAGGTCCTGGAAGGCGTAGCCAGCGGGAATCGGTGCCGGGATCTGGACCGGAGCGGGGACGCTCTGCTGATCCACCATGCCCGCGCTGTCCGGGAGACCCTCGCCCGGGACCTGGCCGGTGTCAGTCATGCTTACCCCTCGCCCATCGGTGTTGCCTCTTCGATCGCCCGGTCGCCCACGAGGCCGCCGAGCGGTGTTGCCTGCGGGGTTGCGGTGCGACGAGCTCGTCTCGCATACGCCTGCACGACAACCAGTAAGCATTGTCGCGCCCGTCGGCCACCGTGGCGGCCATAACCG
This sequence comes from Streptomyces sp. NPDC001549, assembly GCF_042894025.1. Lineage (NCBI taxonomy): Bacteria > Bacillati > Actinomycetota > Actinomycetes > Kitasatosporales > Streptomycetaceae > Streptomyces > Streptomyces sp. NPDC001549. The sequence goes on from NZ_JBIAVJ010000007.1 coordinate 225,247, forward strand.
GCACGGTCCTCTGTGGACTGCGCCACGTCGCGCGTCCAGGCGGTGCCGCGATGCCCGAATCGTCCGAGGCAGTACGACGATCGGCCAGCCTACCCCGGCCCTCGTCTCAGCGCGTGGCGGGGCGTTCGGCTGCCAGGAGGAACACCACGGAACGGTCCTGTTCGGCCCAGGTCCGGGTGTCCAGGCCGACGGACTGGAGCAGCGCGCACTCGACGGCGTAACCGTGTTCGGTGAGTGCCCTGCCGATCGCCTCCGCCTCGTCGCGGGTGGAGGCGTGGCTGACGATCCGTTCGGGGCGGCGTTCGGCGACGGCCGCGACGACGGCGGCGCCGCCACCGCCGACGCGGACGACATCGGGCTCGGGCAGGTTCTCCAGTACGTGCGGAGCGCGCCCGGCGACGGCCTGGAGCTGCACTCCCCGCTCGCGGGCGGCGGCGGTTATGCGGTCGCAGGCGGCCGGGTCGGCGTCGACCGCGATGACGGCGGCGCCGAGGGCGGCGGCGTCCACGGCCACGCCGCCGGATCCGGCGCCGATGTCCCAGAGGAGGTCGCCGGTACGCGGGCCGAGCCGGGCGAGTTGGGCCGCGCGGAGCTGGGCGGACTCGCCTTCTCCCGCGTCGGCCTGCGGCCTGGCCCAGCCGCGGTCGGCGGACCGGGCGGCGCTCTGGCCGAGGAGCCAGCCGGCGTCGGCGGTGGCCGGTGCCCCGCCCCCGATGACGATGACGACGTTCGGGTCGCGCCAGCTGTGGTCGGCGGCCTTGTCGGAGGTGAGGACGCTCACCTGCTCCCGGTCCGTGCCGAGTTCCTCGCAGACGACGAAGGTGCGGTGAACTCCTTCGAGGAGCAGGGCGAGTTCCGCGGGGCCGGCGCCGGGTGAGGTGAGGACGGCGACCTTGGCGTGGGCGCGGCAGACGTTGACCGCGCGGCGCAGGGTGCGGGGGTGGGCCACGACGACCTGCGCGTCGTCCCAGGGCATGCCGGCGCGGGCGAAGGCGGCGGCCACGGAGGAGACGGCCGGGACGACCTCGACCTCCAGGCCGTGCTCCGGGGCGCGCAGGGTGCGTACGGCGCCGAAGAAGCCGGGGTCCCCGTCGGCGAAGACCACCGCGGTGCCGCGGTGCCCGGCGATGCGGCGGGCGGCGAGGCCGATACTGCCCAGGCGGATGCGCTCCGCGGTGGGCGGTACTTCGGGGAGGGCGAGGTGGTGCGCGGCGCCGGCCACGAGGGTGGCGGCGGAGAGCGCGGACCGGGCGCCCGCGGTCAGGGGCGAACCGTCCCAGCCGATCACCGTGACCCGGTCGGCCATCGTCGTCAGTCTCCTGGTCTGGGGTCGGGCGGGGTTTCGTCGGGGCGGGCACGGTGAGACTACCCGGTCATCGGTTCAGTTCCAGTCGGCGCCGACGCGGTGGCCGTTCGCGTCGGCCCGCTGCGGGAACGCGGTGCTGCGGGCGTATCCGTCGTAGCTGTCGTAGCCGTCGTATCCGTCGTAGCCGTCGCCCTCGTCGAGGTCCTCGGGGACCAGGCTCCAGACGATGAGGTCGGTGCGGGTATCGGCCCAGCCGCCGTCGGCCGTCTGCGTACGCACTATCCACGCGTTGCGCAGGACGCCCTCGCTGATGCAGCCGATCTTCTGGGCCACTTGCTGCGAGGCGGTGTTGTCGGCGGCGGTGCGCAGTTCGAGGCGCTCGAACCCCTGGGAGCGGAAGAGCCATTGGGCGACGGCCAGGACGGATTCGCTGGCGTAGCCCTCGCCGCGGGCCCAGGGGGCGGTGACGTAACCGACCTCGGTGGCACGGGTGCGCCAGTTGGTGCCCTGCAGGTGCACGATGCCGACGAGGCGCTGGGTGAGGAACTCGGTGACGGCGAAGACGATGCCGCGGCCCTCGGTGCGTTCCGCGTGGGAGTGCCGGGTGGCCCAGGCGTGTGCTTCGGCGTGGGTGTAGGGGTGGGGCACGCCGGTCCAGGCGGTGACGTGTTCGTCGTTCATCATCTCGGTCAGCGCGGTGACGTCCTCTTCCTCGAAGGGGCGCAGCACCAGCCGGTCCGTGCTGATGGTGACGTCCGGGAAGGTGGTAGTCATGCGCAGCTCCATGCCTGAGACCGTGGTGCGACCGTGGTGCGATGCGACCGCGGTGCGGGACCGTTCGTGCGGGACCGTGCGTGCGGTTCGTAGGCCACAGCATGCAGCATCGACCGGGGGATGTGCAGGGCCGGGTTGCCCGGAAGCGGGCAGAGCTCGGCCCCGCGCGCCGTCAGGTGCGTGCGGGGCCGAGATTCATGACCGGTTCGGGAGGAACCGGATCACGAGGTACCGGTTCAGGAGGCGGCCGGGGCGCCGAAGGCCGGGATGACCGAGCCCTGGTACTTCTCCTCGATGAACTTCTTGACCTCGTCGGAGTTCAGGAGCTTGGCCAGCTTCTGGATCCGCGGGTCGTTCTGGCTGCCGTCCTTGACCGCGAGGAAGTTGGCGTAGGGGTTGCCCTCGGCCTTCTCCAGGATCAGCGCGTCCTTGGCGGGCGACAGCTTGGCTTCGAGGGCGTAGTTGCCGTTGATGATCGCGGCGTCCACGTCGTTCAGGGCGCGCGGGACCGTGGCGGCCTCCAGCTCCTTGAACTCCAGGCCCTTCTTGTCGGTGATGTCGGACAGCTTGGCGCTGGTGCCGACACCCACCTTGAGGGTGATCAGGTTGTTCGCGGCGAGCAGCTGGAGCGCGCGGCCCTCGTTGGTGGTGTCGTTGGGGACGGCGATGGTCTGGCCGGCCTTGATGTCACCGATGGCCTTGATCTTCTTGGAGTAGAGACCGAGGGGCTCCAGGTGCACGTTCACGACGGGCACGACGTGCGTGCTGTTCTTCTTGTTGAAGTCGTCGAGGTACGGCTTGTGCTGGAAGTAGTTGCCGTCGACCTGGCCCTGCTCGGTGGCGGTGTTCGGCAGGACGTAGTCCGTGAACTCCTTGACCTCCAGCTTGAGGCCTTCCTTGGCCGCGAGCTTGTCCTTGACGAAGTTCAGGACGTCGGCGTGCGGGCTCGGGGAGGCCGCTATGACCAGGGGCTTGCTCTCGTCGGCCTTGCCGCCGTCGGCCTTCGCCGAGGACGGGTCCGAGGAGCTGCCGCAGGCGGTGAGGCCGAGGGCGAGCGCGGTGGCCGTGGCGGCGAGGGCGGTGAGCTTGATGTTCTTACGCACGAAGAGTGCCTTTCTTGCTGAACAAGTACCGATGACTTGCTGGTGGTGGCCCAAGCACGACAAGTGCGGGCTCTGTTGGGGGGAAGGTCTTTTCAGGCGGTCCGGCCGCGGCGGGCGAGGAGCCGGACCGCGCCGTCGCCGAGCAGCTGGATCACCGTGACGAGGGCGATCAGGACCACGACGGTGGCGATCATGAAGCCGGTCTCGAAGCGCTGGAAGCCGTAGGTGATGGCCTTGGAGCCCAGTCCTTCGCCACCGACGGCGCCGGCCATCGCCGAGTAGCCGACGAGGGTGATGACGGTGGTGGTGACACCGGCGACCAGGGAGGGCAGGGCCTGCGGGAGGAGCACCTTGCCGACCAGGGTGGGGATGCCGCCGCCCATGGACTCGACGGCCTCGATCAGGCCGTGGTCCACCTCGCGGACGGCTGTCTCGACGAGCCGGGCAAAGAAGGGGACGGCGCCGATGGCGAGCGGGACGATCATGGCGGTGGGGCCGATGAAGGTGCCGACGACCGCGGTGGTGACCGGGATCAGGAAGATCAGCAGGATGATGAACGGCAGCGAGCGGCCTATGTTCACGATCACGCCGAGGACCTTGTTGAGCGGCTGGTTCTGCAGGAGGCCGCCCTTGTCGGTGAGGACCAGCAGGATGCCGATGGGCAGTCCGCCGAGCACGGTCACCAGGGTGGACCACAGCACCATGTAGAGGGTGTCGTAGGTGCCCTGGGTGAGCAGGGGCTGCATTTCGGACCAGGTCACTTGGCACCGTCCTTGACCAGCTCGGCCAGTTCGTTGTCGATCTCGTCGACGATGTCGACCTGGAGGCCCTGCTCGCGCAGGAAGCCGACCGGCACGACGTTGTCCTCGTAACCGCCGGGCAGTTCGATGCGCATGCGGCCGATCTGCCGGCCCGCGACGGTGTCCATCGCGGCGCCGAGGATCGAGATGTCGATGTTGTACGTGCGCGAGAGCTGCGAGATGACCGGCCGGACGGCGGCTTCGCCGTGGAAGGTGACGTCGACGACCGTGCGGTCGGGGCCGGTGGCGGTACCGGTGACCGGGAAGAGTTCGCCGGCGAGCTCGGAGCCGGGGGTGGCGAGGAGTTCGGCGACGGTGCCGGACTCGATGATCCGGCCGTTCTTCATCAGGGCGGCCGAGTCGCAGACGGTCTTGACCACGTCCATCTCGTGCGTGATGAGCAGCACGGTGAGGCCGAGCTGCCGGTTGAGGTCGCGCAGCAGCCCCAGGACGGAGCGGGTGGTCTCGGGGTCCAGGGCGCTGGTGGCCTCGTCGGACAGCAGCACCTTGGGGTCGCCGGCCAGGGCGCGGGCGATGCCGACGCGCTGCTTCTGGCCGCCGGAGAGCTGGGTCGGGTAGGCCTTGGCCTTGTCGGCGAGGCCGACCAGGTCGAGGAGTTCGAGGGCCTTGCGGGAGCGCTCGCGGCCGGAGACTCCGAGGATCTCCAGGGGCAGCTCGACGTTGGCCTGGACGGTGCGCGAGGACAGCAGGTTGAAGTGCTGGAAGACCATGCCGATGCGGCTGCGGGCCTGGCGGAGTTCCCTGCCCGCACGCCGGCCGCGGCCGGCGAGGGCGGTGAGGTCGACGCCGTCGACGGTCACGGTGCCGGTGGTGGGGCGCTCCAGCAGGTTGACGCAGCGGATCAGGGAGGATTTGCCTGCGCCGCTCTGGCCGATGACTCCGTAGACCTCGCCCTCGCGGACGTGGAGATCGACGCCGTCCAGGGCGGTGACCTCGCGGCCACGGGACTGGTAGACCTTCGTGAGGCCCGATGTGGTGATCACAGGATTTCCGTCGCTGTCGAGTGCGCGGCGCAGCGGACTGCCGGGCACGGGGCAAACAATCTGGGGACGCGATACGGGACGAACCGTCAGAAAATGATGGTGTCGACACGTGCGCGGGGCATGAGTGAGCCGTGCCGTTCATCAGCTGGTGACGTGGTGGCGCGGCTGGTCTCGCTTCGGGGCGCGAGGCTCAGGAAGGGGCCCTCAGAAGGCGCACATTCGACACATACAACGAGCACCGGGCGTCATCGTCGCCTCGGTCGCAAGGGTGCGGCTGCTCGTCGTGGTCATGGGCCCAAGTAAAGCAGACGTCTCCCCTGACCGATCAATGACGTCCGGATAGCGGACGAATTCCGACCACATACCGGACGTCACCGGTCAGCCCCGACCCTCCGTCCCGAGGCCGGTTCCCCGCCTCCGACCTGCGCCGACACGGCCGTCCGGGGCCGTCCGGGGCCGTCCGAGGCCGTCCGGCCCGCCCGGTCCGGAGTGCGGCGACCCGGTCCGCTGTGGTCAAGACCACGGTCGGTACGCCGGGCCCGCGGGCAGCGCGCGGGGCTGCGGGAGAAGGGGTGCGCGCATCGGGTCTTACGGCCCGTAATACCCTCGCTGCATGCTCGACGCCCTGACGGTCGCCATCGGCGTGGCCGCACTCGCCCTCGCCGCCTGGTGCGGCCACGCCGCATGGCGGGACCAGCCGACCAAGGACTGGCACTTCATCGGTATGGCCGTCGTGACCGTGCTGGTCCTGGCGCAGCTGGTGATCGGCCTGGTCAAGCTGGCCCAGGGCGAGAAGCCCGACGAGGGCACGGTGATCTTCATGGCCTACCTGGTGGGCGCGTTCGCCGCGGTACCGGCGGCCGGGATGCTCTCGCTGACCGAGCGGACCAGATGGGGATCGATCACGGTGGCGGCCGGCGCCGTCGTTCTCGCCGTCCTCGAAGTACGGCTCTACGACATCTGGGGAACCACCGGTGCCTGACTCCGACACGACGAACGCCACCGGCGCCGCCGCCACCACCGCCACCGCCGGGCGCAAGCGGCTGGTCTCCGGGCCCGGTCTGCTGCTGGTGTGGCTGTACGGGGTGATGGTGGTGGGCGCGGTCTCCCGCTCGGCCTTCCAGATCTCCACCGAGTTCGACCGGGCGCCGCTGCCGTACGCGCTGTCCGCCGTGGCCGCGCTGGCCTACGCGTTCATCACGTACTCACTGGTGCGCGGCGGCGAGACGGCCCGCAAGGCGGCGCTGATCTGCTGCGCCGCCGAGCTGGCCGGTGTGCTGGCCGTGGGGACCTGGACGGTGGTGCGGCCCGAGTCCTTCCCCGACACGACCGTGTGGTCCCAGTTCGGCATGGGCTACCTGTTCATCCCGGTGATCCTGCCGATCACCGGGATGCTCTGGCTGCGCAAGCGCCGAGAGGCCGCTACGCGCTGACCGTGAAGTCGGTCGGGTCCTTGGCTTCCTTCTCCAGGATCACCAGCTGGACGCCGTCGGACGCGGTGCGGCCGCCGACCTTGACGTAGCCGGCCTTGCGGTAGAGGCGCAGGTTCGACTCGCTCTTGTGCCCGGTGTGCAGGCGGAAGCGGGTGGTGTGGCCGGGGCTCGCCAGGGCCTCCTCGACCGCGCGCAGCAGGCGCGCGCCGAGACCGTGACCCTGCAGGCGCGGGTGCACACAGAGCTTGGCGATCTTGCCGGTGCCGTCCTCGTCGACGTTGCCGCGCACGGTCCCGACGACCTCGTCGCCGAGCCGGGCCACCAGGACGGTGTCCGTCGCCAGCTCTCCCTTGAGGGAGTCCAGGGACTGGGTGAGCGGCTGGATGAGGTAGTTGCCGTACAGCTCGGCCTCCCGCTGGAAGGCCAGGTACTGCAGTTTGAAGATCTGCTCAGCGTCCTCGGCAGCCGCCGCCGAAATGGTCACGCTCATGCCCATGTGCGCATGCCTCCAGCTCACCTGGTAGCCCGTTGGTCTACCGCTCCTTTCCCCGCAGGCCAGGAGCCGCAACCTCTGCAGCCAGCATTCTGCGCAGACATCCCAGGCAACGGGAACGGACGGGCCCCAAACTTCCTTGTGAGATACCCAACTCTCCTGCGATTTCACGGTAAGTGAGGTCTCTGGGCGAAAGAAGTGCCTTCATCAGCTCGGGACAGCGTCCGGGCAACCGGGCGACCGCCGATCGGAGTGCGCGGTTCTCCTCGCCGTGCAGGAGGGCGTCTTCCGGCTCTGCCGCGGCGGCCGCGCCGGCCGGTGTGCTCCCGTCCACCGAGTTCTGGCGGTGGCCGTACGGGATCTCCCGGCGGGCCCGGCGCCGGGCGAGTCGGGCCTCCGCCCGGACCGCCCGGCGCAGCCACCGCGCCGGCTCCGCGGGTTCGGCCGGATCGGGGGCGTGGCGGCCGCTCTCCAGCAGCCTGACCCAGACGGCTTGTTCCAGGTCGGCCGCGTCCACTCCGGTGCCCGGGGCCTCCGCGGCCGCCTCGGCGGAGAGCAGCGGGCCCAGCTTGTCGAAGTAATCAGCCTTCAGCAGGTCCATGCCGGGCGGGACGAGTGGGCCGGGCCCGACGGTTTCCCCGCCGGGCCCGGCCCACTCGTACGGGAAGCGGCGCTCAGCGGTTGACGGGGCGTCGGCCCGGACGGAAGGCCTCCGCCGCAAGCACTCCGGTGTCCGGGTTGTCGGTGAAGATCCCGTCGATGCCCTGTTCGAAGTAGGTGCGGAAGGCACCGAGGGCGTCCCCGTACGCGGTGGGGTCGGTCCCCTTGCGGTACTCGGCGGGCAGGAAGCTGTTCTCGTTGCGTGCGGTGTAGGGGTGCAGCAGCAGCCCGCGGGCGTGGGCGTCCTTCACCAGGGTGGTCGGGGCGCCGAGCTCGCCCGCCGCGTCGCGCGGGAGGATCAGGTCCATGGTCGGGCCGATGCCCTGGGCGAAGCCGGCGATCCACTTCAGGCCCTCGGGCTTGACCAGGTCGGCGACCGTGCGCGGGTCCTTGGCCACCTCGAAGTCCCAGGGGCGGGTGCCCGCCGCGGCGAGCAGGACCACGCGGGGCGCGGAGACCAGCCGGGAGAGCCGCTGGATGCTGGAGGGCTCGAAGGACTGGAGGAAGACGGCGGCGCCCCGCCCGTCGCGCCCGTAGCGGCGCAGAAGCTTGGCGAGGGGCTCCTCCAGGCCGAGGCCCAGGCCCCGGAAGTAGGTGGGGTGCTTGGTCTCGACGTGCAGCCACACCCGCTTGCCGCGCCGCTTGCCCTCGCGGTCGGCCCAGCGGAGCACCTCTTCGAAGGTGGGTACGGCCCACTGGCCGTCGTAGAGCGTGTTGCGCTGGCGGACGGCGGGGATACGTTCCTTCGCGCGCAGGGTCCTCAGCTCGGCCAGGGTGAAGTCCTCGGTGAACCAGCCGGTGACGGCGACCCCGTCGACCGACTTGGTGGTGCGCCGGGAGGCGAACTCGGGGTGCTCGGCGACGTCGGTGGTCCCGCCGATCTCGTTCTCGTGGCGGCACACCAGATGGCCGTCCCGGGTCGGGACCAGGTCCTGCTCGACCACGTCGGCGCCCAGGTCGAGGGCGAGCTGGTAGGAGCCGATCGTGTGCTCCGGGCGGTAGCCGCTGGCCCCGCGATGGCCGATGACCGTCGGGTGGGGGAGGTCCCGGTGACCTCCGTCGCCGCGGCCGTCACCGTATCCGTACCCGTCGTCCGCGGCGGCGGAACCCGCCGTGAGTCCGGTGATCCCGGCCCCCGCCGCCAGGACGGCCGCCCCCAGGACCGTGCGCCGCGCTGCTCCACCCTGTGTCATGAGTGCCACTCCTCGTCGTGAACGCCGTGTCGCGGCCCGCGATCGGCGTGCCGATGGTAGGCAAAGGGGGTGGCCGAAGAGGGTGCGGCGACGGCACATCCGGAGAACGTGGCGCAAACACGCGTCAACACTGCGTATCCGACACGTGAACCCGATGTGCGCGGGAAGCCGACCCGCGAGTATCGTCCTCACCTGCGCTACCGCCGTGTGGTGGGTGCGCGAACCGCTTTTCGATGCCGGAGGGCCCACGTTGTTCCGTACGAAGCTCATCAAAGCCACTGTCGGACCGGTCATGCGCATGATGTTCCGCACCCGCGTGGAGGGCATCGAGAACATCCCCGGCTCCGGGCCGGTGATTCTGGCGGGCAACCACCTCACCTTCATCGACTCCATGATCCTGCCGCTGGTGTGCGACCGTACGGTCCACTTCATCGGCAAGGACGAGTACGTGACCGGCAAGGGGATCAAGGGCCGCGCCATGGCCTGGTTCTTCACCGGCTCCGGCATGATCCCCGTCGACCGTGACGGCGCCAACGGCGGCGTCGCGGCCCTGATGACCGGTCGCCGGATCCTCGAAGAGGGCAAGATCTTCGGCATCTACCCCGAGGGCACCCGCTCCCCCGACGGCCGCCTCTACCGCGGCCGCACGGGCATCGCCCGCCTGACCCTGATGACCGGCGCTCCCGTGGTCCCGTTCGCGATGATCGGCACCGACAAGCTCCAGCCGGGCGGCGCCGGCATGCCGCGCCCGGGCCGGGTCACCGTCCGCTTCGGCGAGCCGATGGAGTTCTCCCGCTACGAGGGCATGGACCGCGACCGCTACGTGCTGCGCGCCGTCACCGACTCGGTGATGGCCGAGGTCATGCGCCTCTCGGGCCAGGAGTACGTCGACATGTACGCCACCAAGGCGAAGGCCGCGTAGGCCCTCTCTTCACTGACGCTGGAGTGACCGGCTGACGCCCGCCGCCGTGGTGGTGGCGAGGATCCAGCCGGTCACGATCAGCAGGTACGACAGCCACTGGTGCCAGCCGCCCGGCGCGAAGGCCGCTTCCTGGCCGAAGCTGACGATCGGCACCATCAGGTCGATCGTGTAGAAGACCGCGTTGAAGTCCGGCGCCTCCCCCGCCTTCAGGGCGCGCGGCGGGTCGATCCCGTACGCGATCGACCCGGTCATCAGCAGGGCCACCAGCCAGCCCGCCGCACGCAGCGGCCGGAATCCGTAGCCGACGGTGGCGTCCTGGAGCAGCCCCCACGCCCGGGCGGCCCGGGGCAGGGTGTGGCGGTGCCTGCGCAGCTTCGCGAGCTGGACGGTCCGGGCGGCCGCCTCGTCGCCCGCCGTACGGTAGGCCGCCGCGAGCTGTTCGTAGGCGTACGTGAGGTAGCCGGACTCCTCCCGCTCCAGGGCGGGCAGCCGCTGCTCGGCGGGGAGGTGCGGGGCCAGGGTGCGGTAGGTCAGGCCGTCGATGGCGATCCGCTCGGGCCAGGCCTCCGGGTCGATGTGGAGCAGGTCGACGGTGGACCGGCGCAGGTTCACATCGCCGCGGACCGTTTCGCAGCGGCGCAGCCACAGCTCGCCTATGGCGCAGCTGGAGGCGCGCAGGGCGGTCCCGTCCGGGTTGGCGAGGTCGGCACGGGTGAGGTTGGCCTGGCCGGGTATCCGGGAGCCGGTGAGGTTGACCATGCCGCGGGCCTGGATCCGGTGCGCGCGCAGGTCGGTGCCGACGGTGAGGTTCTCGGCGTGCAGGGCGATCCCCCCGGGGGCGAGCAGCCGGGCGCGGTCGAGCTGGATCTGGCCGCCGACGGTGGCCCCGTTGAGGCGGAGCTGGCCGTGCACGGTCAGGTCGTTCGCGATGATGTCGGTGTCGACCTCGACGTGGTTGAGCTGGAGCGGGGGCTCGTCCGCCTCCTCGCCGGCCGTGGGGCCGATCACGGCCCCCTGGAGGAAGAGGCCCCCGGAGATCTTGGATCCCTGCAGCCGCACGGGGCCGGCGATCCGGCAGTGGGACAGGCGCAGGACCACGTCGACGCGCAGCGTGGAAGCGGTCAGGCCGGGCAGCGTGGAGTAGCCGAGGACCAGGGCGCGCAGCTGGGCCCCGTACATCAGGGGCTTGCGCTCGAACCAGCAGTCGCGCAGCCGGATGGGGTGGTCGATGACGGCGTAGCGCATGTCGAGCTTGCCCACGATCTTCGCGCCCTTGACCTTGAGGCCGGGGACCCGGCCCTGCACGGCGGGGCAGGCACCCAGCAGGATGGCCCGCAGCACCTCGGCGCGCAGGGTGCGGTCGGGGCCCCAGTCGGCTCCGTCGACGGAGCTGTCCTCGGGGGCGGCGCGGAAGTCGACCCCGTCGCCGCGCGGGAAGGCCTCCCAGACGCGGCGTTCCGCCGGGGTCAGATCGTTGATCTCCATCGCCGGGATGGTGTCCCGCAGTTCTACGAAATGTCAACTCCGGCCGGAACACCACCCCTTCGGCGGGACGTCAGTGCTCGACGCCCTCCTGGAGCCGCTGGCCCTTCAGCAGGAACCAGGCGGCCACGGCGGTGGCCAGCAGCACGGCCGCACCGACGCCGGAGGCGAGCCGCAGCCCGTCCACGAAGGCGTCCTGGGCGGCGCCCACCATCACCTGGGCGGTGTGCGGGTCCAGTGCCTTGGCGGCCTCGACGGCCCCGCCGAGGGATTCGTGCGCGGCGTCGGCGACCGGGCCCGCGACCGAGGCCGGGGCGGTGAAGCTCTGGTAGACGCCGGTGACGATGGAGCCGAGCAGGGCGATGCCGAGGGCGGCGCCGAGTTCGTAGGCCGTCTCGGAGACGGCGGAGGCCGAACCGGCCTGCTCCTTGGGCACGCTGGAGAGGATCACGTCGGCGGTGACGGTGAAGGAGAAACCGGCACCGAGGCCGACGACCAGCAGGGCCGCGCCGAGCAGCGGGTAGCCGCTCTCCTTGTGGATCAGGGTGAGCACGGCGAGGGCCAGGCCGATGGCGCCGAGGCCGCCGGTCACGATGGTCCGTACCGAGTACCGGCGGGCGTACCGGCCCGCGATCAGGCCGGTGACCACCGCGCCGATGGCGGCGGGCAGTTCGGCGAGGCCGGCCTCCAGCGGGTCGCGGCCCTGGACGAGCTGCAGGAACTGGGAGAGGAAGAAGACCAGGCCGGAGAGGCCGAAGACGGTGAGCAGGTCGGCGAGGACCGCGCCGGAAAAGCCGCGGTGCTGGAAGAGCCGCATGTCGAGCAGCGGGGACGGCAGGCCGAACTGGCGGCGTACGAAGGCGTACAGGGCGCCCGCGCCGAGTGCCGCGGTGGCCGCGACCTCCCAGGTCACGCCGTGGGTGGCGACTTCCTTGACGGCGTAGACCACGCTGATCACGCCGACGAGGGAGAGGCCGACGCTGACGAGGTCCCAGGGGCCGGCGACGGGGTTCTTGGATTCGGGAAGCAGCTTGATTCCGACGACGACCAGGGCGATCATCACGGGGAGGTTGATCAGGAAGACCGAGCCCCACCAGAAGTGCTGGAGCAGGGCTCCGCCGACGACCGGGCCGACGGCCGCGCCGGCCGAGGCGGTGGCGCCCCAGATGCCGATCGCGAGGCTGCGCTCCTTGGGGTCGTGGAAGATGTTGCGGATCAGCGCGAGGGTGGACGGCATCAGGGTCGCGCCGGCCACGCCCAGCAGGGCCCGGGCGACGATCATCATCTCGGGGCTGGTCGCGTAGGCGTTGAGCACGGACACGGCACCGAACGCGGCGGCGCCGGTGAGCAGCAGCTTCTTGCGGCCGATGCGGTCACCGAGACTGCCCATGGAGACCAGCAGTCCGGCGATGACGAAGGAGTAGATGTCGCCGATCCAGAGCAACTGGGTGCCGGACGGCTTGAGGTCCTCGGAGAGTGCGGGGGTGGCGAGGCCGAGTACGGTCGCGTCGACGGCGACCAGCAGCACGGCGAGCACCAGCACGCCCAGGGCGAGCCAGCGGCCGCGGCTCCTGGTCTCCGTCCCGGTCGGGCTGTTCAGCTGCTGGATGCTGCTCATTTCTCCACACTCCGTCGGGCGCCACCGAGCAACAGCTCGATGATCATGTACTGGAAGTCCTTGGCGGCGACCCGGCCGTCCGTCACGGCCCAGGCGCAGGCGCCGACGAGGGCGTAGAGCGCCTCGGTGAGCCACGCGGGGCTCAGGTCGATCCGGATGTCGCCCCCTTCCTGGCCGCGCCGGAAGAGCGCGCTGACGCGGGCGTCGAGCCGGGCCCATCCCTCGTTGACCTCGTCGCCCTCGAACAGCTGGTTCTCGGTGACGAGGAAGGCCAGCAGCTGGGCGTTGGGCTCGGCTTCCGCGACGAGACGTCTGATCGCCTCCACCGCCGTGCCCTCGTCGAGGCGGGCGTTGTCGAACGCCACCTCGAACTCCCGGATGCCGAGTTCTTCGAGGGCCCGTACGAGGGCGTCGCGTCCGGCGAAGTGCCGGTGGAGGGTCGCGCGCCCGATGCCGGCGGCGCGGGCGACCTCGTCCATCGTGGCGGTCGACTTGCGGGAAAGCAGGGCGGCCGCATCGCGGAGCACCTGGTCACGATCCATGGCCATGAGACAAGCGTACCCCAAATGAGACGTCACTGTCTCATTCAGTCGAAAAATGAGCTGCCTGAGAGGTAGCCGGAACGGAATCCTGCCGAAATGAAGCCACTGCTGCTGATCGACGTCGACGGGCCGCTGAACCCCTACGCGGCCAAGGCCCGGCGCCGTCCCGAGGGCTACCGCACCCACCGGATGCGCCCGACGGGCTGGACGGAGGCCGAGCAGGCCAAGCCGCTGCGGGTTTGGCTCAATCACGCCCACGGGGCGGAGCTGCTCGCCCTCGCGGACGCCTACGAGCTGGTCTGGGCCACCACGTGGAAGGACGAGGCCAACGACTGGATAGGCCCGCACCTGGGACTGCCCCGACTCCCCTTCATCGACTGGCCGGTGATGCACGGCCGGGCGCCGCGCGGCACGTTCTGGAAGACCCAGTACATCCTCGACTACGCGGGCGAGCGGCCCTTCGCCTGGATCGACGACGACATCACGGCGATGGACCGCGAGTACGTCGGCCAGCGCCACCCGGCGCAGGCCCTGCTGATGCGCATCGACGAGCAGATCGGACTGGTCCGCGCGGACTTCGACGCCCTGGCCGCGTGGGCCGCACCGTAACGGGAGAGCAACTCTTAGTAATTCGAACGCATCACGGAAGCCGGTCATCGGGGCCGCCGAGCCGAGGGAGGCACGGCAGTGCCGCCGTGGACAGTGACCGGCCGTTCTCGGTCAGCGTCGTCTGCTGATACCCCGGCATGCCGGAGGGGCGGGGGGAGCCGACGGGCTCCCACCGCCCCTCGGGGCGTACGGGCTACTGCTTGTGGGCCGCCCAGGCGTGCTGGATGACCAGGTCGGCCTTCAGCTCGGTGAGCTGGGTGGCGACCGCCGACGGGGCGGTGCCCCCGCGGCCGTTGCGGGAGGCCAGGGCGCCCTTGACGTTCAGGACGGTCCGGACCTCGGGGGTCAGGTGCTCCGAGATCTTCGCGAACTGGTCGTCCGTCAGCTGGTCGAGCTCGATGCCCTCGCCCTCGCAGACCTTGACGCACTCGCCGGCCACCTCGTGGGCCACCCGGAACGGCACGCCCTGCTTGACCAGCCACTCCGCGATGTCGGTGGCGAGCGAGAAGCCCGCCGGGGCCAGCTCCTCCATCCGCTCCCGGTTGACCGTGAGGGTCGCCATCATGCCGGTGAAGGCCGGCAGCAGGACCTCAAGGGTGTCGCAGGAGTCGAAGACGGGCTCCTTGTCCTCCTGGAGGTCGCGGTTGTACGCCAGGGGCAGCGCCTTGAGCGTCGCGAGCAGGCCCGTCAGATTGCCGATGAGGCGGCCCGACTTGCCGCGCGCCAGCTCCGCGATGTCCGGGTTCTTCTTCTGCGGCATGATCGATGACCCGGTCGAGAAGGCGTCGTGCAGCGTCACGAAGGAGAACTCCTTCGTGTTCCAGATGATGATCTCCTCCGCGATCCGGGAGAGGTTGATCCCGATCATCGCGGTGATGAAGGCGAACTCGGCGACGAAGTCGCGCGAGGCCGTGCCGTCGATCGAATTGCCGACCGAACCCCGCTCGAAGCCCAGGTCGGCGGCGACCTGCTCCGGGTCCAGCCCCAGCGAGGAGCCGGCCAGGGCGCCCGAGCCGTACGGGGAGACCGCGGTCCGGGTGTCCCACTGGCGCAGCCGCTCCGCGTCCCGGGACAGGGACTGCACGTGGGCGAGGACGTGGTGGGAGAAGAGCACCGGCTGTGCGTGCTGGAGGTGGGTCCGGCCCGGCATGGCCACGTCGTGATGCGTCTCGGCGAGGCCGACCAGCGCGTCCTGGAGGTCCGCGATCAGACCGCCGATGATCCGGCCGTGGTCGCGCAGGTACATCCGGAAGAGGGTGGCCACCTGGTCGTTGCGGGACCGGCCGGCGCGCAGCTTGCCGCCGAGCTCGGCGCCGAGCCGCTCCAGCAGGCCGCGCTCCAGGGCGGTGTGCACGTCCTCGTCGGCGATGGTGCCGGTGAAGGAGCCGTCGGCCACGTCGGCTTCGAGCTGGTCGAGTCCGGCGATCATGCGGTCGAGCTCTTCGGCGGTGAGCAGGCCGGCCTTGTGGAGCACGCGGGCGTGGGCGCGGGAGCCCGCGATGTCGTACGGCGCGAGGCGCCAGTCGAAGTGGACCGACGCCGACAGCAGGGCCAGCGCTTCCGAAGGACCGTCGGCGAACCGGCCGCCCCAGAGCCGGACGTCACCCTTGTTGCTGCTCACAGCTACTGCTCCTCAAGACTGCATGGCTTTGACTGCTGGTAAGGCTCCGAGGGCCCGTAGGGCTCCGGATGTGCAACCGCCTCCCCGCCGCGGAGGTAACGGGGAGGCGGTACGGACTGCTGGTCGGTCAGGCGAGGTCGCGGCGGGCCGCGATCTTCGAGGAGAGACCGAAGATCTCGATGAAGCCCTGGGCCTTGGACTGGTCGAAGGTGTCGCCCGAGTCGTAGGTCGCGAGGTTGAAGTCGTACAGCGACTCGTCCGACTTCCGGCCGGTGACGACGGCGCGGCCGCCGTGCAGGGTCATCCGGATGTCACCGGTGACGTGCTGGTTGGCCTCGTTGATGAAGCCGTCCAGGGCGCGCTTGAGCGGGGAGAACCACAGGCCGTCGTAGACCATCTCGCCCCAGCGCTGCTCGACCTGCCGCTTGTAGCGGGCCAGCTCGCGCTCGACGGTGACGTTCTCCAGCTCCTGGTGGGCCGTGATCAGCGCGATCGCACCCGGGGCCTCGTACACCTCACGGGACTTGATGCCCACGAGGCGGTCCTCGACGATGTCGATCCGGCCGATGCCCTGGGCTCCGGCGCGGTCGTTGAGCTGCTGGATGGCCTGGAGCACGGTGACGGGCTTGCCGTCGATGGCGACCGGGACGCCCTCCTTGAAGGAGATGACGACCTCGTCGGCCTCGCGCGGCAGGGCCGGGTTCGAGGTGTACTCGTAGATG
Source organism: Streptomyces sp. NPDC001549 (assembly GCF_042894025.1). Taxonomy (NCBI): domain Bacteria; kingdom Bacillati; phylum Actinomycetota; class Actinomycetes; order Kitasatosporales; family Streptomycetaceae; genus Streptomyces; species Streptomyces sp. NPDC001549. The sequence continues at coordinate 241,529 of NZ_JBIAVJ010000007.1, forward strand.
TCCTCGATCGGGGCGTTCCAGATGTCCTCCAGGAAGCCCGTCTCGACGGCGCGCCCGAAGACGTTCTGGTCGATGGAGTACGGGGACTTCTTGGTGGTCGCGATCGGGAGCTGCTTCTCCTCGCAGAAGGCGATCGCCTTGTCCCGGGTCATCGCGTAGTCACGGACCGGGGCGATGCACTTGAGGTCCGGGGCGAGGGCGACGATGCCCGCCTCGAAGCGGACCTGGTCGTTGCCCTTGCCCGTGCAGCCGTGGGCGACGGTCGTGGCGCCGTGCTTCTTGGCGGCGGCGACCAGGTGCTTGACGATGGCCGGCCGGGAGAGCGCCGAGACCAGCGGGTACCGGTCCATGTAGAGGGCGTTCGCCTTGATCGCCGGGAGGCAGTACTCGTTGGCGAACTCGTCGGAGGCGTCGGCGACCTCGGCCTCGACCGCACCGCAGTCGAGCGCGCGCTTGCGGATGACGTCCAGGTCCTCGCCGCCCTGGCCGACGTCCACGGCAACGGCGATGACCTCGGCGCCCGTCTCCTCGGCGATCCAGCCGATGGCGACGGAGGTGTCCAGGCCGCCCGAGTAGGCGAGTACGACGCGCTCGGTCACGGGTTTCTCCTTACGGTGCATTCAACGACAGGCATAACTATGCACTACTCCGTATGTTTCGTCAATCGAGCCTCGCCGAGCCACCTGACCAGCGGAGATATCGGAGGCGCAACGGCCATCCGATTGCCTACGCTCGGCGATGAGGACAGAGGACAACAGGGGGAGGCGGCATGAGCGCCAGGCGGGAACGGGCTGTACGGGCGGGGCACGCGAGTGCGGAGCGGCTGATGGACGGCGGGCATCCCGGCCACACGCCGGTGCCGCTCCCCGCGGGCGTGGCCGACACGTGGATCGCCTTCGACCAGGCAGTACGCGATATCCGCCGCCACCGGCACGAGACCTCGTACACCGGCGACGACGTGGTGGCGCTGTGCCATCCCGACGGCTACGTCCGCGAAGGCGCGCTCCGGGCGCCGGATCCGGTGCTCGAACTCGTCGCGATCCGCTGCACCGACTGGGTTCCGGCCGTACGGGAACAGGCCCGGCGCGTACTGCGCGCCGTACTGGACGCCGACCCCGCGGGCACGGTGCGCCGGCTGACCCCGCTCCTGCTGCGGCTGGGCCGCCGCGAGCACGGCGCCTGGGCCGCCGCACGGCTCCCTGCGGCACTGAGCGGCGAGTCGCTGCGGGCCGAGCTGCGCGAGAGCACGGACCTGCCGACCCGGCGGTTCGCCGCGCGGCTCTCGCTGGAGGGCGGGGAGTTCGGCGTACGGGAGCTCGCCCGGCTGGCCGCCGTGGAACTGGATCCGCCGACCGCCCGGATGTGGGCGGACGCCGCGCTCGCCGCGCTGGCCACCGGCGGGCCGGACGACCGGGCCGTCGACCTCCTGCTCGGCGCCCACATCCCGATGGTCCGCGCCTCGGGGGTCACCGCCCTGCGCGGGGCCGGGCGGGCCGCCGAGGCCGGGGGGTATCTGACCGACCGCTCCGGGCTGGTCCGGGCCTGCGCCCGCTGGCTGGTCCGCCAGGACGGCGGCGACCCGTACTCCCGCTACCGCGAGCTGATCACGGACCCGGCCCGGGTGACTCCGTACGCGGTGAGCGGCTTCGCCGAGTGCGCCCGCCGCGAGGACGGGCCGCTGCTCCGTGCCCTGCTCGGGCACCCCGGCGGCCCGGTGCGGGCCGCCGCCGTCGCCGGGCTGCGCCTGCTGGACGCGGACGACGAGCGGCTGCTGCGGTCGCTGCTCGACGACCCCTCCCCGGCGGTGGCCCGCGAGGTCTCCCGCGGCCTGCGCGCCACCGCGGGGCCGCTGCCCGCCGACTGGCTGACGGCGCGGGTCGCCCCGGAGCTTCCGACGCACACCCGCCGGGCCGCCTTCCACCTGCTGCGGGCCCGGGGCGGCATCGCCTCGCTGCGGGCCGCCGTCACCCTGCTGGACGTGCGGGATCCGGGGCTGCGCGAGCTGGCCGAGGGCACCGTACGGGAATGGAACTGGCAGGGCTCCCTGCAGGCGGGCTGGGCGGATCCTGCCGAGCTGGGTGCTCTGCTGGAGCGGTCCGCGCACCTCTTCGACATCCACCAACTGGCCCCGCTCCGCGACCGGATGGGACTCACGGAAACCGCCCGGCCCGACCGCGCCGCACGGCCGGCCGGCCCAATAATGGGCCCATGGGAAAACTGCACGAACGAATAGACGGCCGGCTGCGCAAGTTCATCGAGGAGCAGCCGATCTTCTTCACCGCGACCGCCCCGCTCACGGGTGACGGTCACGTCAACCTCTCCCCCAAGGGCCGCGCCGGAACGCTCGTCGTCATCGACGAGCAGACCCTGGCCTACCTGGACTTCGGGGGCAGCGGCGCCGAAACCATCGCCCACGTCCGGGAGAACGGCCGGATCACCCTGATGTGGTGCGCGTTCTCCGGGCCGCCCAACATCGTGCGCATCCACGGCGAGGGCGAGGCGGTCTTCCGCGACGATCCGCGCTGGGGCGAACTGGTCGCCCTGTTCGGCGAGGCCGACGGGCCGTCGGCGCGGGCGGTCGTCCTGGTCCACGCCCGCCGGATCTCCGATGTCTGCGGGTACGCCGTCCCCCTGATGGAGTACCAGGGCGAGCGGACCCTGCACGCGGAGTACTTCGGCCGCAAGACGGACGAGGAGTTCGCCGCGTACTGCGAGAAGAAGGAGTTCATCGGATCGAGCCTCGACGGCCTGCCTGCGCTGCCGCTGCCCCTTCCGCCGCGTACCGTCTGACATGTGCTGCGTACCGCTGTAGTCACTGTCTCACTGATCGTCACGACCCTGCTCCCGCAGGGCCCCGTGCCCCTGCCCGACCGTCTCGCCGACACCGGCGGCGGCAGTCAGCTGATCACCGCCGTCGCGCCCGCGCCCGGATCCACGACCGGCCGGGTGATCTGGTGGCAGCGGTGGGCGGGGCGCTGGCACCGGTCCGGGAGCGCGCCCGCCCGCTTCGGCGCGAACGGCCTCACCGAGGGGGCGACCCGGACCCAGGGCACCAACACGACGCCCACGGGCCTCTTCGAACTCCCCTACGCCTTCGGGATCCGGCGGGCACCGGTCGGCACGGACCACGTCTACCGGCGGGTGAGCCGCGATTCCTGGTGGTGCCAGGACAACGCGTCCGCCCACTACAACCGCTGGGTCGAGCCGCTGCCCGCGGACTGCGCGCCGGGCGAGGCCGAGCACCTGGTGACGTACGAGAAGCAGTACGCGCACGCGCTGGTGATCGCCTTCAACTACGACCGGCCCGTACGCGGCCGGGGCGCCGGGATCTTCCTGCACGTCAACGGCAAGGGCGCGACGGCCGGTTGCGTGTCCGTGCCCGAGCGGGCCATGCGGGCGATCCTGCGCTGGGCGGACCCGCGCCGCCGTCCGCACATCGCGATCGGCACGGAGTCCGGGGACCTGGCCGTGACCCGGTACTGAGCCGGGCCCGGCAGGATCCGGAAGAGACGATCTAGCTCTCCTTCTGCGCTAGCCGGAGCAGGTGGTCGGCCAGGGCCTGGCCGCCGGCCGGGTCCCGGCTGATCAGCATCAGGGTGTCGTCGCCCGCGATCGTGCCGAGGATCGCGCGGAGTTCGGCCTGGTCGATCGCCGAGGCGAGGAACTGCGCGGCACCCGGCGGGGTGCGCAGGACCACGAGGTTCGCGGAGGCCTCCGCCGAGATCAGCAGTTCCCCGGAGAGGCGCCGCATGCGCTCCTCCTTCGCGGACTCGCCGAGCGGGGCCTGCGGGGTGCGGAAGCCGCCCTCGCTGGGCACCGCGTAGATCAGCTCACCGCCGGTGTTGCGGATCTTCACCGCGCCCAGCTCGTCGAGGTCGCGCGAGAGCGTCGCCTGGGTGACGCTCAGCCCGTCGTCGGCGAGCAGCTTGGCCAGCTGGCTCTGGGAACGGACCGGCTGCCGGTTGAGGATGTCCACGATCCGGCGGTGACGCGCGGTACGGGTCTGCGGGACGGCCTGGCCGCCTTGCTCGTTGTCCTGCGCCTGACTCATCGTCGTCTCATTCTCCGGATCCGTCCCCGCCTGCTGCGTCAAGGATGCCGGGCAGGGCCCGGACGAACGCGTCCGCCTCGGCCTCGGTGAGTACGTACGGGGGCATGAGCCGTACGACGTCGGGGGCGGGCGCGTTGACCAGGAAGCCGGCATCCTGAGCCGCCTGCTGCACCCGGGCGGCGAGCGGCTCGGTCAGCACGATACCCAGCAGTAGGCCGGAGCCGCGGACGTGGGAGACCAGGGCGTGGCCCGTGCCCTCGATCCCGGAGCGCAGCCGCTCGCCCCGGTCCTTGACCTGGTCGAGCAGCCCGCCCGTGGCGATCGTGTCGATGACGGCGAGGCCGGCGGCGCAGGCGACCGGGTTCCCGCCGAAGGTGGTGCCGTGCTGCCCCGGCTGGAGCAGGTCGGCCACGGGGCCGAAGGCGACCACCGCGCCGATGGGCAGCCCGCCGCCCAGCCCCTTGGCGAGGGTGACGATGTCGGGCTCGACGTCCTCGTGGGCCTGGTGCTCGAACCACTGGCCGCACCGGCCGATGCCGGTCTGCACCTCGTCGAGGACGAGCAGGGTGCCGGTGGCGCGGGTGATCTCGCGAGCGGCCGTCAGGTATCCGGCGGGGGGTACGACGACGCCGTTCTCGCCCTGGATGGGCTCGATGACGACGAGCGCGGTCTCCTCGGTGACGGCGGCCCGCAGGGCCTCGACGTCACCGAACGGGACGTGCGTGACATCGCCCGGCAGCGGCCGGAAGGGCTCCTGCTTCTTCGGCTGGCCGGTGAGCGCGAGGGCGCCCATGGTCCGGCCGTGGAAGCCGCCGTCGGTGGCGACCATGTGGGTCCGCCCGGTCAGCCGGCCGATCTTGAAGGCGGCTTCGACGGACTCGGCGCCCGAGTTGCAGAAGAAGACCTTGCCGGGGCGGCCGAAGAGCTGGAGCAGGCGCTCGCCGAGCGCGACGACCGGCTCGGAGATGAAGAGGTTGGAGACGTGGCCGAGCGTGGAGATCTGCTCGGTCACGGCCGCCACGATCGCCGGGTGGGCGTGCCCGAGGGCGTTGACCGCGATGCCGCCGACGAAGTCGGTGTACTGCTTGCCGTCGGCGTCCCAGACCTGGGCGCCCTCGCCGCGTACGAGCGCGACCGCGGGGGTGCCGTAGTTGTTGGCCAGCGCTCCCCGCCAGCGAGCGCCGTACTCCTGGTTGCCGGTGCCCTTCGTCATTGCGTTCCCCCTGACTGGTGGTCGGGCACGACCATCGTGCCGATGCCGGAGTCCGTGAAGATCTCCAGCAGGATCGAGTGCTGGACCCGCCCGTCGAGCACGCGGGCGGTGTTCACGCCGTTGCGTACGGCGTGCAGGCAGCCCTCCATCTTGGGCACCATGCCGCTGGACAGCTCGGGCAGCAGCTTCTCCAGCTCACTGACGGTGAGCTTGCTGATGACCTCGTCGCTGTTCGGCCAGTCCGCGTACAGGCCTTCGACGTCGGTGAGGACCATCAGCGTCTCGGCGCCCAGGGCGGCGGCGAGCGCCGCGGCCGCCGTGTCGGCGTTGACGTTGTAGACGTGGTGGTCGTCGGCGCTGCCCGCGATGGAGGAGATGACCGGGATCCGGCCGTCCGCCAGCAGGGCCTCGATGGCGCCGGTGTCGATGGAGGTGATCTCCCCGACCCGGCCGATGTCGATGACCTCGCCGCCGATCTCCGGGCTGTGCTTGGTCGCGATCATGGTGCGGGCGTCCTCGCCGGTCATGCCGACGGCGAGCGGCCCGTGCTGGTTGAGCAGCCCGACCAGTTCGCGCTGGACGTGGCCCGCCAAGACCATCCGTACGACGTCCATGGCCTCCGGGGTCGTGACGCGCAGCCCCGCCTTGAACTCGCTGACCAGGCCCTGCTTGTCGAGCTGGGCGTTGATCTGGGGGCCGCCGCCGTGCACCACGACCGGCTTCAGGCCGGCCTGGCGCAGGAAGACCACGTCCTGGGCGAAGGCGGCCTTGAGCTCCTCGTCGATCATGGCGTTGCCGCCGAACTTGATGACGACGATCTTGCCGTTGTGGCGGGTGAGCCACGGCAGGGCCTCGATGAGGATCTGCGCCTTGGGCAGGGCGGTGTGCTTGCGGGCGGTGCCGCCGGAGGTGCCGGGCAGGCCGGCCTTCTCGTCGCTCATGAGGAGTAGGCGCTGTTCTCGTGGACGTACTCGGCGGTCAGGTCGTTGCCCCAGATCACGGCGGACTCGCTGCCGTTCGCCAGGTCGGCGGTGATCCGGACCTCGCGGCCCTTCATGGAGACCAGGTCGCGGTCGTCGCCGACCGATCCGTTCCGGCAGACCCAGACGTCGTTGATGGCGACGTTCAGCCGGTCCGGGTCGAAGGCGGCCTTGGTGGTGCCGATCGCGGAGAGCACCCGGCCCCAGTTCGGGTCCTCGCCGTGGATGGCGCACTTGAGCAGGTTGTTCCGGGCGATGGACCGGCCGACCTCGACCGCGTCGTCCTCGGTGAGCGCACCGATGACCTCGATGCGGATGTCCTTGCTGGCGCCCTCGGCGTCGCCGATGAGCTGGCGGGCCAGGTCGTCGCAGACCTTGCGCACGGCCTCCGCGAACTCCTCGTACGCCGGCACCTGGCCGGAGGCGCCGGAGGCGAGCAGCAGCACCGTGTCGTTGGTGGACATGCAGCCGTCGGAGTCGACCCGGTCGAAGGTGGTGCGGGTGGCGGCGCGCAGCGCCTTGTCGAGGGTGGCGCTGTCCAGGTCGGCGTCGGTGGTGACGACGACGAGCATGGTGGCCAGGCCCGGGGCGAGCATGCCCGCACCCTTGGCCATGCCTCCGACGGTCCAGCCGCCCTGCGAGACGGTGGCCGTCTTGTGCACGGTGTCGGTGGTCTTGATGGCGATGGCGGCGGCCTCGCCGCCGTTCTCGGACAGGGCCGCGGCCGCCGTCTCGATGCCGGGAAGCAGCTTGTCCATGGGGAGCAGGACGCCGATCAGGCCGGTGGAGGCGACCGCGATCTCGCCGGCGTTGAAGTCCCCGCCGAGCACCTGGGCGGCCTTCTCCGCGGTGGCGTGGGTGTCCTGGAAGCCCTTGGGGCCGGTGCAGGCGTTGGCGCCGCCGGAGTTCAGGACGACCGCGCTGACGGCGGCGCCCCGCAGGACCTGCTCGGACCAGTGCACGGGCGCGGCCTTGACGCGGTTGGAGGTGAAGACGCCCGCGGCGGCCAGACTCGGCCCGTTGTTGACCACGAGGGCCAGGTCGGGATTGCCGTTGGCCTTGATCCCGGCGGCGATGCCCGCTGCCGTGAATCCCTGTGCTGCCGTGACGCTCACTGCGTGCTCCTGTTCGCTTCTCCGCCCGCGCAGCGCGCCGGTGCGGCCGTCATCGTCGTCCGCAGCCCGGTGGCTGCGCATTCTCCCCCGGCTACCGCTGGGAGGTACCCCCTGCTCACGGAGCGACTCCGATCGTCGAAAGGCCCAGGCCCTCATCGAGCCCCAGGGCGATGTTCATGCTCTGCACCGCGCCGCCGGCGGTGCCCTTGGTCAGGTTGTCGATGGCGCTGACGGCGATGATCCGCTGGGCGGACTCGTCGTAGGCGACCTGGACGTGGACGGCGTTGGAACCGTGGACGGATTTGGTGGACGGCATCCGGCCCTCGGGCAGCAGGTGGACGAAGGGCTCGTCGGCGTACGCCTTCTCGTACGCGGCGCGCAGCGATTCGGCGGTGGTGCCGGGGAGCGCCTTGGCCGAGCACGTGGCGAGGATGCCGCGCGCCATGGGCACGAGGGTCGGTGTGAAGGAGACGGAGACCCGCCGGCCCGCGACCGGGCTCAGGTTCTGCACCATCTCGGGCGTGTGGCGGTGTCCGCCGCCCACGCCGTAGGGGGTCACCGAGCCCATCACCTCGGCGCCGAGCAGGTGCGGCTTGAGGGCCTTGCCCGCGCCGGAGGTTCCGGTGGCGGCGACGATCACGGCCTCCGGCTCGGCGAACTTCCCCTGGTAGGCGGGGAAGAGCGCGAGGGAGACGGCGGTGGGGAAGCAGCCGGGGACCGCGATGCGCCTGGTCCCCGTCAGCGCCTCGCGGGCACCGGGCAGTTCGGGGAGCCCGTAGGGCCAGGTCCCGGCGTGCGGGGCGCCGTAGAAGGCGTCCCAGTCGGCGGAGTCCTTGAGCCGGTGGTCGGCCCCCATGTCGACGACGAGGACGTCCTCGCCGAGCTGGGCGGCGACGGCGGCGGACTGGCCGTGCGGGAGGGCGAGGAAGACGACATCGTGGCCTGCGAGGACCTCGGAGGTGGTCGACTCCAGGGTGCGTCCCGCGAGCGGCACGAGGTGCGGCTGCAGGGAGCCGAGGAGCTGTCCGGCGTTGGAGTTGCCGGTGAGGGCACCGATCTCCACCTCGGGGTGCGAGAGCAGGAGGCGCAGGACTTCTCCGCCCGCGTACCCGCTCGCTCCGGCCACCGCTACACGTACCACCATCGGACCCTCCTCATCGATGGCATGACTATACGTACTTCTGCACGTTTATGCAATGCCATCGCTCCCGGAGGGAGGGCCTCACGGGAGGGTCCGGCACACGGTGCCTCCAGGAAGATGTCTAGCAGGAAAGGCCCGGCCGCGGCGGTGATTCCGCCGGTGGCGTCGGGCGCGCGGACACCGCCTCAGGGCCGGACGGACGCCGCCCCGTCGGCGAGACGGTGCCGGACCCATACGTTCGGCTCCACATAGACCGCATAGCCCTGCTCCGGGTCGCACCGGACGGGCGTCAGGGCGCCCGGTACCCGCACGGGTCCGGCGGCGTCGAAGGGCAGCCCGGTCCACTCGCGCCACTGGGCGAGCGAGCCGGTGATCGTCATCGACAGCGGCGCCACCGAGTCGATGACCCCGCCCGCGCGGACGTGGACGCGCAGCCACGGGTCGTACGGGAGGCCGTCCTCCCGGGTCCGGTAGGCGTACTCGTGGATCGGGGTGTCCGGCTCGGCCGGTTTTCCGCTGGGCCGGACCGGTGCCACGACCTCGGCGAAGCCGCGGGCCCGGGCGTTGTCCCGCATCGCGGCCAGCATGAGCCCGGAGAGCCCCTCGCCCTGCCGGTCGCCGGCCACGGTGATCTCGATCGCGCTCACCGTGTCGGGCCGCACCCCGCGGCGCAGGTCGGAGAAGGCCCACATGAGCACGCGGTCCCAGCCCTGCGCGGGCAGCACCCCGTCGCGGCCGGCCTCGTGCAGGGCGAAGGGCACGCTGTAGCCGCGGGCGACCACCGCGTCCCCGTCCGTGGCGACCAGGACGTAGTCCGCCAGCTCGGCCGTCATCCGCGGGTACAGCAGCCAGGCGAGGGCGTCATGGGTGGCGAACTCGGGCCAGGGGTCGTCCATGTCCCCGAGCCGGTCCGCCAGTTCGGGGCGTTCGGCGAGCGTGGTGATGTGTATCGCGGTCATTCCCGCAGGCTAAGGGCTGTCCTCGCCCCCCTCAACCGATCTACGCCGGGGCCTGCAGACAGAGGTGCCATCGGCCGGACCAGCCCGTGAGGGTCATCGTGGACAGCGGCCGGACGTCCACGTTCCAGTAGGTCAGCGGGGGCGCCTTCAGCGCGTACACGAGGGCCGCCCGGACCACCGAGGGCTCGGCCACCGCCACGATCGCACCCCCGTCGTCGGCCGGCCGGGTGTCGAGCCAGCCGCCGACGCGGGAGATGAAGGCGAGCAGGGATTCACCCCCGTGCGGGGCGGCCCGCGGATCGCTGAGCCACAGTTCCACCGCCCCGGGCTCGTGGGCGGCCACCTCGGCCAGGGTCAGCCCCCGCCAGCGGCCCATGTCGCACTCGCGCAGCGCGGGCTGGGCGAGGGGCGCGTACCCGAGGGCCTCGCCCGTGGCACGGCTGCGCGGGGTCGGCGAGCAGTAGCGCAGCTCGGCCGAGCCCAGGGGTACGAGGCCCTGCGCGGCGGACTCCACCGACCGCCAGCCGGCTCCGTCCAGCGGGCGGTCGTCGTCGAAGCGCTCGGCGAGCAGCGAGGAACTACGGGCTGCGGCGACAAGCGAAACCCGAACATGCATGCGGTGATGGTGGGCCGCATACCGCAGTGGGTCAAGCGTCCGGGCCCAGGCCGTCCGCCAGGCCGGTACGCAGCCGCTGGACCGCCTCGACCAGTTCGCCGGGGCCCGAGACCCCGGCGAAGCTCAGCCGGACGTGCGGGCCCGGCGGCTCCGCGCAGAAGTACGGGCGGCCCGGAGCCACCGCCACCCCGGCGCGCAGGGCGGCCGCCGCGAAGGCCGCGTCGTCGCCGTACCCGGTCGGCCGGACCCACAACTGATATCCGCCGTACGGCAGATGCGGCAGCTCCAGCGCGGGCAGCTCCCGGCGCAGGGCGCCCGCGAGCACGTCCCGCCGGTGGCGCAGCTCGGCGGCCACCGTCCGCAGGTGGCGCGGCCACGCGGGCGCGCCGACCAGTTCCAGGGCGGCCTCCTGGAGCGGCCGGGACACGAAGAAGGAGTCCACGATCTGGATGGCGCGCAGCCGGTCGACCACCGGGCCCCGGGCGGCCAGTGCACCGACCCGCAGGCTGGGCGAGGTGACCTTGGTCAGCGACCGGACGTGCACCACGACCCCGTCCGTGTCCTCGGCGGCCAGGGTCGCGGGCAGCGGACCCGCGCCCTCGTGGGCCAGGGCCCGGGCGTAGTCGTCCTCGACCACGAAGGCCCCGGCGGCCCGCGCGATGCGCAGCACCTCGGCCCGCCGCCCCGGAGCCAGCACCGCTCCGGTGGGATTCTGGAACAGCGGCTGGCATACGAACACCCGCGCGCCGGTCGCTTCGAAGGCGGCGGCCAGCAGCTCCGGCCGGACCCCCTCGGCGTCCACCGGGACGGGCACCGGCCGGCACCCGGAGGCCCGGGCGATGGCCAGCATCCCGGGGTAGGTCGGGGACTCGACCAGGATCGGCGCCCCGGGCGGGGCGAGCGCCCGCAGGGCGGTGGCCAGCGCGCTCTGCCCGCCCGCCGTGACCAGTACGTCGGCGGCGGCGACCGCGCCGCCGATCTCCCGGGCGAACCAGTCGCGCAGCTCGGGCAGCCCTTCCAGGGGCGGCCGCCCCCAGGCTCCGGGCCGCCGCCCGGCCCGGGCCAGCGCGGCCGCCATGGCCCGCTCGGGCTGGAGGGAGCGGTGCAGGTAGCCGCTGTTGAGCTCGATCACCCCGGACGGCGGCGCGGCCAGGCAGCCCAGCACTCCGGTGGCGTCGACGGACCGCGGGATGACCTCCCCGGCCCCCTCGGCGCTGAGGGCGACCTCCTGCCAGGAGGTGTCCCCGGGCGCGGGGGCCGCCGTACGCGGTGCGGCGCGGAAGACCCCCGCGCCGGGCCGGGTGACGACGAGGCCCTCGGCGGCGAGCTGCGCGAGGGCCCGGGAGACGGTGACCGGGCTGACCCGGTAGCGCTCGACCAGGACCCGGCTCGACGGGAGCTTTCCGCCCACCGAGTAGCGGTTAAGTTCGGACCGCAGGGATTCGGCCAGTTCGGCCACACTGCTACGCTCATACATGACAGCACAGAATAGCGCTACTCTCCCGACCGCGATAGCGGTGACGAACCCGGTACGCCGCGGTACCACCCTCGCCCTGCTCGGCGTCGTCGCCTTCTCGCTGACCTTCCCCGCCACTGTCTGGGGACTGGAGAGCTTCGGCCCGTGGTCGCTGGTCGCGCTGCGCAGTGTCCTCGCCGCCGCGATCGCAGGGGCCTTCCTGCTGGCCCGGCGGGTCCCGCTGCCCGCCCGTGAGCACTGGGCGGGGCTCGCCGTCGTCGCCGGCGGGGTGGTCGTCGGCTTCCCGATGCTCACCACCCTCGCGCTGACGACCTCCACGACCTCGCACGCCGCCGTGGTGGTCGGCCTCCTGCCGCTCACCACCGCCGCGCTGTCCGCGCTGCGCACCGGAGCCCGCCCCTCGCGCGCCTTCTGGGCCGCGGCCCTCGCCGGGGCGGCGGTCGTGATCGCCTTCACGCTCGCGCAGAGCGGCGGCGCCCTCTCGGCGGGCGACGCGTACCTGTTCGGCGCCCTGCTGGTGTGCGCCGCCGGGTACACCGAGGGCGGCCGCCTCGCCCGGATGCTGCCCGGCTGGCAGGTGATCGGCTGGGCGCTGGTCCTGTGCCTGCCGCTCAGCCTGGCGGGCTCCGCGGCCGGGCTCGCGTACGAGCCGGTGCACCTCAGCGGGCACGGGCTCGCCGGGCTGGTCTGGGTGGCGGCGGGCTCCACCTTCCTCGGCCTCTACGTCTGGTACCGGGGCATGGCGGAGATCGGCGCGCCGCGGGCCAGCCAGCTCCAGCTCGCCCAGCCGCTGCTGACCCTCGTCTGGTCGGTGGCCCTGCTGGGCGAGCACCTCTCCCCCGCCGCGCCGGCCGCCGCCTGCGCGGTCCTCGTCTGCATCGCGGTGACCCAACGGGTCAAATAGCCGCATGACGACCTAAACTGCAAGCACCGGATCGGACCGCCACCGAGGAGGTCAGTTATGCGCGCGACCGAGGGCGACCAGCTGGTGCAGCACGGCAGGATCGTCGGACAGCACGACAAGGTGGGCGAGATCACCCAGGTCCTGGGCGAGAACGGAACCCCCCCGTACCGGGTCCGCTTCCAGGACGGACACGAGGCCCTGATGGCTCCCGGACCCGACTGCACGGTCCGCCACCCCGAAGAGCCCACTCACTGAATCAGCGCCGGGACGCCGCCGGGCCGTAGTGGTCGGCGACCACCCGGGCCATCGCTCCGTTGGGGTCCGCGGCCACCTGCTTCGCCGAGAAGTAGACGTGGCCGCGGACCTCCGGGAACCCGCGGGCGAACGTCAGGTGCTTCGACAGCTCCCCTGGGTCGCGCCAGGCCTCGGTGGGGCTGTCCTCGTCGCAGCGGTACAGGGCCTCCCCCACGTACAGGTCCACCTTCGTACCGGCGACGGTCCGCGCCCACCAGGGCACGAGGTCGGCGTAGTCGGCGGTCGGGTGCCCGATGTGCCAGTAGGCCTGCGGCACGATGTAGTCGATCCAGCCCTCCCTGACCCACTTGCGGGTGTCCGCGTAGAGGTCGTCGTACGTCCCGAGGCCCGCGCGCGTCGGAGAGCCGGCCGGGTCCCGGTCGGAGTTGCGCCAGACGGCGAACGGGCTGATCCCGAACCGTGGCGCCGGTTCGAGCGCCCGCAGCCGCGCGGACATCTCGCGGACCAGGGTGTCGGTGTTGGCGCGGCGCCAGGCGGCGCGCGAGCCGAAGCCCGCTCCGTACTCCTCGAAGGCCTCGTCGTCGTCGAAGTACTCCCCCTCCACCGGATAGGGGTAGAAGTAGTCGTCCCAGTGCACGGCGTCCAGCGGGTAGCGGGAGACGGCGTCGAACATGGCGTCCTGGACGAAGCGCCGCACCTCGGGCAGACCGGGGTTGTAGTAGAGCTTGCCGCCGTACTCCACCGTCCAGCCGGGATTGCGCCGCGCCGGGTGCGCGGGCGCCAGCCGGTCGAGGTCGGTGTGGTTCGCCACCCGGTACGGGTTGAACCAGGCGTGCAGCTCCAGTCCCCGGGCGTGCGCCTCCTTGACGGCCGTGCCCAGCGGGTCCCAGCCGGGATCCACCCCCTGCTCCCCGGTCAGCCACTGCGACCAGGGCTCCAGCTTCGAGGGCCAGAACGCGTCCGCCGCCGGCCGGACCTGGAGGACCACCGCGCCCAGGCGCCGCTCGACCGCGGTGTCGAGGAGGTCGAGCAGCTCCGCGCGCTGCCGTGCCGCGGAGAGTCCGCTTTCGGAGGGCCAGTCCACATTCGCCACGGAGGCGATCCACATCCCCCGGAAGTCGGCGGCGCCGGTCCGCCCCTCGGGGATCCCGGCGGAAGTCCGCGGCGCCGCGGCCGCCGACCCTGCCGTGGCGGCGGCGATCACCCCCACGGCTCCGGCCAGCAGTGCCCGTCGGCCGATGTACGTCATGTGACATCTCCGTTTCGCTGAGTGACATTGCACGGTGTCCGCTCAGCATGCCCGCCCCGGCCCGCCGCCCTGCGCAAGGTCGGGAGTAACGTCGGGGGGCGTGGCGGGCGCCGGAATCGTACGGGGGACCCGCCAACGGATGAGCTGCGAAAGGCACGAAGTGACTGACCTCCCTTCCGACATCACACGGGTCGGCGTAGTGGGCTGTGGCCAGATGGGTGCGGGTATCGCCGAGGTGTGCGCCCGCAGTGGCCTTGAGGTCAAGGTCGCCGAGACCACCGGCGAAGCCCTGGAGATCGGCCGGACCCGGCTGCACAACTCGCTGACCAAGGCCGCCGAACGCGGCAAGATCAGCGAGGAGGAGCGGGACGCCACCCTGGCCCGCCTCACCTTCACCACCGACCTCGGCGAGTTCGCCGACCGTGACCTCGTCATCGAGGCCGTCGTCGAGAACGAGCAGGTCAAGACGGAGATCTTCCAGATCCTCGACCAGGTGATCACCCGCCCGGACGCGATCCTGGCCTCCAACACCTCCTCGATCCCGCTGGTCAAGCTGGCCGTCGCGACCTCGCGGCCGGACCAGGTCATCGGCATCCACTTCTTCAACCCGGCCCCGGTGCAGAAGCTCGTCGAGCTGATCCCGGCGCTGACCACGGGCGAGGAGACGGTCAAGCGGGCCGAGGCCCTGGTGCGGGACGTGCTGGGCAAGCACGCGGTCCGCGCCCAGGACCGGTCCGGGTTCGTCGTCAACGCGCTCCTCGTCCCGTACCTGCTGTCCGCGATCCGGATGTTCGAGTCGGGCATCGCCAGCCGCGAGGACATCGACAACGGCATGGAGCTGGGCTGCGCCCACCCGATGGGCCCGCTCAAGCTGTCCGACCTGATCGGCCTGGACACCATCGCGTCGATCGCCGACTCGATGTACGCGGAGTACAAGGAGCCGCTCTACGCCGCTCCCCCGCTGCTCCAGCGCATGGTCGACGCCGGCCGCCTGGGCCGCAAGACGGGCGCGGGCTTCTACCCGTACGGCTGATCCGTTCGGCCGGCCCTACGGCCGGCCGAGCCGCAGGTGGTGCAGCAGGAGCAGCCCGGCCGCCATGTTGGCGGCCGGGATCTCCCCGCGGGCGATCATGTCCGGCACGAGCTTGAGCGGGACCCACTCCCGGCGCGAGGACTCGAAATCGTCCTCGGGATGCCCGATGTGGGTGGCCCCGTCCGCCCAGTAGAGGTGGTGCCGGGCATCGGTCAGTCCGTTGGACGGCTCGACGGTCATCAGGTGGTGGAGCGGGCCGGGGCGCCAGCCCGACTCCTCCTCCATCTCGCGGGCCGCCGCGGCCGCGATGTCCTCACCGTCCTCGACCACCCCGGCGGGCAGTTCCCAGCCCCAGCTGTCGGTGATGAAGCGGTGCCGCCAGAGCAGCAGCACCTCGTCGGCCTCGTTGACGGCCGTGGCGACGGCGACCGGACGCAGCCGGATCACGAAGTGGTCCAGGTGCCGGCCGTCGGGAAGTTCCACATCGGCGAGATTCACGTCGAACCAACGGTTCTTGTACACGGTCTGCTCACTCAGGTTCGTCCACTGCACGGTTGTGCCACCTTCTTCCGTTCGAGTAGGTGGCAACATGGCAGCATCCCGGCGCGTCACAGCGGAACGCGCAGCGCCCCGTCGATGAGCCGCGCGGTCTCCTCCGCGCCCGTACAACCGCTGGTCAGAAGCTGTTCGCGGACCGCCCGCAGCCGGTCGCGCAGCCGCAGCGACTCCATTCCCTTGGCCCGCTCGGCCATCTCGGCCGCGGACGCCGCGGCCCGGTCGGCCTCCCCCTGGCGCAGCTGGATCTCGCACAGCATCGCCAGCCGGTGCACCCGGCCGCGGTCGTGCGCCGGGGTGCCGACGGCGGCCGTCGCCTGGACCCGCGCGGCCTCCAGATCGCCCAGGCTGAGCAGCGCCTCGGCGACCTGGACGTTGACGAGCCCCGGCTGTACGTAGCCGGTCTCGTCCGGTTCGCTGCCCGGGCGGATCCGCTCGGCGGCCGCCTCCGCCTTGCGGATGCAGGCCAGCGCGGCCGGGGTGTCGCCGAGTTGGGCGTAGGCCTTGGCCTGCATCGCGTACAGGTCGGCGGCCAGCGCCGCGGTGGTGTGCCGCCCGGCGGCCCGCAGCGCGGCCTCGGCGAAGGCGACGGCCTGGCGGTACTCCCGCAGGTGCAGGGACTGGTTGACGATCAGCGCGATGACGTACGCGCCGAGCCCCCGGTCCCCGCTCGCCTTGGCCAGGCGCAGGGCCTGGTGGAAGTAGCGCTGGGCCAGGCCGTGGGCGTCCGAGTCGTACGCGCAGATGCCCGCCACCGCCACCAGGGACCCCGTGGCCCGGTGCAGCCGGCGGCCGAGGTCGTCGGAGTAGCTCCCGCGCAGCATGGGCGCGGTCTCACTGCCAAGGAAGCGGACGATCCGGTCCCGCGTGGCGAGACCGCCGGCCCGGCGGTACATCAGCTCGTAGTGGGCGCGGGCGGACTTCAGGATCTCGATGTGCTCGGGACCGATCGGAAGCGGGCCCTCGCGGGAGACGTCGGCGTCCTCGGGCGGATTCTCCCATTCCCACACGGGGATGACGGCGGGCGTCCCGGTGACCGCCTCGGCGGCCAGCAGCTGGGGCCGGGCCTGGACGTCGGAACGCCACAGGGCGGCGGCCCGGTCCACGAACCCGCTGAGCGGCGAGGCGTGCAGCGGAACGGGCTGGTCGGCCGCGCCGAGCCCGATGTCGTCCAGCCCGAGGGGACGCCGCAGCCGCCCGCCGAGCACCTCGCAGATCAGGTCCGGGACCTGGCCCCGGGGCCGCTGCCCCTTCAACCACCGTGTCACGGCGGTGTGTTCGTAGCGCAGGGCGAGTCCGCGGGTGCGGCCTGCCTGGTTCACGTACGCGGCGAGTCCGGCGTGGGACATGCCCGCCTCGGCGAGGAGGGCGTCGAGCAGGACATTGGGCTGCATGGGCCGCTCCAAGGGCTCGTCGGTCTCAGGCTAGTGGGTGCGCGGTTCACACGGGGTGTGAACCGTGTACGCGCATAAATGCGATGCGCACTCTGCCGCACGGACCCGTGGAGGCGCTTCACTGAAGAGCCTCGCCAAGAGGCAGCTCGGGTCGTCGGCTCCCCCTCGTACAGTGCGACGACCCGTCACCGCGCCGCCCGTTCTGCTGTCTGCCCGACACTCCATGGCAGGCGGGCGGCGCGTTCCGGCCCCGCCGGCGCCCGGTTGGTCGCCGCGCCCCGGCAGGGGCCGGGTCGAGAGCGCGCGCCGGGCTCATCCACCGGGCCCGGCGCGCGTGTCCGGGGCCGGTGGTCAGGACCGGTCGTTCCGGAGCACCAGCAGGGCGACGTCGTCGGCGAGCCGCCCGCCGGTGTGCCGCAGCAGGGCGGCGTGCACGCCCGCCACCAGCCGCGTGGGCGTGGCCGCCGCCTCCTCTGCGAGGACGCCCGCCAGATCGAAGAACCGACCGGCCCGGTCGCGGGCGTCCTCGGCCCCGTCGGTGTACAGGAACAGCGTCTCCCCGGGCCGGAGTTCCCCGCAGGCGTGCGGCCACACGTCCGCCGGTACGGGCACCACCCCGAGCGGCGGTAAGGTCTCACCCCCGGCCAGCGGCAGCACCTGCGTGGCCCGCTGCGCCGGATGAACCAGCCCCGCCCGGGGGCCCCTCCCAGCGGTAGCCGGGGGAGATTGGGGCGCGGGGTCCGGGGCGGGGCCCCGGCTGCGCGGAGCGCAGTGCTCCAGGACCGCCGCCGGGCGCAGCACGTACGGCCACGGGTGGCCGCAGTTCAGCGCCAGCAGGGCACCGTCCCCGGCGATCTGGAGGAGCAGGACCGTCACGAACTCCTCCGCCGCCGAGGAATCCGGCTCGGCCCGCGCCCGGTCACGGACATGACGGCCCAGCGCCCGCTCCATCCGCCGCAGCACACCGTCCAGCGAGGGCTCGTCGTACGCCGCCTCGCGGAAGGCCCCGAGCACGGCGGCGGCCGCGCCCAGCGCGGGCAGCCCGTGGCCCCGGACGTCCCCGATCACCACCCGGATCCCGTACGCCGTCGGCACGGCCTCGTACAGGTCCCCGCCCACCGCCGCGCCCCGGCTCGCCGAGAGCTGCGCCGCGGCCGGCGTCAGGCCGCCGATCCGCCCCGGCAGCGGCCGCAGCAGCGCCCGCTGCGCGGCGCCCGCGATCTCCTGCGAGCGGCGCAGCTCTCCCAGCAGCTCGCGCCGGATGTGCAGCGCGCACCCGGTCGCCAGCAGCAGGAACGCCGCGCAGGTGGCCAGGCTCGGGACCAGCCGCCCCGGCGTGGACAGCTGCCAGGACACCGCGGCGCCGGCCCAGGCCAGGACGCACACCCGGCGCACCAGGGGCATCTCCCCACGCGTGATCATCCGTAGGACTCCCCTCCGGCCGGATCGATTGTGTCGACCGACCGGCACCCCGGACACGGGCCACCGGGGTTCTCACCCGAACGAGTGAGGGGCACGTCCGGTGGTCCGGACGTGCCCCTCACGCGTGTACGAAGCGGCTACGCGCCCCGGAGCACCGCCCCGGTCCGCTCGCCCGCCAGGGCCACCGCCGCGTCGCGCGCGGCCGTGGACTCCTCGGCGGTCAGCGTCCGGTCGGCCGCGCGGAAGCGCAGCGCGTAGGCCAGGGACTTCTTGCCCTCGCCGACCTGCTCACCGGTGAACACGTCGAACAGCCGCAGCGATTCGAGGAGTTCGCCCGCGCCCTTGCGCAGCGCGGCCTCCACCGAGGACGCCGGGACCGACGCGTCGACGATCAGCGCCACGTCCTGGGTCGCCACCGGGAAGGAGGAGATCCGCGGGGCCTGGAGGGCCTCGCCACCGGCCGCCGCGAGGCGGTCCAGGTCGATCTCCATCGCGCTGGTGCGGGCCGGCAGGCCCATCGCCTTGACCACGCGCGGGTGCAGTTCACCGGCGTGGCCGATGACCTGCTCGACCCCGCCGAGGGTGACGACCAGCTCGGCGCAGCGGCCCGGGTGCCAGGGGCCGTACTGGCCCTGGCGGACCACCAGCTCGGTGCCGGCCTCGACGGCCAGCGCGCGGGCGGCCTGGACCGCGTCCGCCCAGTCGGCCGGACGGCCCTTGCCCCACCAGCCGGCCTGCTCGCGCGCACCGGCCAGCACGACCGCGGCGTACCGCGGCTGCGCGGGCAGGGCCGCGTTCAGGGTGGCGATCTCCTCGTCCGTGGGACGCCGGTCGACGGGCAGCCGTACGGCGACACCCGGCCGGGCGGCGGCGCGGAAGACCGAACCGGTCTCGAAGAGCGCGAGGTCGTGGCTGCCCCGGCTGTCGTTGCGGCGCAGCGCGCCGAGCAGACCCGGCAGCAGCGTGGTGCGCAGCGCCGGCTCCTCGTCGGAGATCGGGTTGACCAGCTTGACGACCTGGCGGGCGACGTCGTGCGCGGGGAGCTGGAGCTGGTCGAAGACGCCCTCACCGATGAACGGGTAGCTCAGCGCCTCGACGTAGCCCGCGCCGGCCAGCGCGCGGCCGACCCGGCGGTGCAGCTGCTGCCGGGGGGTCAGTCCGCGGCCGGAGGGCACCTGCGGGAGGGTCGACGGGAGGTTCCCGTAGCCCTCCAGCCGGATGACCTCTTCGGCGAGGTCGTTGGGCGCGGCGAGGTCGGGCCGCCACGAGGGGACGGTGACGACGAGCTCGTCCTGGCCGTAGACGTCGCAGCCGATCTCCTGGAGGCGGCGTACGACGGTCTCGCGGCCGTACTCCATGCCCGCCACCCGGTCCGGGTGGTCCGCGGGCATGGCGATGGTGCGCGGCGCGCCCGGGGCGAGGACCTCGGTGACACCCGCCTCGGCGGTGCCGCCCGCGAGGAGCACGAGCAGGTCGACGGTCCGCTGCGCGGCCGCGGCGGCGGCCTGCGGGTCGACGCCCCGCTCGAAGCGCTTGGAGGCCTCGGAGGACAGCTTCAGGCGGCGGGCGGTGCGCGAGATCGACACGGAGTCGAAGTGCGCGGCCTCGATGACGACGTCCGTGGTCCCCGTGACCTGGCCGGTCTCAGGGTCGGTGACGGAGTCGGCGATCTCGGTGTTGGCGCCGCCCATGACACCGGCGAGGCCGATCGGCCCGCTGTTGTCGGTGATCACCAGGTCCTCGGCGTCGAGCGTGCGCTTGACCCCGTCGAGGGTGGTGAACTTCTCGCCCTGCTCGGCGCGGCGGACACCGATGGTGCCCTCGACGGACGAGCGGTCGTAGGCGTGCAGCGGCTGGCCGAGCTCCAGCATCACGTAGTTGGTGATGTCCACGGCGAGCGAGATCGGGCGCATGCCCGCCTTCTGCAGGCGGCGGGTCAGCCAGATCGGGGAGCGCGCGTCGGGGTCGAGACCGGTCACCGTGCGGGCGGTGAAGCGGCCGCAGCCGGCCGGGTCGTCGACCTTGACCGGGTAGCCGTACGAGTTCGGCTGGGGCACGTCGAGCAGCGCCGGGTCGCGCAGCGGCAGGCCGTAGGCGGTGGCCGCCTCACGGGCGACACCCCGCATGGACATGCAGTAGCCGCGGTCCGGGGTGATGTCGATGTCGAGGACCTCGTCGACGAGCTGGAGCAGCTCGATCGCGTCGGTGCCGACCTCGTGCTCGTGCGGCAGCACGATGATGCCGTGCGTGCCGTCGTCGCCCATGCCCAGCTCGTCGCCGGAGCAGATCATGCCGTGCGAGGTGCGGCCGTAGGTCTTGCGCGCGGCGATCGCGAAGTCGCCGGGCAGGACCGCGCCGGGCAGCACCACGACGACCTTGTCGCCGACGGCGAAGTTCCGGGCGCCGCAGACGATCTCCTGCGGCTCGCCGGTGCCGTTGGCCTGACCGACGTCGACCGTGCAGAAGCGGATCGGCTTGCGGAAGCCCTCCAGCTCCTCGATGGTCAGCACCTGACCGACGACGAGCGGGCCCTTGAGGCCGCCGCCGAGCTGCTCGACGGTCTCGACCTCGAGGCCGGCGTCGACCAGCTTGGCCGCCACGTCACGGCCGGTTTCACCCGCGGGGAGATCGACGTACTCCCGCAGCCAGGAAAGCGGGACGCGCATCAGATCTCACTCCCGAACGGCCGGGTGAAGCGAACGTCACCCTCGACCATGTCTCGCATGTCTTCGACGTTGTGGCGGAACATCAGCATCCGTTCGATGCCGAACCCGAAGGCGAATCCGCTGTACTTCTCGGGGTCCACACCGCAGGCGACGAGCACCTTGGGGTTGACCATGCCGCAGCCGCCGAGCTCGATCCAGCCCTCGCTGGAGCAGGTACGGCACGGGCGGTCGGGGTTGCCCACCGACTCGCCGCGGCACACGTAGCACTGCATGTCCATCTCGGCGGACGGCTCGGTGAAGGGGAAGAAGTGCGGGCGCAGGCGCGTGGTGGTGCCCTCGCCGAAGAGCTCCTGGACCATGTGGTCCATGGTGCCCTTGAGGTCCGCCATGGTCAGGCCCTCGTCCACGGCGAGCAGCTCGACCTGGTGGAAGACCGGGGTGTGCGTCGCGTCGAGCTCGTCGGTGCGGTACACCCGGCCCGGGCAGACGATGTAGACGGGGGGCTTGCGCTCCAGCAGCGAGCGCGCCTGCACCGGGGAGGTGTGGGTGCGCAGCACGACGCCGGACTCGTCGCCCTGGGTGCCCTCGGGCCCCTGGACGAAGAAGGTGTCCTGCATCTGGCGCGCCGGGTGATCGGGCGTGAAGTTGAGGGCGTCGAAGTTGAACCACTCGGCCTCCACCTCCGGCCCCTCGGCGACCTCGTACCCCATGGCCACGAAGATGTCCGCGATGCGGTCCATCAGCGTGGTCAGGGGGTGCCGGGCGCCGGCGGGGACGCGGTCGTAGGGCAGCGTGACGTCCACGGCCTCCTCGACCAGCACCCGCTCGTCGCGCTCCGCCTCAAGCGCGACCGTGCGGGCCCCGAAGGCCTTGTTCACGGCGCCGCGGGCCTGGCCCACGCGCTTGCCCGCCTCGGCCTTGGCCTGCGGGGGCAGCGCGCCGATCTCGCGGTTGGCGAGCGCCAGGGGCGAGCGGTCGCCCATGTGCGCGGTCTTCGCCTCACGCAGCGCGTCGAGGTCGCCGGCGGACGCGAAGGCGGCGAGCGCCTCGTCCCGCATGCGCTCGATCTCTTCCGGTTTCAGTGCCTCGACCTCGACAGGGTCGTACGACTTGTTCGGTGCCGACATCTCTTCCCGTACTTCCGATGGCTGGCTGGTGGGTCCCCGTACGACAGGATCGGACCGATCGACGCAGAGACACAAAGGTGCCAAAGGACGAGTCTAAAGGTCGCTGGGGGTGAAGGAGCCCGTGGGCCGCCTGCCGGGACTCTCCGCAGGGCTACTGCGTGAGATACGCGGGGGCGCTCACGGGCAGGATAAATCGGAACTCGGCGCCGCCGCCTGGGCCGCGGCCGACCGTGATGGTCCCGCCGTGAGCCTCCACGATGCCCTTGACGATGTACAGGCCCAGGCCGGTGCCGCCGCGCTTGCTCCCCCGCCAGAAGCGGGTGAAGACGCGGCCCATCGACTCCTCGGGGATCCCGGGGCCTTCGTCGGTCACGGTGACGGCGGTTCCCTTCTCATGCGGCGATACACCGATGGTGACCGTTCCCTCTCCGTGGCGCACCGCATTTTCCAGGAGGTTGCCGAGGATCTGGTCGATCTTGTCCGGATCGGCCCACAGATCGGGGAGCGGGCGGCTGACGCTCACGAGGAACCGCTCGGGGTCCTGCCCGTTCGCGGTGAGCGCCTGCACGTGGCGGCCGACGGCGGTGGCGATGTCCACCGGCTGGCGGCGCACCTCCAGGCGGCCGGAGTCGATGCGGGAGATGTCGAGGAGCTCGGCGATGAGGCGGGTGACCCGGTTGGCGTCGGCGTCGACGGTCTCCAGCATCAGCCGCTTCTGGTCGTCGGTGAACCGCTCCCACTTGGCGAGCAGGGTGGCCGTGAACCCCTTGACCGAGGTCAGCGGGGAGCGCAGCTCGTGGGCGACGGTGGCGATGAGCTCGGCGTGGCTGCGCTCGGTGCGCCGGCGGGCCTCGGTACCGCGCAGGGTGACCACGAGGCGGCGCAGCGGGCCGGTGGGGTGCGTACGCACGTAGCTGGCGGAGACCAGCACCTCGCGCCCGCCCGGGAGCAGCAGGTTCCGCTCGGGCTGCCCGCGGCGGGTGGCGAGGCCCCCGTACGGGTCGGTCAGCGCCCACCAGCGGCGGCCTTCGAGGTCCTCCAGCGGGAGCGCCCGCTCGATGCGCGTGCCGAGCGCCTGGGCGGGATCGGTCGCGGTCATCCGGGCCGCGGCCCGGTTGAAGCAGATCACGTGCCCGGTGGCGTCGGCGACGACGAGCCCGTCGGGCAGGCAGTCGGGGTCGATCCCGAAGGCCAGCCCTTCACCGGGGGCGCCGACGCCCAGGACCGCCCCGCGGGCCGCGCCCTGCGGCGGTACGCCGCGCAGCGCGTCGGAGGCGAGTGCGGGGGGCGCGGCATCGACGGGCCCCCCGCCCGTACGGGCGCAGGGGCCGACCGGCAACGGCGGACCGGCCGTCGTGTCGGCCTCCGGCGAGCTGTTCGTACCGACGGTCATGTCCCCGTACCCCACATCTCCGAGTAGCGCAGTGGGCCCCCCGGGCCGCCACATTACTAGCTGGGGGTCACAGAGCGGCACCCTCCGGGCGCCCGCTGTGCACGCGCTGACGCGTAGAGGCACACGGCGGCGGCCGTCGCCAGGTTCAGGCTCTCCGCCTTTCCGTGGATCGGGACCCGTACGACGGCGTCCGCCAGGGCCCTGGTCTCCTCCGGCAGACCCCAGGCCTCGTTGCCGAAGACCCAGGCGGAGGGCCCGCCCATGGTGCCCGCGTCCAGCTCGGCGTCGAGGTCCTCGTCACCGGCGCCGTCGGCCGCCAGGATCCGTACGCCGGCCGCCCGCAGCCCCTCGACGGCCTGCTCGACCGGAACGCCGACCGCGACCGGGAGGTGGAAGAGGGAGCCGACGGAGGCCCGTACCGACTTGGGGTTGTAGAGGTCCACGGAGGCATCGGTCAGCACCACCGCGTCGGCGCCCGCGGCGTCCGCGCAGCGCAGCACCGTACCGGCGTTGCCGGGGTCGCGGACGTGCGCGAGGACGGCGACGAGCTTGGGCCGGGCCTTGAGGATCTCCTCGAACGGGGAGTCCAGGAAGTGGCAGACACCGACCAGGCCCTGCGGGGTGACGGTCTGGGAGACCTCGGCGAGCACCTCGTCGGAGGCGTAGTGCACGCGGGCGCCCGCGTCCAGGGCGGCCTCGATGATCCCGGAGTAGCGCTCGGCGGCCTCGACGGTGGCGAACAGCTCGATCAGGGTCGACGCGCCCGTGGGTCCACGGTGCTCGACGGCCTCGCGGACGGCCTGCGGGCCCTCGGCGATGAAGCGGCGCTCCTTGGTGCGGAAGTTGCGCCGCGCCAGCCGCCTGGCGGCGGCCACCCGCGGGGATCGGGGGGAGATCAGCTCGTCGGGGTGACCCATGGTGTGTGCGGTTCTCTTTCGGGGTTCCGGGCGGGACGGGGGCTGGACGGGGCGGCGCGGCCGGGGGCAGGACAGCAGGGGCGGCGCGGCGCGGCGCGGAAAGCACACGGACCCGCAGGCGAATGCCTGCGGGTCCGTGGGGGCCGGCCCGGTGTGAGCTTGGGCCGGCTAGCCCTTAGGCAGCGGCCTTGGGGGCGTTGACGTCGGCCGGAAGCGCCTTCTGCGCGACCTCGACGAGCGCGGCGAACGCGTTGGCGTCGTTGACGGCCAGCTCCGCGAGGATCTTGCGGTCCACCTCGATGTTGGCGGCCTTCAGACCCTGGATGAGGCGGTTGTACGTCATGCCGTTCTGGCGGGCAGCGGCGTTGATGCGCTGGATCCACAGCTGACGGAAGTCGCCCTTGCGCTTCTTGCGGTCGTTGAAGTTGTAGACCAGCGAGTGGGTGACCTGCTCCTTGGCCTTGCGGTACAGGCGCGAACGCTGACCGCGGTAGCCGGAGGCCGCCTCGAGGATTGCCCGGCGCTTCTTGTGGGCGTTTACTGCCCGCTTGACGCGTGCCACTTTTTAACTCCTTGTAGCGGGGCCGTGGGTGTCTTCACACGGCCCGAAATTCGATGGGGTCCCGGTCTCGACGTGCGTCCGCTCCCGGCAGGGGGAGCGGAGACGTCAGATGCCGAGAAGCTTCTTGATCTTCGCGGCGTCGCCGGGGGCCATCTCCGCGTTGCCGGTGAGGCGGCGGGTGACACGGGACGACTTGTGCTCGAGCAGGTGGCGCTTGCCGGCGCGCTCACGGAGCACCTTGCCGGAGCCGGTGACCTTGAAGCGCTTCTTGGTACCGCTGTGCGTCTTGTTCTTCGGCATGGCGCCGTTATCTCCTCGTCGGTGGCGCTCCCACCGGTCCGGTACGGGACCGGCTTACGGGAGCGTCATGTTGTGTCGGGTGATCCGGGACGGGGTGTCCTGGAATCAGGCCTCGGCGTTCGCCTCGTCGGCCGGAGCCTCTTCGGCAGCGGCCTCGGTGGCCTCGGCGGAGGCGACCTCGGTGGTGTCATCGACCTCGACAGCGGCGTCCTCGGAAGGAGCCTCGTCTTCGGTGTGGGCGACACCCTGGCGCTCCGCCTTGCGGGCGGCCTGCGCCTCGCGGGCTTCGGCCATCGCCTCGGTCTTCTTCTTGTGCGGACCGAGGACCATGATCATGTTTCGGCCGTCCTGCTTCGGGTTCGACTCGATGAACCCGAGGTCCTCGACGTCCGAAGCGAGACGCTGCAGCAGTCGGTAGCCGAGTTCCGGCCGGGACTGCTCGCGACCACGGAACATGATCGTGATCTTGACCTTGTCGCCCTGCTTGAGGAACCGAACGACGTGACCCTTCTTGGTGTCATAGTCGTGCGGGTCGATCTTCGGCCGGAGCTTCATTTCCTTGATGACCGTGTGCGCCTGGTTCTTGCGCGCCTCACGGGCCTTCATGGCCGACTCGTACTTGAACTTGCCGTAGTCCATGAGCTTGCAGACCGGCGGGCGTGCGGACGCCGCGACCTCGACCAGGTCGAGGTCGTACTCCTGCGCGAGCTCAAGCGCCTTGGCAAGCGGCACGATGCCGACCTGCTCGCCGCTGGGACCGACAAGCCGTACCTCGGGAACGCGAATCCGGTCGTTGATGCGGGGCTCGGTGCTGATGGATCCTCCTCGGTAGCACCACACGGCTGCCTGGCAGACAGCCGCTGACGTGTATTTCCGTCAGACCGACCGCAGCGGGAGAATGAAAAAAGCCCCGCCGGGCACAGGCAGGGGCTCCAAAACAACCGGAACACCGCCGCGTGCGAACCGCGGGGCGTAGACTCGGGCAGCTTTCCATCGTCCGTACGGAACGATGGATGCCGCCTGACCGGTGACCCGCCACCCCGGAGGGCAGTCAGGTGGGAGAACGGAGCCTCCACTTGTGGGCCGGGCACAGAAGTATCCGGCCGGTCGAAGTACATACTAGCACCCGTGCCACAAGCCCGCCGCACGGCATATCGTGGGGCGCATGACTGACGCGACACCCCCCACCGAACCCGCTGCCGACGGCGCCCCCGACTACGACACCATGACCCGCGACATCGCGGACGTGCCCGCCGTCGAGGTGATCACCACGGTGGCCGTGCACCTGCTGAGCGCCGCGGCGGTCAACCTGGGCCTGGACAAGCCGGACTCCGAGCACAAGGACCTCGACGAGGCCCGCAAGCTGATCACGGCCCTGGCCGGCCTGGTCACCGCGAGCGCCACCGAGATCAGCTCCTTCCACGCCGCCCCGCTGCGCGACGGCCTGAAGTCGCTCCAGCTCGCCTTCCGCGAGGCCTCGATCGTGCCGGACGAGCCGGGCCAGGGGCCGGGCGAGAAGTTCACGGGTCCCGTCTTCGGCTGAGCCCGTACCGGAAAGACACATGACGACGGCCGGTGCACCCCCGCGGGGGTGCACCGGCCGTCGTCATGTCCGGGGGCCGCGCGCCCACGGCTCACGGTCAGCGGGCGAACAGGGGCTCGCCGGGCGGAGCCGGAGCGTCCGACGGGAGCAGCGCCAGGTCCAGCCCGCGGACCAGCCGGGCCCGCAGGGTGGTGTCCGCCGCCAGCGCCTCGGCGACGCGCCGGGCCGCCGCGGGCGCCTGCGCGCCCTCGGCCAGCACGATCGCCAGGGTGCCGTCGGAGTCGCCGCCGCCCGGGCCGAGGTGGGCGCGCAGGACGGCCGGCTCCGCGGACACGGCGGCCCGTACGGCCTCCCGCACGGCGGGATCGGCCAGCGGGCCCGCGTCGGTGCGGCCCTCGGCGAGCGCGAGCAGCGCGGAACCGGTCAGCTGGTAGGTGACGGGGCCGGCCAGGTCGAGGACCACGGTGTCGGCCTTCTCGTGCGCGGCGGCCGCCAGCGCCTGGTGCAGCGGGACCGCCACCGGCCGGGCCGCGGGGTCCCAGAGCGCGAGCGAGGCGATCGAGGTGAAGGCGGGCAGCGCCCGCCGGTCGCCCGCCCGCAGGGTCGGGACGGCCATGTCGCTGGTCTTCTCGCGCTTGAGGCCCGTCTCCGGGTCGGTCTCCACCTCACCGAGGACGGCGACCACCGGGACCAGCAGGCGGGCTCCCCTGAGCGCGGCCAGCACCTCCGGCTCCTTCGTCCGGTCCTCGGACCAGGCGGCCAGGGCCGCGGTCAGCCGGGGGTCGGCGGAGCCGTCGTCGTCGGAGAATCCCGGGTCGGGAATGTTCTTGTTCGCCATGTTCGCCACAGTTACCCGACCCTACTGTGCCGCGTACGGGTCCTGGCCACGGCCCCGGGTGCCCCGGCGCGGGCGCCGCGCGAGTACGGCGGCCAGTACGAGCAGCACCGCCCCCGCGACCGCGGCCGCCGGGGCTCCCAGCCGGGCGCCCCGCTCGGGCGGGCGCACCGGTGCGGGGCCGGGGCCGAAGTACGTGCTCCCGGCCGCGGCGGGCACGGGCGCCGGAGCCTCCGGGCGCATCTCCTCGGCGGCCTGGAGGGCGGCGACGGGATCGACCAGCCCGTGACCGCGGGCGTCGTCGCGGCCGCCGGCCGGGGAGTCGGAGGCGGTCGCCTCCAGCAGCTTCTTCACCTGGGCCGGGGTCAGGTCGGGGTGCGCGGCCAGGACGAGGGCCACGGCGCCGGAGACGAAGGCCGCCGCGGCGCTGGTGCCCCAGCCCTCGTAGTACGAGCGGTCGGGGTCGGCGATGACGACGTCGACGCCGGGGGCGCTGACGGTGGCGTACCAGTTGCGGGTGGAGAACTTGGCCTTCTTGCCGCGGCGGTCGACGGCGGTGACGGCGATGACCCCCGGATAGGCGGCCGGGTAGGAGACGCGGTCGCCCGCCTCGCCGCCGTTGCCCGCGGAGGCCACGACGACCACGCCCTTGGCGAGGGCGTACTGGACGGCCTCGTCCTCCCCCGCCTCGTGGTGTGCGGAGTCGCTGTCGTCACCGAGGGACAGGTTGATCACGTCGGCGCCGTGGTCCGCGGCCCAGCGGATGCCCTCGGCGAGGGACCCGCCCTTGCTGTCGCGGGCCTGGGCGCGGCCCGGGTCGCTCTCTTCGAGGATCACCCGGACGGGCAGGATCCGTGCCTGCGGGGCCATGCCGAGGACGCCCTGGCCGCGGCTGGGGCCGTGGCCGTGCCCGGCGATGATGCTCGCCATGGCGGTTCCGTGGCGGGCCCAGGCGCGGTCGCCGGGGCCGGCCCCCATGCCGATGAGGTCGGTGCCGGCGAGGACCTGACCGGAGAGGTCGGGGTGGGACTCGTCGACGCCGGTGTCGAGGACGGCGACGGTCACTCCGGCGCCCCGGGTGGTGCCCCAGGCCTCCTCGGCGCGCAGGGCCAGCAGGCCCCACTGGCGGTCGCGGATGTTGTCGGCGGCGGCGGGGGTCGCGGTGGCGGACACGAGGAGGGTCGCGGCGAGCAGGGCGGCGGCGGCCTGCCCGGAGGCCCGGCGGATCATCGGGTGGGCTCCGGGGTGCGCGGTGCGGGCGTGGTGGGCGGTGCGGGTGGTGCGGCGAGGAAGGCGAGGCCGTGGCCGACACGGTCGGCGAGCGCCTGGGCCTCGTGGCCGAGACCGGCGTGGGCGGCGGCTCCCGTGGCGTCCTTCTTCATCAGGTCCGCGGCGGGGCGGGGTGCGTCCAGGGCGCGGCCGTCGGCGAAGGCGGAGACGGTGTAGACGACGACGGGTGCCTCGGTGAGTACGGAAGTGGCCCAGGCGGCGCGCTGCGCGTCGGTGAACCCGTACGCGGGCGGAGCGGGGATCCGGCCCTTGAGGGCGGTCATCGTGGGGGCGTCGGCGGGGGTGAAGACCATGCCGACGGTGATCAGCGAGCTGCGGGTGGCGTCGGTGTAGGTGGCGCGCAGCACGCGCGTGCAGCCGGTGGCGGCCAGCAGGGCCTGCCAGTCGGCGGCGAGGGCGGCCGGGCAGTCGGCGTCGGGGGCGAGCGCGATCCGGGTCCAGGTGCGGTCGGAGCCGCCGGGGCCGGCGGAGGGGCCGGTCAGGACGGGCGGGAGCAGGCTGTCGACGGGGGCGGCACGCCACAGCGACCCGGCCTTGCGGTAGGCGGCGTCGGCGGGGAGGGGGCGGGCCGCGGCGCGGTGTTCGGCCCAGGTGGTGAGGGCGGCCCCGCCGACGAGGCCGCTGCCCAGGAGGACGCAGAGCGTGGCGGCGAGGACCCGTACGGGGTGGCGGCGCGTGTTCGCGGGCGCGGACTCGGGCTGGGGCGGGGTCGGTTCGGGCTCGCCCAGGATCGCGGTCCGCGGTGTCGTCGTGGTCATCCGGCGGCTCCGCCCCCCGTTCCGTACGGCTGCCTGCCCGTACTCTACGGCGTCGGCGGCGCAGCGTGGATGCCGGTACCGCCCCTGAACCAGCCCCACTCCACCGGTCCAGCCCCGCCGCACCGATCCAGCCCCGCCGGCGTTCGAGGCGCGGAGATCCCAGGGCAGCGCCCCGGCCAAACCAGCCCCGCCGGCGATCGAGGCACGGGGATCGGGGCGGAGCCCCGGTCCTTGAGGCGCGCGGGCAGCCGGCCGCACCACCCCCGGCCCCGCCGGGGACCGAGTCGCGGGGCTCCGGGGCGGCGCCCCGGGAAACGGGGAAAGGGCGGGGCGGGGAACCACTACCCACCGGTAGAGACCTCTGGCAAGCTGCCGCCCATGAACTCCGCCGCCACCGACCGCGCCCGGTACGACCGGGCGACCGCGCACCTGGACGCGCCGCTGGCCATCGTGGATCTCGACGCCTTCGACGCCAACGCCGACGATCTCGTCCGCCGCGCCGCCGGCAAGCCTGTCCGGGTCGCGAGCAAGTCGGTCCGGTGCCGCGCGCTGCTGGAACGGGTCCTCGCCCGCCCCGGGTTCGCCGGGATCATGTCGTACACCCTCGCCGAGTCGCTCTGGCTGTCCCGGTCCGGGTTCGAGGACGTGCTCCTCGCCTATCCCTCCGCCGACCGGGCCGGCTTCGCCGAGCTGGCGAACGACGCCAAGCTGGCCGGCGCGGTCACGGTGATGGTGGACGACCTCGCGCAGCTGGACCTGATCGACGCGGCCCGGGACGGGGGCGCCGAGGAGGTCCGGGTCTGTCTGGAGCTGGACACGTCCCTGCGGCTGCTCGGCGGCCGGGTACGGATCGGGGCCCGCCGCTCCCCGCTGCGCGAGCCCGCGCAGCTGGCCGGGCTGGCCCGGGCGGTGGCCGACCGGCCCGGGTTCCGGGTCGTGGGGCTGATGGCGTACGAGGGTCATGTCGCCGGGGTCGGTGACTCGCTGGCGGGTCGCCCGCTGCGGTCCCGGACGATCCGGCTGATGCAGGGCGCGGCCCGCAGGGAGCTGGCGGAGCGGCGGGCCGAGGTGGTGCGGGCCGTGCGGGCCGTCGTACCGGATCTGGAGTTCGTCAACGGCGGCGGTACCGGCAGCGTGCAGCAGACGGCCGCCGAGGACGCGGTGACCGAGATAGCTGCGGGTTCGGGCCTGTACATGCCCCGGCTGTTCGACAACTACACGTCGTTCAGCGGGCGTCCGGCGGCCCTGTTCGCCCAGCCCGTGGTGCGCAGGCCCGGGGTGGGTGTGGTGACGGTGCTCGGGGGCGGCTATCCGGCCTCCGGTGCGGCCGGGGCGGACCGGCTGCCGGTCCCGTACCTGCCCCAGGGGCTGCGCTACGACCCCCAGGAAGGCGCGGGCGAGGTGCAGACCCCGCTGCTGGGGAGCCCGGCCGACGATCTGCTGATCGGCGACCGGGTCTGGTTCCGGCACGCGAAGGCGGGCGAACTGTGCGAGCGGTTCGACACCTTGCACCTGATCGAGGGCGACCGGGTCACCGACAGCGTGCCGACCTACCGGGGCGAGGGGCGGACCTTCCTCTAGGTACGGGCTGGATGCGGGCTAGGTGCGGGCGACGGGCTTGTGGACGAAGCCGGTCAGCGGTGCGAGGACCTTCCAGTCGAGCGTTTCGTAGAGCGCCCGGCCCTGGACGGTCGCGCCCAGGATGCCGGTGGCCGCACCGTTCTCGACGGCCGCGCCGGTGAGTGCTCCCCTCATCACCGTCCCGAGGCCGAGGCGCTGGTGGGCCTCCTCGGTGACGATCTGGTCGAAGACGCAGGCGGCGCCTGTCAGCCCGATCCGACCGCGCGCGGCGGGCTCCCACATCCGGACACCCCTCCGAATAATGACTGCCATCCGAATTCGGATGTTACACAGGCAGGGTGACAGTCATCGCTCGCCGAACCTCGTGGGCCCCTAGTACACGGAGTCCGTCTGGTCGGGGACGACGCTCCGGTCGCCCCGCAGGACCGGGCCCTTGGTGCCGTCGTGGTCGACGTAGCCGGTCGTCGCGCACGGGTAGGGGTCGGTCTTCCGCTTCTTGGGCTCGATGAACATGGGGTTGACGATCCAGCGGCCGTCGCTGTTGTCGTACGCCCGGCACATCAGCTCGTTCTTGTTGCGGTTCACGACGAGCCGCAGGGCGGTGGCGTCGCGCAGGAACGAGATGTCGGTGTCGGAGTCGCCGGCGGCGAACACCTGGCGGCGGGCGGCGGGCTGGACCTTTTCGGCGGCCGCGCCGCGCACGCCGAAGATCTCCTTGTTGATCCAGCAGCGCTTGCCGTCGATGTAGGTGATCATCGTATCGGCGCCGTCCCGGACGGATCCGCAGCCCTGGAGGTGGGCGGTGAACTTTCCGCCGTACGTGGTGGTGTTGCGGATGCCTATGACGTGGTCGGCCTCGATGCCGGTGCCCTGGGCCCAGACCTCGACCACGGGCTGCGGGGAGGCGGAGCTGATCCACACGTCGAAGCCGGCCTTCTGGAGGCCCTTGATCAGGTCCTTCTGCTGGTCGTAGTAGCGGACCCAGCCGGTGGCGGTGGTCGTGGTGCCGACCTGCTGCGTGGCGCCGACGGGCGCGGCGAGGTTCTCGCTGCGGGCGGCGGCGGCGAAGCCGCGGATCTCGCGGGCGGTCCAGCCCTGCATCAGCTGGGGGAGCCAGGCGTACGAGGGTTCGGTGGTGCGGCGGTCCCAGCCGGCGAAGGCGGGGGCGCCGGCGCGGGTCGCGGCGGTGCCGTAGACGGCGTTGATCTCGTCGGCGCAGGCGGCTCCGGCGGGGGTGCCGGTGGGCAGCGGGGCGCCGGGGCGGGCGAGGGCGTCGCAGGCGTCGGCCAGGGCCTTGGTGGCGGCGGGGGTGAGGTGGCGGCTGGTGGTGGACCAGTCCCCGGCGGCGGGCTGGCGGATCCGGCCGTTGCGCAGGAGCCAGAACATGGTGGCGTCGCCGACGTCGTTCTTGACGACGGTGTTGTCCCAGTCGAAGACGGCGACGGGCTTGGTGCGGCCGGTCCGGTACGGGTTGCAGCTGCCGTACCGGTCGATGAGCTGCTGGAGGCGGGTCTGGTTGTCCCCGTACCAGCCGGAGCCGACGGTGACGCGGGGACAGGGGGTGTGCGCGGCCTGGGCCGGCGGGGCCGCCAGGAGGCCGGATCCGGTGACCGCGACGAGGGCGAGGGGGGCTGCCCATTTTCTCTGCATGCTGCTCCTTCGAGGATCGGGACAGCCCTGAGGGACCGGCCGGGCACCTTGCGGCGCCCGGCCGGCCGGGGTGCGGTGCGGTGCGGCGCTGGTGAGGCCTACAGCGGGGTCACGTACGCGCCGGAGATACCGCCGTCGACGAGGAAGTCGGTGGCGTTGATGAAGGAGGAGTCGTCGCTGGCGAGGAAGGCGACGGCGGCGGCGATCTCGGTGGGCTCGGCGAAGCGGCCCAGCGGGATGTGGACGAGGCGGCGGGCGGCGCGCTCGGGGTCCTTGGCGAACAGTTCCTGCAGCAGGGGGGTGTTCACGGGCCCCGGGCACAGGGCGTTGACGCGGATGCCCTCGCGGGCGAACTGCACGCCGAGCTCGCGGGACATGGCCAGGACGCCGCCCTTGGAGGCGGTGTAGGAGATCTGGGAGGTGGCGGCGCCCATGATGGCGACGAAGGAGGCGGTGTTGATGATGGAGCCGCGACCCTGGCGCTGCATGTAGGGCAGGGCGGCCTTGCAGCACAGGTAGACGGAGGTGAGGTTGACGTCCTGGACGCGCTTCCAGGCCTCCAGGCCGGTGGTCAGGATGGAGTCGTCGTCCGGGGGCGAGATGCCCGCGTTGTTGAAGGCGATGTCGACCGAGCCGTAGGTGTCGAAGGCCGTCTTGAAGAGCGCCTCGACCTCCTCGGGGCTGGTGACGTCGACCTTGACGAACAGACCGCCGACCTCCTCGGCGGTGGCCTTGCCGGCCGTCTCGTCGATGTCCGCGCAGACCACGTTGGCGCCTTCGGAGGCGAGGCGGCGGGCGGTGGCGAGGCCGATGCCGCTGCCGGCTCCGGTGATGACGGCGGTGCGGCCGACCAGGCGGCGGCAGATGATCTCTTCGTTGGACATGTGCTTCAGGCCTCCGTGCTGATGAAGACGTTCTTGGTCTCGGTGAATGCGGTGAGGGCGTCGGGTCCGAGCTCGCGGCCGAGCCCGGACTGCTTGTAGCCGCCGAAGGGGGTCCAGTAGCGGACGCTGCTGTGGGAGTTGACGGAGAGGTTGCCGGCGGCGACGGCGCGCGAGACGCGCAGCGCGCGCCCGATGTCGCGGGTCCAGAGGGAGCCGGAGAGGCCGTACTCGGTCGCGTTGGCCAGGCGTACGGCGTCCTCCTCGTCCTCGAAGGGCAGGACGACGGCGACCGGTCCGAAGACCTCCTCGGCGGCCACGGGCGCGGTGGGGGCGACGTCCGTGACGAGGGTGGGCGGGTACCAGAAGCCGGGGCCCGCGGGGGCGGTGCCGCGGATCGCGGTGAGGTCGTCGGTGACGAAGGAGCGTACGCGGTCCAGCTGGGTCCGGGAGATCAGCGGGCCCATCTGCGTCTTCTCGTCGAGCGGGTCGCCCACGGTCACGGCCGCGATGCCGGGGGCGACGAGCTCCAGGAAGCGGTCGTAGACGGAGCGCTGTACGAGGATCCGGGTGCGGGCGCAGCAGTCCTGGCCGGTGTTGTCGAGGAAGGCCATGGGGGCGGCGGCCGCCGCTGCTTCGAGGTCGGCGTCGGCGAAGACGATGTTGGGGCTCTTGCCGCCGAGTTCGAGGGTGACGCGCTTCACCCGGTCGGCGCACTTGGCCATGATCTGCTTGCCGACGCGGGTGGACCCGGTGAAGACGATCTTCGCGACGCCGGGGTGTTCGACGAGTGCGTCGCCGGCGACGTCCCCGCGGCCGGGGAGCACCTGGAAGAGGTGCTCGGGGATCCCGGCTTCGAGGGCGAGTTCGGCGAGGCGCAGCGCGGTCAGCGGGGTGGTCTCGGCGGGCTTGAGGATGACGGCGTTGCCGGCGGCGAGGGCCGGGGCCAGGCCCCAGGCGGCGATCGGCATGGGGAAGTTCCACGGGGCGATCACGCCGATGACGCCGAGGGGTTCGAGGAAGGTGATGTCGATGCCGCCGGCGACGGGGATCTGGCGGCCGGCGAGCCGTTCCACTCCCCCGGCGGCGAAGTCGAGGAGGTCGCGTACGTTGCCGGCTTCCCAGCGGGCGTTGCCGATGGTGTGGCCGGCTTCGCGGACCTCCAGCTGGGCCAGTTCCTCGATGTGGCCGTCGACGACCGCGGCGAAGCGGCGCAGCAGCCGTGCCCGGTCGGCGGGGGCGGCCGCGGCCCAGGCGCGCTGGGCCGCGGCGGCCCGGGCGACGGCGGCGTCGACGTCGTCCCGTGTGGCGGCCGGGACGACGGCGACGGTTTCCTCGGTGGCCGGATTCAACACTTCCAGCGCGTCGGACACGTGGTGCCTCACAGTTTCGTTCGGTGGCGTGCGGTGGCTACAGGCGTTCGAAGGAGCGGCGCAGCTCCCAGTCGGTCACCGCGGAGTCGTAGGCGTCGAGCTCCACGCGGGCCATGTTCCGGTAGTGCGCGACCACTTCGGGGCCGAAGGCGGCCTTGGCGATCTCGCTGTTCTCCCAGAGCTCGGCGGCCTCGCGCAGGGTGGCGGGGACGTGTGCGTAGTCGGCGGTGTAGGCGTTCCCGCCACAGGCCTCGGGGAGCTCCAGGCGGTGCTCGATGCCGTAGAGCCCGGCCGCGACCAGGCCGGCGACGGCGAGGTACGGGTTGACGTCGCCGCCGGGGAGGCGGTTCTCGAAGCGCATGGAGCGGCCGTGGCCGACGACCCGGAGGGCGCAGGTCCGGTTGTCCACGCCCCAGGCGACGGCGGTCGGCGCGAAGGATCCCGGCCGGAAACGCTTGTACGAGTTGATGTTCGGGGCGTAGAGAAGGGAGAAGTCGCGCAGCGCGGCCAGCTGGCCGGCCAGGAAGTGCCGCATCACCGGTGACATTCCGCCTGGGCCGTCCCCGGCCATGGCGTTGCGTCCGTCGGCGTCGGCCAGCGAGAGGTGGATGTGACAGGAGTTGCCCTCGCGCTCGTCGAACTTGGCCATGAAGGTGAGCGAGACACCTTCCTGGGAGGCGATCTCCTTGGCTCCGGTCTTGTAGACGGAGTGCTGGTCGCAGGTGGTGAGCGCCTCGTCGTAGCGGAAGGCGATCTCGTGCTGGCCGAGGTTGCACTCCCCCTTGGCCGACTCCACGATCAGGCCCGCGGCCTGCATCTCGTTGCGGATCCGGCGCAGCAGTGGTTCGATGCGGCCGGTCCCGAGGACGGAGTAGTCGATGTTGTACTGGTTGGCCGGGGTCAGGCCTCGGTAGCCCGAGTTCCAGGCCTGCTCGTAGGTGTCCTGGAAGACCATGAACTCCAGCTCGGTGCCCACCATCGCGGTGTAGCCGGCCTCGGCGAGGCGCTCCAGCTGGCGGCGCAGGATCTGCCGGGGCGCCGCGACGACGGGCGAGCCGTCGTTCCAGGCGAGGTCGGCGAGCAGGAAGGCGCTGCCGGGGTTCCACGGGATGCGGCGCAGGGTGGCGAGGTCGGGGTGCATGGCGAAGTCGCCGTAGCCCCGGTCCCAGGAGGACATCTCGTAACCGTCGACGGTGTTCATGTCGGTATCGACGGCGAGGAGGTAGTTGCAGCCCTCGGTACCGTGCTCGAGGACCTCGTCGAGGAAGAACTGTGCGGCGAACCGCTTGCCCTGGAGCCGCCCCTGCATGTCGGGGAAGGCCAGGACGACTGTGTCGATCTCACCACTGGCGACGAGGGAGCGGAGCTCCTCGGGCGCGAGCGGCGGCTTGCGGTCTACCACTGGAATCTCTCCTTCGGTGAGCCGAGGAGGCCTAAGGTATTGAATAGAACCATTGCTTGGGAAGGGGAGGAGCCGAGATGACCGATACGGCGAGCGAAGGCGGCGCCACCGCACGACTGAATCCCGTGCTGCGACAGGTGCGGGCGGGCAACGGTTTCGAGGAGGCGCTGGAGCAGATCCTCCAGGTGGTCCGGCTGGGTCTGGTGCCGGGCGGCGAACGGCTGCCGCCCGAGCGCGAGCTGGCGGAGCGCATGGGGATCAGCCGCGTGACCCTGCGCGAGGTGCTGAAGGTGCTGCAGGACCAGGGGCTCGTGGAGGCCCGGCGCGGGCGGTACGGCGGAACGTTCGTGCTGCCCCGGCCCGACACCCCGGCCGGCGGCGCCGAGGAGGAGCTGCGCCGGCGCGTCGCGGGGGTGGACATCGAGGACGTCCTGCGGTTCCGCGAGGTCCTGGAGGTGGGGGCGGCCGGACTGTGCGCCTCCCAGGGCCTGACCGAGGAGGGCACCGAACGGCTGCTCGGCGCCCTGGCCGCTACCCATGACGCCCCGCTCACCGACTATCGCCGCCAGGACACGCTCTTCCACCTCACCCTGTGCGAACTGGCCGGCTCCGCCACCCTGACGGCCCAGTACGCCGGCGTCCGGGCCACCGTGAACGACCTGCTGGACTGCATCCCGCTGCTCGTGCGCAACCTGGAGCACTCCCAGCAGCAGCACAGCACGCTGGTGGAGGCGGTGCTGGAGGGCGACGCCGCCGGGG
Source organism: Streptomyces sp. NPDC001549 (assembly GCF_042894025.1). Lineage (NCBI taxonomy): Bacteria > Bacillati > Actinomycetota > Actinomycetes > Kitasatosporales > Streptomycetaceae > Streptomyces > Streptomyces sp. NPDC001549. The sequence goes on from NZ_JBIAVJ010000007.1 coordinate 278,930, forward strand.
CCCGGGAGACCATGCGCGAGCACTGCTGCGGCACGGCGGCGCTGCTGCGGGGCTTCCTGACCTGAGCCACGCCAGGGGCGGCCCGAGAGGGTTTCGTAACCTCTGTTTAACGCAGAGGTCTTGCGCACTCCACTCCTCTAAGGCAAAGGTACGCCCCACAACCATTGCCCTAGGCAGGAGCGCACGATGGCCGACGACATCGAAGCACGGCTCGCAGCCGTACCCGCACCCACCACGTCCCCCGACGGCGGGGACAGCCCCGACGAGTACCTCGCGCGCCGGACGCTGCGCCGCGGCAGCGCCGGCTGGCTGCTCCTCACCGGTCTCGGCGTCGCCTATGTCGTCTCCGGGGACTTCTCCGGCTGGAACGTCGGCCTCGACAAGGGCGGCTTCGGCGGCCTCGCCATCGCCACCGTCCTCATGGGCGCGATGTACGCCTGTCTGGTCTTCTCGCTCGCCGAGCTGTCCACCATCCTGCCGACCGCGGGCGGCGGCTACGGCTTCGCCCGCCGCGCGCTCGGCCCGTGGGGCGGTTTCCTCACCGGCACCGCCATCCTCATCGAGTACATCCTGGCCCCGGCCGCGATCGTCATCTTCATCGGCGACTACGTCGAATCCCTCGGCCTCTTCGGACTCACCTCCAGCTGGCCCGTCTACCTCGGCTGCTTCGTCATCTTCATCGGCGTCCACCTCTGGGGCGTCGGCGAGGCGCTCCGCTTCAGCCTGGTCGTGACCGCGATCGCCGTCGCCGCGCTGCTGATCTTCGCGGTGGGGGCCTTCACCGAGTTCGACGCCTCCGGCCTGAACAACATCCCCGTCGACGCGGACGCCTTCGGCTCGAACTCCTGGCTGCCGCTGGGCGTCCTCGGCATCTGGGCCGCGTTCCCCTTCGGCATGTGGTTCTTCCTCGGCGTGGAAGGCGTACCGCTGGCCGCCGAGGAGGCCAAGGACCCGGTCCGCTCGATGCCGAAGGCCCTCTCCATCTCCATGGGCATCCTCGCCCTGCTCGCCCTGATCACCTTCTTCGCCGCGACCGGCGCCCAGGGCGCCGACGCCGTCAAGGCCGCCGGCAACCCGCTGGTCGTGGCCCTGGAAGGGGACGGCGGTCCGACCGCGCTCAGCCGCTTCGTGAACTACGCGGGCCTGGCCGGCCTGGTGGCCTCCTTCTTCTCCCTCATCTACGCGGGATCGCGCCAGCTGTTCGCCCTCTCCCGGGCCGGCTACCTGCCCCGCTTCCTCTCGCTCACCTCGAAGCGCAAGGCCCCGTACCTGGGTCTGGTCATCCCCGGCGCGATCGGCTTCGCCCTGGCCGCGGCCACCGGTGACGGAGCCCGCATGCTCAACATCGCGGTGTTCGGCGCCACCATCTCCTACGCCCTGATGGCGCTCTCGCACATCGTGCTGCGCCGCCGGGAGCCGGACCTGGAGCGTCCGTACCGCACCCCGGGCGGGATCCTGACCTCCTCGGTGGCCTTCGCACTCGCCCTGTCGGCCCTGGTCGCCACCTTCCTGGTGGACAAGGACGCCGCATTCATCGCCCTGGCGGTGTACGCCGTCGCCCTGGCCTACTTCGCGATCTACAGTCGGCACCACCTGGTGGCCTCGGCCCCGGAGGAGGAGTTCGCGGCTCTCGCGGAAGCCGAGGCGGAACTGACCCGCGACTGAAACCCTGTTCCTGCCCTGCTCTGCCCCTGCTGGAGGTAACGAACGTGCCCAGGCCGCTCATCGGCATCACCACCTACGTCGAGGATTCCACCCGCTACGGCGTGTGGGACCTCCCGACATCCCTCGTACCGACCGGGTACTACGAACTCGTCCAGGCGGCGGGCGGCGCGGCCGTGCTGCTCCCGCCGGACGAACCCGGGTCGGCGGCGGAGGTGCTGAGCCGGGTGGACGGCCTGGTCGTCGCGGGCGGACCGGACCTGGACCCGGTGCACTACGGAGCCGCGCGCGACTCCCGTACGGGCGCCCCCGCCACGGTCCGCGACCACTGGGAGCTGGCCCTGATCGCCGCCGCGCTGGACGCGGACCTGCCCCTGCTCGGCATCTGCCGGGGCATGCAGGCCCTCAACGTGGCCCTGGGCGGAACGCTGATCCAGCACATCGACGGCCACTTCGAGACCCCGGGGGCCATCTCGTGGCACCCGGTCCGCCCGGTCCAGGGCACCCGGTACGCGGAACTGGTCCCGGAGGAGGCGCAGGTCCCGACCTACCACCACCAGGCCGTCGACCGGCTGGGCCGGGGCCTGGTCGTCTCGGCCCACGCGGTCGACGGCACGGTGGAGGCGATCGAACTGCCCGACCCGGAGCGGTGGGTGCTGGGCGTCCAGTGGCATCCGGAGCGGGACAAGGACACGCGGGTGATGTCCGCCCTGGTCGAGGCGGCCTCCGTCCGCACCGCGGTGCCGGTGGGCTGACGCCCGCTCCCCACCGCCCCTCCCTTCGCGCCCGACGGCGCGGGGCGAAGGGGTGTCTTGTCGGTCGGGCCGGATCAGGGAGCGGCGCCCGGTGCGTGCGATCGCAAGGCCGAGGAGGGAGTCGACGCGGAGCGTCGGCGACCGACGAGAACGCGGCGAGCGTGCATGCCGGGCGCCGCGAGCCCGGCCTGACCGGCAAGACACCCCCTAAGGGCGGTGGTGCGTGGCCGCCCGGCCCGATTGGCCGGCCGCCCGGCGGACGCGCAGGCTGGAAGGGTGCGGACCGAGGCAACGGGCACGGCATCCGGCCCGGTGTCCGGGTTCCTGGAGAACCCGGTCATCGGAATGGCCCCGTGGATCGTCTTCTCACTGCTGGTCGGCCCGGGGCGGTTCGAGCTCTCGGTCGGACTGGCGCTGGCCACGGCCGCCGCGCTCATCGCGGCGAGCCACCTGATCAACCGTGGCAGCAGCTGGAAACTCCTGGAACTGGCCGACGTGGTGTTCTTCGCCTCGATGGCCGTCGTCGGAGCCCTGGCGAGCGAGGGGACCCTGCGCTGGCTGGAGACGTACGCGGGCGAGGTCGCGAACATCACCCTTGCCGTGATCGCCTTCGGCTCGATGGCCGTGGGGATGCCCTTCACCCTCCAGTACGCCCGTGAACAGGTCGATCCGTCGCACTGGCACGAGCCCGGCTTCATCCGCGCCAACTACGTGATCACCGGCGTGTGGGGTGCGGCCTTCGTGGTGGCGGCCCTCGCGGGCGCCTACGGGGACCTGGTCCTGCACAACCCGAACAACATCTGGACCGGCTGGATCATCCAGATCCTGGCCATCGTCGCCGCGTTGAAGTTCACCGTCTGGTACCCGGACGTCGTCCGCGCCCGCGCGGTCCGCGAGGCCACCGGCGAGGGCCCCGAACCACCCGGCCCGGCGGGACTGTTGCTGCCGCTGGCGGGCCTGCTGGTGCCGATCGGGATCGCCGTCCTCATCTTCGACAACATGTGGTGGCTGGGCGTCGCGCTGATCGTCGCGGGCTCGCTCCTGACGAAGAGGCTCAGCTCGCAGAGCTGAGCCTCCCCGCGCGGCTCCGGGCCCGGCAGCCGTTCCTCACTCGGGCCGGACGAAGACCACCGATCGCAGTTCGAGGCGCTCCGTGCCGTAGCCCGTGCGCGGCCGCAGCCTGAACTCACTGCCCGTGCAGTCCGGCTCGGTGAACACGATCGCCACCTCGTCGGTCCGGTTGCGCGGCGAGTGCGCCGGGGAACTGGCCGCGGGGTCGGCCACCTCGGGCAGCGTGATGCACTCCCCGCTCGGCGGGTTCTCCAGTACGACCCTCAGCGGCCTGCCGTCGAGACCGGCGACCGTGTACTGGAACTGTCCCTCCGCGGCCGAGGCCGATGTCGGGAGCGTGAGCAGCAGGGTGACAGCGCCGAAGGCGGCGACGGCGGCATGGCGAAGACGCATCTGGGTTCTCCTCGGGAGAGCGACAAACGTGCAGGAGCCACCTTCCTGCGTCGCGCACCCCGGTCACCGACCACACCGCGCCGAATCGATCCCTCATCGCCCGAACGGACCAGAACGGGCTTCGACCGCGGACTAGATCCGGCGGTGGGTCAGGGACAGCAGGTCACGGGCCGGGCCCGCCGGGCGGGAACCCGTCGGCCAGACCGCCCGCAGGGCCCGGTCCAGCGGCGCGCCCGACACCGGGACCTCCACCAGCCGCCGCGCACCCAGTTCGTCCCCGACCGCCAGCTCCGACAGCACGCACGGCCCCGCACCGCTCAGCGCCGCCGCCTTCACCGCCGTGGTCGACGCCAGTTCCAGCAGCGGCGCGGCCAGCCCGCCGGCCGAGACCAGCGCGGCGTCCAGGACCTGTCGCGTGCCGGACCCCCGCTCGCGCAGGATCAGCGGGGTCGAGGCCAGCTCCGCCGCCGCCACCCCCTTGGCGCGGCGGGCCCACGGGTGGCCCGGGGCCACCGCCACCACCAGGCGGTCCTGCGCGATCACCGCCGAATCCAGTCCCTCGGGCACGGTCAGCCCCTCCACGAAGCCGAGGTCGGCCTCGTGCGCGAGGACCCGTTCGGCGACCACCGCCGAGTTGCCGGCGTGCAGTGACACCGCCGTGTCCGGGCGCTGCCCGCGCAGGGCGATCAGCCAGCCCGGCAGCAGGTATTCCGCGATGGTCATGCTGGCGGCCACCCGCAGCCGCGAATCCCGCCGCCCGCGCAGCGCCTGCGCCCCCGCGTCGAAGGCCTCCGCCGCCTCCACCACCCGCCGGGCCCAGTCCGTGACGAGCGCGCCCTCGGCCGTCAGCGTCGACCCCCGCGGCGAGCGGTCCACCAGGGCCACGCCGAGCCGGGTCTCCATCGCCCGGATCCGGCTGCTCGCGGCGGGCTGGGTGATGCCCAGCCGCCGGGCCGCGCCGCTCAGGCTGCCGACCCGCGCGACCGCGAGCAGCAGTTCCAGCGCGCCCAGGTCCGGTACCCGGTGCGCCAGCGGAACCCACTCCTCATTACCCATAACATCAGTTTATGGCCTCATAGGGAGATGACCTCTGCCGCCCCGTCCGCCCGGGCACGAGGCTGGATCCATGGCCACCATCCTCGTGCGACCCCGCACCCACACCACTCCCGCGGTCCGGGCCCACAAGGCCCCCGCACTGCGGCACCTCGGCCCCAACTGGTACGCCTGCGTCATGGGCACGGCGATCCTCGCCAACGCCGGCGCGACCCTCCCGTACCAGCTCCCCGGCCAGCGCGTGGCCTGCCAGCTCGTCTGGGCGCTGTCCGCCGTCCTCCTCGCCGTCCTGCTCACGGCCCGCGCCGGGCACTGGCTCCACCACCGCGACCAGGCCCGCGCCCATCTCCTCGACCCGGCCGTCGCCCCCTTCTACGGCTGCCTCGCGATGGCACTGCTGGCCGTCGGCGGCGGCACGCTCATCGTCGGCAAGGACCTCATCGGGACCGGCGCCGCCGTCGCCGTGGACGCCGTGCTGTTCACCGCCGGTACCGCGATCGGCCTGGTCATGGCCGTGGCCGTGCCCTACCTGATGGTCGTACGGCACAAGGTCGAGCCCGGGCAGGCCAGCCCCGTCTGGCTGCTCCCCCTGGTCTCCCCCATGGTCTCCGCCGCCCTCGGCCCGCTGCTGATACCCCACCTGCCCGCCGGCCAGCCCCGCGAGAGCCTGCTGCTCGCCTGCTACGCCATGTTCGGGATCAGCCTGCTCGCCACCCTGCTGATGCTCCCCCTGATCTTCGGCCGGCTGATCGTGGGCGGCCCCCTCCCCCTGGCCCTGACCCCGACCCTGTTCCTGGTCCTCGGCCCCCTCGGCCAGTCCGCCACCGCCGTGAACCAGCTCGCCGACGTCGCCCCCCAGTCGATCGACGGCACCTACGCGGGCGCACTGGGCGCCTTCGCCGTGATCTACGGGGTCCCTGTGATGGGCTTCGCCCTGCTGTGGCTGGCCCTGGCCGTGGCCATGCTGGTCCGGGCGGCCCGGGGCGGCATGGGCTTCGCGATGACCTGGTGGGCCCTGACCTTCCCCCTGGGCACCTGCGTCACCGGCGCCACCGGGCTGGCCCACCACACCGGCCTGACCGCCTACGCCTGGCTCGCCACCGCCCTCTTCCTCGGCCTGCTGACCGCCTGGCTCCTGGCCGCCGCCCACACCGTGCGCGGCCTGCTCTCCGGCCGGCTGCTGGCCGGCTAGCCGTTCCCTCGGGCGGGGCCCTTCCCTCGGCGGGGCGGGCGAGTCCGAGCCGTCCTGCGGGCCGGGATCCGGGCGCGGTGCGGGCCGGTCCGCGGGGCCGGGCAGGGGTGTCTCCTCGGCTCGGCGCGTGCGAGCCGTCGCGGCAGTACCCGGCGGTCGCGCGCTCGTCCTGCTGGGCCCCCCGTCCCCGCTCCCCACGCGCCGGGGCGGCTTCGGGGCACTCTCGGAGCACGCCGTGGGGCGGGGACACGGCGGAGTGTCCCCGCAGGACGAGCGCGCACCACCGGGCACAACCGAGACATGCCGCACCGCGCGAGCCGAGGAGACACTCCGGCGGGGCACCGCCCCACACCACCCAGCCCCGCCGGCGATTGAGGCGCGGGGCCCGGGGCAGAGCCCCGGCACCACCGAGCGGCCGGAGCCGAGCGCTACAGCGCCGCGCGCAGGGCCTGCGACAGCACCGCCGGGGCCTCGGCCAGCGAGGGCCCGTACCAGGTCAGGTGCCGGCCGCCGACCAGGGCGGCGGGCAGGCCCGGGAAGGCCTCCGGGCCGTCCTCGGCCGTGAAGCGGTACGGCTCGTCCGGGAGCACCACCAGGTCGCAGCCGGCCGCCGCGAGTTCCTCCACCGGCACCCGCGGATACCGCTCCGGGTGTCCGGCGTAGACGTTGCGGACCCCGAGCCGCGCCAGCAGGTCCCCGGCGAAGGTGTCCCGGCCCAGCACCATCCACGGCCGCCGCCAGATCGGCACGAAGGCGGTGCGCGTGCCGGCCGGCTCCAACCCGGCCCACGCACGCTCCGCGTCCGCCAGCCACCCCGGTCTCGTCAGCCCCAGCGCCCCCACCAGCACCCGGTCCAGCTCCCGCAGCGCCTGCGGCAGGTCCCGGACCTCGGTGACGAGCACCTCCACGCCGGCCGCGCGCAGCGCCGCCAGGTCGGGGGCCCGGTTCTCCTCCTCGTTGGCGATCACCAGGTCCGGCCGGAGCTCGGCGATCCGCCGTACGTCGGGGTTCTTCGTCCCCCCGATCCGCACCGCGTCGCCGAGGTCCCCGGGGTGCGTGCACCAGTCGGTGACCCCGACCAGCAGCCCCGGCGCGCTCACGGCCACCGCCTCGGTCAGCGAGGGCACCAGCGAGACGACCCGCCGCACGCCGCTCAGTGTCCCGGCGACGGGGGCTCGGAGGTCGCGTGGATGTGCTCGCCCACCGCGACGACCAGGATCCGGGTGTCCTCGGTGACGGCCCGCCAGCGGTGCCGCACGCCACCGGACAGGAACAGCGCGTCCCCGCTCTCCAGCCGGTACGCCCGCCCCTCCGCCTCGACCTGGCAGGCACCCTCGACCACGTACATCAGTTCGTCGTTGCGGTGCTGGTACTCGCGTCCGGCGTCCTGGTCCCCGGTGAACTCCATCGCGTGCAGCTGGTGGTGCCCGCGCACCAGGGGCCGTACGCCCGGGAACGGGGTGAGCCCGGAGGCGTCACCGGCCCGTACGAGGTTCACCGTGCGCGCGGTGTCGGAGGCGGCCAGCAGCTCGACGGCCGTGGTCTCGAGCGCGTCCGCGACCCGCTCCAGGGAGCGCATGCTGGGCCGGGCCCGTTCGTTCTCTATCTGACTCAGGAAGGGCACCGACAGGCCGCTGCGCGCCGACACGGCGGCCAGCGTGAGATGGAGTGCGCGGCGCCGCTTGCGCACGGCCACGCCCACCCGGAGCGGCTCCTTGCCGTCCTTGTCCTTGCTCTTGTCGTCCCTGTCGTTCAGCTTGCCGTCCATGCCATCGCTGCCGTCGGTGCCGTCCCTGTCGTTCATGTCGGGGCTGCCCTCCCCATGTCTGTCGCACATCGGTGTGCTGTAAGCACCTTACGCAGCAACCGCCTCCGGTTTCGCGTGCACGGCTCTTCCCGTACTCATGCGCTCACTGTCCGTCGCGGCGCGGGGTGTCCGGGCGGCCCGGACACCCGCCGGGGTGCGTTGCGGCATCATCGACTCCGTGACGACACGACGCCTGATGCTCCTGGACACCGCCTCCCTCTACTACCGCGCCTACTTCGGTGTGCCGGACTCGGTGAAGGCCCCCGACGGCACCCCGGTCAACGCCGTGCGCGGGCTGCTCGACTTCATCGGCCGGCTCGTCCAGGACCACCGGCCGGACGATCTGGTGGCGTGTATGGACGCCGACTGGCGGCCGCACTGGCGGGTGGAGCTCATCCCCTCCTACAAGGCGCACCGGGTGGCCGAGGAGACCGAGACCGGCCCCGACGTGGAGGAGACCCCGGACACGCTCGCCCCGCAGGTCCCGATCATCGAGGCGGCGCTGGACGCCTTCGGCATCGCCCGGGTCGGGGTCGCCGGGTACGAGGCGGACGACGTGATCGGCACGCTCACCGCCCGCGCGAGCGGCCCCGTGGACATCGTCACCGGCGACCGGGACCTGTACCAGCTGGTGGACGACGCCCGGCAGCGGCGGGTGCTGTACCCGCTCAAGGGCGTGGGCACCCTGCAGGTGACCGACGAGGCGTGGCTCCGCGAGAAGTACGGGGTGGACGGCCCCGGTTACGCGGATCTGGCGCTGCTGCGCGGCGACCCGAGCGACGGCCTGCCGGGCGTCCCCGGCATCGGCGAGAAGACGGCCGCCAAACTCCTGGACGCCTACGGCACCCTGGCCGGGATCATCGCGGCGGTCGACGACCCGAAGTCGAAGCTGACCCCGACCCAGCGCAAGCGGCTGGACGAGTCCCGGCCCTACCTGGCGGTGGCACCGAAGGTGGTCAAGGTGGCCTCGGACGTGCCGCTTCCTGCGTTCGACCCGACCCGTCCGACGGCCCCGGCGCAGCCCGAACTGGTGGATGCGCTAGCCCATCGGTGGGGGCTGGGTGGCGCAGTCGCTCGCCTGAGCAGTGCGCTGCGCCCATGAGGTGATAACTTAGGTAAGGCTAAGTTTCATGGAGTCAGGGGAGTCACCGTGGCAGAAGGACGCGCCCGCACCGTCGGCACCGCCGTCGTCGTACGCACCGAGCGGCTGTCGCCGCACATGGTGCGGCTCGTGCTGGGCGGTGAGGGCCTCCGGGAGTTCGGCGCGGGCGAGTACACCGACCAGTACGTCAAGCTGCTGTTCGCCCCGGCGGGCGTCAGCTACCCCGCGCCGTGGGACCTGGACCGGATCCGCGCGGACTTCCCCCGCGCGCAGTGGCCGCGCCAGCGCGCGTACACCGTACGGAGCTGGGACCCCGCGCACCTGGAGCTGACCCTCGACTTCGTGGTCCATGGCGACGAGGGCCTGGCCGGCCCCTGGGCGGCACGGGTGCAGCCGGGCGAGCTCGTACGCTTCCTCGGCCCGGGCGGCGCCTACGCCCCGGACCCGGCGGCGGGCTGGCACCTCCTGGTGGGCGACGAGAGCGCCCTGCCGGCGATCGCCGCCGCGATGGAGCGGATGCCGGCGGGCGCCCAGGTCCACGCCCTCGTCGAGATCGACGGCCCGGCCGGCGAGCTGAAGATCGCCACCCCGGACGGCATCGTCCCGATCTGGCTGCACCGCGGCGACCGCCCGGTGGGCGAGGCTCTGGTGGAGGCCGTCACCGCCATGGAGTTCCCGTCCACGGACGTCCACGCCTTCGTCCACGGCGAGGCCGGCTTCGTCAAGGACCTGCGCCGCCACCTCCGCATGGAGCGCGGTGTCCCGCGCGAGCGCCTGTCGATCTCGGGCTACTGGCGCCTGGGCGAGACGGACGAGGGCTGGCGCGCGATCAAGCGCGACTGGAACGCCTCGGTCGAGGCCGAACAGGAACACCGCGCGGCCGCGTAAAGGTTTCGCCCCGACCCGCCCACCCCCGACGCCCCACTCAGCCCCGCCGGCGTTTGAGGCGCGGGGGTCCGGGGCAGCGCCCCCGGCAACGGCGACGCGCGCCGCGCGGCCCCCGGCAGGACAATGACCCCATGCGTACCCGCCAGGCGCTCGGGGCAGCAGGGGCCGCGGTCCTCCTGACCGCGACGGCCGGCATCACGGCCATGGGCACAGCCACGGCCGCGCCCAGCCCGCCCCCCGCCCCGAAACCCCAGATCACGGACGCCGCCGTCGACAAGGCCGTCGCCCGCCTCGACCGCACCGTCGAGGACATGATGCGCCGCACCGGGGTCCCCGGCGTGTCCGTGGCCGTGGTCCACGACGACAAGGTCGTCCACATCAAGGGCTACGGGCTCCGCAGGACCGGCGAGAGCGCCGAGGTCGGCCCCGACACCGTCTTCCAGATCGCCTCGCTGTCCAAGCCCGTCTCCTCCACGGTCGTGGCCGGCACCCTCACCGACCCCCAGGAGTGGGACGCCCGCACCGTCCTGCCCGGGTTCTCCCTGAAGGACCCCTGGGTCACCGGCCACGTCACCACCGCCGACCTGTTCTCCCACCGCAGCGGCCTCCCCGACCACGCCGGCGACCTCCTCGAAGACCTCGGCTACGACCAGGCGTACATCCTGGACCACTTGCGCCTGGAGCCCCTCGGCCCGTTCCGGGCGAGCTACGCCTACACCAACTTCGGGTTCACCGCGGCCGCCGAGGCCGTCGCCCGCGCCAAGGGCACCAGCTGGCAGAAGCTCAGCGCCGACACCCTCTTCAAGCCCGCCGGCATGACCCGTACGAGCACCGAGTTCTCCGCCTTCGTCAACTCCCCCGACCACGCCGCCACCCACGTCAGGAATGCCGACGGCACCTGGAGCCCGCGCTTCGTCCGCGACCCGGACGCCCAGGCCCCGGCCGGCGGTGTCAGCTCCACCGCCACCGACATGGCCCGCTGGCTGCGGCTGCAACTGGCCGGCGGCACCCTCGACGGGAAGCGGATCATCCCCGCCGACACCCTCGCCCGGACCCATGTCCCCGCGATCGTGTCGCAGCCGGCCAACGCCGTCGGCACCACCAGCTTCTACGGCCTCGGCTGGAACGTCAGCTACGACAGCGCCGGCCGCGTGCGCCTGAGCCACTCCGGCGCCTTCGAACTCGGCGCCAACACCAACGTCACCATGCTCCCGCTGGAGCAGCTCGGCATCGTCGTCCTGACCAACGGCGCCCCGGTCGGCCTGCCCGACGCCGTGGCCCTGGACTTCTTCGACTACGCCGAGCACGGCAAGGTCTCCACCGACTGGCTCGCCCTGGCCGCCTCCGCCTACGCCGCGGCTCTCGAACCCCCGGGCGGGTCGACCACCGACTACGCCCACCCGCCCTCCGGAGCGCAGCCGGCCCGGGACAGCGCCGCGTACACCGGAACCTACGACAACCCCTACTACGGCAAGGCCACCGTGACCGCCGACGACAACGGCGCGCTCACCCTCGCCCTCGGCCCGGGGCCCCTGCGCTTCCCGCTGACCCACTACGACGGGGACACCTTCAGCTTCATGACCGCGGGTGAGAACGCGGTCGGCCGCACCGGGGTGATCTTCGCCGACGGCACCCTGCGCATCGAATACCTCGACGCCGACCACCTGGGCACTTTCACCCAGCAGTAGCCGCATAGCCTGTTCCCCGATGAGACGCAGAGCCCAGCCACCCCCCTCGCCCCTCCCCCAGCGCGCCGGCATCGACCCGGTCCGGCTGCGGCTCCCGCCCGACCCGGACGGGGCATGGCCGGATCTCGGCGACTACCTCGCGGCGCGCTACGCCGGCACCCGCGGCGCCGACTCGGTCGCCCGCCTGCTGGCCGCAGGCCGGGTGCTGGGCCCCGGCGGGCGGGTCCTGCGCGCGGAGGACCCGTACGAGCCGGGCGCCTACCTGTGGTTCCACCGGGGCATGGAGCCGGAGCCGCGGGTGCCCTTCCCGATCTCCGTCGTCCACCGGGACGCGCACCTGCTGGTCGTGGACAAGCCGCACTTCCTGGCCACCACCCCGCGCGGCTCCCACATCACCGAGACCGCCCTGGCCCGGCTCCGCGAGGAGCTGGACCTGCCCGGCCTGAGCCCCGCGCACCGGCTGGACCGGCTGACGGCGGGACTGGTGATGTTCAGCGTCCGGCCCGAGGACCGCGGCGCCTACCAGCTGCTCTTCCAGCGGCGCGAGGTGCACAAGGAGTACGAGGCCCTCGCACCGCACGATCCGGAACTCGCCCGCACCCTCCCGCGCACGGTCCGCAGCCGGATCGAGAAGGCCCGCGGGGTCATCGCGGCGGTCGAGGTGCCCGGCGGCGAGCCCAATGCCGAGAGCCTGGTCGCATGCGTCGAGGCCCGGGGCGGGCTGGCCCGTTACCGGCTGACCCCGCGCACCGGCCGCACCCACCAGCTGCGGGTCCACATGAACAGCCTGGGTCTGCCCATCCTCGGCGACCCGGTGTACCCGCAGGTCACCGACCCGGCCCCGGACGACTACCGCAGGCCGCTGCAACTCCTGGCCCGGGTACTGGCGTTCGCCGACCCGGTGACCGGCCGCGGGCACCGCTTCGAGAGCGGCCGCACCCTCCAGGCCTGGGACGACCGCGCGGGCTGGGAGGCCGGATCCGTCGGCTAGCCGGGCGGGCCGACGCCCGCGATCCTCAGCGCCGCGTCCGCTGTGGCCTCCGCGAAGGCCGTCGCCGGCCGCGCCGGATCCGTGCGGTGGATCAGCATGACGCCCTCGATGAGCCCGAAGACGAGGTCGCCACGGAGCGTCAGCCCCGCCTTGTCCCCAGCCAGTTCGGCGCCGACGCGGGTCCCGGCGAGCAACACCCGGTAGGCGTCCTTGAGTTCCCCGCGCATCCGGCGGAACCGCGTGAAGCGCGAACCGCCCAGCTCGGGCAGCAGGTAGAGCGCCCCCAGGCGGTACGGCCCGCCGCACAGCAGCAGTACGTCGGAGCGGCACAGCTCCCACAGCCGCCGCGCGGCGCACCGCCCGTCGTCCGCGAGCAGCTGCCGGGCCAGCACCAGCGAGGGTGCGACCGTGGACTCCAGCAGTTCGGCGAGGAGTTCCTCCTTGCCACCGAAGTAGTGGTACATCGTGGCCTGGCGCATCCCGGCCCGTTCGGCGACGGCCCGCGTGGTGGTCGCCGCGTATCCCTGGTCGGTGAACAACTCGGCCGCCGCGCAGAGGAGTTCCTCGCGCGGCGGCCGGCCGCTCTCCGGTCTCAGCCGGTCGGCACGTGGCCGACCGACCCGTCTCGGACCATCGTCCGCTCCCCCACTCATGGAATCGATCGTCGCACAGAGCACGACGATTCGATCATGGCAAGAGATCAGATCAAGCCATCCCCACTCTCGGAGGAAGCCCCAAAACCGCCTAGCCGACCGAGCTGTAGGCCACTACACCCCGAAGCAGCGCGTCCACGGCCTTGCGGGCATTGCGCGCCACCGTGCTCCCGCTGTCACCGGAGGCCGCCGGAGCCGCCGCCGCGACCTGCCCGAGCACGTCGATGACCTGCTTGCACCAGCGCACGAAGTCACCGGCCGGCATCTCCGCCTCGCGCAGCACCTCGTCCAGGCTCTTGTCGGAGGCCCACTGGTACGCCGCCCACGCGAAGCCGAGGTCCGGCTCGCGCTGGCCCACGCCCTCCGCCTGGTTGATGCGGTGCTCCTCCTCCAGCGCGTCGAGGCGGCCCCAGATCCGGACCATCTCGCCCAGCGCCTCCTTCGCCGCGCCGCCGGGCACCTTCGGCGCGACCGCGTCGTCGGACTGCCGCGCCTCGAAGACCAACGCCGAGACGCAGGCGGCCAGTTCGGCCGGGCTCAGGCCCTCCCACACGCGGGCACGCAGGCATTCGGAGGCCAGCAGGTCCAGCTCCCCGTACAGCCGGGCGAGCCGCTTGCCGTGCACGGTGACCTCGTCCTCGCGCAGGTAGTCCAGCTCGGTCAGCAGCGCGTGGATCCGGTCGAAGGTGCGGGCGATGGTGTTCGTCCGGCCCTCGATCCGCCGCTCCAGCTGCTGGGTGTCCCGCTTGAGCCGGTAATAGCGCTCCGCCCAGCGGGCGTGGTCCTCGCGCTCGTCGCAGCCGTGGCAGGGATGCGCCCGCAGCTCACTGCGCAGCCGGGCGATCTCACGGTCGTCGGCGGCCGCGGCCCGGCCGTGGGAGCGCCGCTCCGGCGTGATGTGCCCGGCCTTGGTCCGCAGCTGGGACGCCAGGTCCCGGCGGGACTGCGGCGAGCGCGCGTTGAAGGTCTTGGGGATCCGCATCCGGTCGAGCGCCTCGACCGGGACCGGGAAGTCGATCGCGGCGAGCCGCTTGACCTGCCGCTCGGCGGTGAGCACCAGCGGGCGCGGGCCCTCGGCGTACTCGTGCCCGCGGTGCCCGTTGACCCGCCCGGCCGGCACGCCCGGGTCCAGGACCAGCGCGAGCCCGGCGAACTTGCCCGTCGGCACATGGATGATGTCGCCCGGCTTGAGCTTCTCCAGCGAACTCGCCGCCTGCACCCGGCGCTGCGCCGCGCCCTGCTTGGCCAGGTCCGTCTCGCGGTCCTTGAGGTCACGGCGCAGCTGCGCGTACTCCTCGAAGTTCCCCAGGTGGCAGGTCATGCCCTCCTGGTAGCCCTCCAGGCCCTCCTCGTTGCGCTGGACCTGCCGGGAGATCCCGACGACCGAGCGGTCGGCCTGGAACTGCGCGAAGGAGGTCTCCAGGAGCTCGCGCGAGCGGTGCCGCCCGAACTGGCTGACCAGGTTCACGGCCATGTTGTACGAGGGCTTGAAGCTGGAACGCAGCGGATACGTACGGGTACCCGCGAGCCCGGCGAGCCCCGCCGGGTCCATGCCGCGCTGCCAGAGCACCACCGCGTGGCCCTCGACGTCGATGCCGCGCCGGCCGGCCCGGCCGGTCAGCTGCGTGTACTCGCCGGGGGTGATGTCGGCGTGCTGCTCGCCGTTCCACTTGACCAGCTTCTCCAGGATCACCGTGCGCGCGGGCATGTTGATGCCCAGCGCCAGGGTCTCCGTGGCGAAGACGGCCTTCACCAGGCCGCGTACGAAGAGCTCCTCCACGACCTCCTTGAAGGTGGGCAGCATGCCCGCGTGGTGCGCGGCGATGCCCCGCTCCAGCCCTTCGAGCCACTCGTAGTACCCCAGGACGTGCAGGTCCTCGGTGGGGATGGAGGCGGTCCGCGCCTCGACGAGCTCGCGGACCCTGAGCCGCGCGGACTCGTCGTTGAGCCGCAGGCCCGCGTACAGGCACTGCTGGACGGCGGCCTCGCAGCCGGCCCGGCTGAAGATGAAGTTGATGGCGGGCAGCAGCCCGTCGTTGTCGAGGCGGGCGATGACCTCGGGGCGCGACGGGGTCCAGATCCGGCCGCGGGAGCGCCGCTCGCGCTCGCGGTCGGCCTCGCGGACCATCTTGCCGCGCCGCCGGTCCTTCGGACTGTAGGTGCGGCTGTTCTCCTCGCGCGCCATGCGCAGCAGATCGGGATTGACCTCCCGGCGCGCGGAGCCGCGGCCGCCGTGGTCGGACTCCTCCTCGAAGAGGTCGTAGATCCGGCGGCCGGCCATGACGTGCTGCCACAGCGGTACGGGCCGCTCCTCGGAGACGATCACCTCGGTGTCCCCGCGCACGGTGTCCAGCCAGTCGCCGAACTCCTCGGCGTTGGACACGGTGGCCGACAGGGAGACCAGGGTCACCGACTCGGGGAGGTGGATGATCACTTCCTCCCAGACGGCCCCGCGGAACCGGTCGGAGAGGTAGTGGACCTCGTCCATCACGACGTAGCCGAGGCCGAGCAGCGACCGCGAGCCCGCGTACAGCATGTTGCGGAGCACCTCGGTGGTCATCACGACCACCGGCGCCTCGGAGTTGACGCTGTTGTCACCCGTCAGCAGGCCCACCTTGTCGGCACCGTAGCGCTTGACGAGGTCGGCGTACTTCTGGTTCGACAGCGCCTTGATCGGCGTCGTGTAGAAGCACTTGCGGCCCTGCTGGAGGGCCAGGTGCACGGCGAACTCGCCGACGATGGTCTTGCCCGAGCCGGTCGGGGCGGCGACGAGGACGCCTTTGCCGGCCTCCAGCGCCTTGCAGGCCTCGACCTGATACGGGTCCAGATCGAATTCGTACATCTCGCGGAAGGGGGCCAGGGCAGAGGCCTCTTCGGCGGCGCGGATCCGGGCAGCGGCGTACCGCTCGGCGGGTGAGAGTTCTTCGGTCATCTTGCTGTCGAGCCTACCCGCCACCTCCGACAACAGTCGCGATCATTTAAGTGAGCAGCCGGACCGCCCGGGGAACGCATTCCGCGGTCACCGGCAGCACCCCCAGCGGCTCGCCGTCCGCGTACGCGCCCAGGCCCGCCGCCTCCAGGGTGATCTTCCTGGCCCGGTGGACGGTCACCTTCGGATGGCCGAGGTGGCGGCCCTTGTAGACCTGCGGGAACACCTTGAGCAGGGTGGCCCGGCTGCAGTCGCCGACCACCGTGACGTCGAAGAGTCCGTCGTCGGGGACGGCGTCCGCACAGATGCGCATGCCCCCGCCGTAGGAGGACCCGTTGCCGACGGCCACCAGCGTGGCCTCGGTCTCGATCACCGGCCCGTCGTCCAGGGTGATCCGGTACGGGAACGGCCGGAAGGCGGCCAGCTCCGCGATCATCGCCAGGTCGTACTTGAACCGGCCGACCGGCAGCCGTATGCGGTTGCCCCGGTCGTTGACCCGCGAGTCGAAGCCGGAGCACAGCACCGTCCCGAACCACTTCTCGTAGTCGGCGCCGGCCACCCGGCCCAGGTCGATCTCCCGGATCCGGCTCTCCTTGAGGGCTTCGGCGGCCATTCGTCCGGCCCGCTCCGGATCCCGTACGGGCAGCCCCGTCGCGCGCGCGAAATCGTTGCCGGTGCCCACCGCGACCACCCCGAGCGGCACCGGCGTCCCCGCCAGGGCCTGGAGCGCCAGGGAGACCATCCCGTCGCCCCCCACGGCCACCACCGCGCCGGTGCCCTCACGGACGGCGGTGGTCAGCCGGGCCAGGGCGTCCGGCGCGTCGGCGCCCACGACGGTCCGTACGGAGAAGCCGGCCGCCCGGACAGCCGAAGCGGCCGGCTGCGCGGCGTGCGCGCCCCGGCCGCGTCCGGCTGTGGGATTGACGAAGAGGGTGACCTCGTAACTCATCCACGGGAATGTACCGGAGCCCGTTTCCGGCCCCCGGCCGCCCCCGGGGACACCTCCCGGAGACGGCCGGGGGCGTACCCGTCAGGTGGCGTCGTCGTAACCGTTGATCCGCTGGCGTCCGCCGTCGGCCTGTTCGGGCAGCGCCGCGGGAGCCGGGACGGATTCCAGCCCGCCGATCGGCGCCGGGGTGAGGTCCAGCTCGGAGGCCTCGTCGTCGCTCAGATCCGCGTCGGGGTCGTTGCGCCTGCGCCTGCGGTCGTTGAGGAGACAGAGGCCGAGGGCGGCGAAGTAGAGGGCCACGATGGGCACGGCCAGCGCCAGCATCGTCGGCGGGTCACCGGTGGGGGTCGCGAAGGCGGCGAAGATCGTGATGCCGAGGACCATGCCCCGCCACCAGCTCGCCAGCCGCTTGCCGGTGAGCACACCGGTGAAGTTCAGCAGGATCAGCAGCAGCGGCAGCTCGAAGGCCAGGCCGAACACGATCACCATGCGGGTGACCAGGTCGAGGTAGTCGTCGACCGGCAGCAGGTTGCGCGCGTGGTCGGGGGTGAACTCGAGCATGATCGTCGCGGTCTGCGGGAGGATCTTGTACGCGATCACCGCGCCGGTCAGGAAGAGGGGCGCGCCGACCGCGACGAAACTCCGCGCGTACTTCTTCTCGTGACTGTGCAGCCCGGGCGCGGCGAACGCCCACAGCTGGTACAGCCACACCGGGGCGGACAGCACCACACCGGCCATCAGCGCGACCTTCAGGGCGATCGAGAACGCCGAGATCAGGCCGTTCACGGTCATGTCGGCGCAGGGGCGGCCGTTGCGCTGGGTCACCACACCGTCGGTACAGCCGACGGAGTCCAGCATCGGCTTCAACAGGAAGTTGATGATGTCCCGGTAGAAGAACGCGGCGACGATCGTGATCACCACGATCGCCAGGACCGACTTCAGCAGGCGGTTTCGAAGCTCACGCAGGTGCTCGACGAGAGGCATGCGCCCTTCGGCGTCCTTCGCCTCTCGTTCTTTCTTCTCCTGCTTGCGGGCAGACTTGAGCAACCCACGTCCCTTGTCTCGTTGCAGATGACTGGCGTGTACGGCGGGTGTCAGCCCTGGGCGGTGCGGTTCGGCTCGCTGACCGGACGCGAGCTGCTGACGTCACCCGGAGCGGCCTGGATGGTACGCGGGGCGACGGGCTGCTGCGCGGACTGGTCCGCGGGCGCGGCGGCGGCGACGTCGTCGCTCTCGCCGTCCTTCTTCATGGCCTTGGCCTCGCTCTTGAGGATGCGGGCCGACTTGCCGAGGGAGCGGGCCATGTCGGGAAGCTTCTTGGCGCCGAACAGCAGGATGATGAGTCCGACGATGACGAGGATTTCCCAACCCCTGAAGTTGCCCATAGGTATCTTCCTTTTTCTCCGAGGTTCACAGCACGCCGGACGGGCGCCCAAGACTTGCTCTACCCAGGATCGTAACCCCAGGGGGTTAACGCCCGGCAATCCCCGGGAGTCCTCCCGCTACCACCCGGGCAGGTTCGCAATGCCCCGGACACACACATTCGTCCCGCAGCTAGCCACGTACGCCGTGTCCGGCCCGGGCCAGGTCGACGGCCGCCCGCTCAAGATCCGCGGAGGCGTCGGTGATCCGGCGGCTGGCCTGCGCCACCTGGGAGGCCAGTCTGCGCACCTCCACGTATACCCGCACCGCGAGCACGGCGAGCACGGCCACTCCGAGGAAGCCCAGGGCAATTGCGAACATCGGCCACAGCATGGGGCGAGCCTAGGCCACCCGCCCGGTCAGACGCTGCGCAGGGTGCTCACGCCACCACCGGTGAGCAGTTCCACGATCCGCTCGCCGGCGGGTTTGCGTACGGCGGCACCACATTCAGGACAGGTGAAGGAATAGAACGTGGTCCGCCGGCTACCGCCGATGGCCAGCCGCAGGGCACCCGCGTCCAGCTCGAAGCGGGCGCGGCAGTCGGGACAGGAAGCCTTGAAGGCGACGGGCCCGGACGTTGGCGACATCGACCCCGCTCCCCTCAGACCTGTTCCCCGTACCCCGCCAGTGCCTCCCGGGCCGCGCTGCGCGCGCTGTCCGCCAGCTCGGCCGGAGCCACGATCCGGCCCTCCCGGCCCAGCCGCAGCGCCAGCCGGCGCAGCGAGGCCGGGTCCGGGCTGCGCAGGGTGATCCGCAGACCGCCCCCGGCCAGCTCCTCCGCGCTGTCGTGCGGGTAGTACTCGGCGACCCAGCGCCCGCCCGGCCCCACCTCGACCACGACCTCCGGGTCCTCGGCGGCCGGCTGGACCAGGCCCTCGGACAGGTCGCGCGGCTCGATGGCGGGCGGCTCGGCCCGCTCGTCCAGCAGCCGGATCTCCGCGACCCGGTCGAGGCGGAAGGTGCGCCGGGCCTCCGAGAGGTGGCACCAGCCCTCCATGTACGTGTGCCCCACCGCGAAGAGCCGGATCGGGTCGACCGTGCGCTCGGTGAGCTCGTCCCGCGCGGGCGAGTAGTAGCGCAGCCACAGCCGCCGGCGCTCCGCGATGGCCCGGTCGACGTCCGCGAAGACCCCGCCCTCG
This sequence comes from Streptomyces sp. NPDC001549, assembly GCF_042894025.1. Taxonomy (NCBI): domain Bacteria; kingdom Bacillati; phylum Actinomycetota; class Actinomycetes; order Kitasatosporales; family Streptomycetaceae; genus Streptomyces; species Streptomyces sp. NPDC001549. Next base: position 298,624 of record NZ_JBIAVJ010000007.1, read on the forward strand.
GACTCGAAGGTCACCGACAGTCGTGAGCTGGCCCCGGCCACCTCGCCCGCGGCCGCCTCCAGCTTGGCCGTGGCCCGCAGCAGGGCGTCCCGGTCGCTCTCGCGCAGCCCGGGCAGGGTGGCCACCGCGCGCGCGGCCACCAGCAGCGCGGTCGCCTCGTCGGCGGCCAGCCGCAGCGGCTCGGCGGTGGACTCCCCCGAGGCGTCGGGATTGCGCCACCAGATGCGCTCCCCGTCGGTGTCGATGTCGAGCAGGTCCCCGCCCCGGAAGCTCGTCCCGCACATGGGCAGCACGTCGAGGTCCGAGATCAGCTCGTCCTCGGTGATCCCGAAGGCGCGCGCGACGTCCGCGACGTGCGCCCCGGGGCGCTCGCGCAGGTAGGTCACCAGGGACAGCATCCGGCGGGTCTGGTCGATGGCGTTGGCAGCCATGCTGGTACGTCTCCCCCTCAGGGCACGTCTGTGGATGTCGCTCTTGTGGAGCGGTGCGGCCGCGGATCGGCCGCCGGGCTCGCGGGTCCGCGGGCCCCGGGATCGGGCCTTGTCAGGCCCCGGCCACGGCCCGCAGCCGGTCCACCACGTCCGCCCGCAGGTCGGCGGGACCGACCACGACCACGTCGGGCCCGAACTCCACCAGCCAGGCGTCCAGCCCGTGCCCGTACGGGATCTCCAGCTCGTCCCAGCCGTCCCCGCCCTCGCGCACCGCGGTGGCCTTGGCCCGCAGCGGGTAGCCCGCCCCGGCCCGCAGCCGGATCAGCGCGCTGCGGTCCGCGCTCTCCCCGGCCCAGCTCGCCACGGTCTCCCGCACGGTCACCACGTCCGGCACCTCGGCGGTGTACTTCGCGGCCCGGGAGCGGACCTTGCCGGTGATCCGGGAGAGCCGGAACACCCGCTCCGCCCCGCGGTCGCGGTCGTAGCCGGCCAGGTACCAGTGGCCGCGCCAGCACTCCAGCGCCCAGGGCTCGACCTGCCGGGTCTCGGGGCTGGCGGCGGTGGACTTGCGGTAGTCGAAGACCACCGGCCGGCGGTCCCGGCAGGCCAGCATCAGCGGCTCGAAGGCCGCCTCGTGGACGGGGATGCGCGGCTCGATCGCGCTGTGCTGCCCCTCGTACGGGTCCTCCGCCTCGGGCATCCCGCCCGCGCGCAGCTTCTGCAGGGCCCCGCTGGCGGCCCCCGCCAGCCGCGCCTGCTGCCAGACCTTGGCCGCGAGCCCCAGGGCGGCGGCCTCCTCGGCGTCCAGCGAGACGGGAGGCAGCCGGTTGCTGTCCCGGCGGGCCAGGTAACCGGTCTCGCCGTCCAGGTTCTCCACCGTCTCGATGACGAGGCCGAGTTCACGCAGGTCGTCCTTGTCCCGCTCGAACATGCGGTTGAAGGACTCGTCGTTGCCGGCCTCCATGTAGGCCTCGATGGAACCGCGCAACTCCCGCTTGCTGAGCGGCCGGCGGGTCCCCAGCAGACACAGCGCCAGATTCATCAGCCGCTCGGCCTTGGCAATCGCCATCGACGCCCTTCCGCCCTTCTCCGCCTGCACATCCGTCGGACCGTCACACGGGCCGCGACCCGATACGGACGGACCCATTGACCGTTGACCGTACCGCCCCGGCGCGCCCGGGCAAAAAGCGAGGGGCCCCCGCCGGACGGCGGGGGCCCCTCGACCGATCGCGGAGGTCCGGATCAGCCGACCTTGACCAGGTCGCAGACGAAGATCAGCGTCTCGCCCGGGGCGATCGCACCGCCCGCGCCACGGTCGCCGTAGGCGAGGTGCGCCGGGATCGTCAGCTTGCGACGGCCGCCGACCTTCATGCCTGCGACGCCCTGGTCCCAGCCCGCGATGACGCGGCCGGCACCGAGCGGAAACTGCAGCGCGGAACCGCGGTTCCACGAAGCGTCGAACTCCTCGCCGGTGGAGAAGGCCACGCCCACGTAGTGGACGGAGACCATGGCACCGGCCTTGGCCTCGGCGCCGTCGCCCTCCCAGATGTCCTCGATGACGAGGTCCTTGGGGGCCTCGCCCTCGGGGAAGTCGATCTCGGGCTTCTGGAGGTCACTCACGGAACTTCTCCTCATACGTACGAAACGGTCAACCGGAACAGTCTTACACCACCGCGAGGATGTCGAGACTGAAGACCAGCGTCGACTTCGCCGGGATGGTGCCCTGCTCCTTGTCACCGAAAGCCTGGTCCGGCGGGATGACCAGCAGGATGCGGCTGCCGGCCTTCTTGCCGACGATGCCGTCCTTCAGACCCTTGACCGAAAGCTCACTCAGCGGCCAGGTGACCGTCTGGCCGCTGGTGTAGGTGCTCTCGAAGGACTTGTCGTCCTTCCACGTCTTGCCGTTGAACTTGACGACGACGTTGTCGGTCTCCTTCACGACCGCGCCGTCACCCTCCAGGACGTAGTCCGAGACCAGCTTGGTCGGCTCGGCGGTGTCCTTCGGGACGGTCACGGAGACTTCCTTGCCGTCCGTGTTCGTGCCGACCTTGGGCAGGTCCTTGTTGTCCTGGGCGACTTCCTTGCCCGTGGCCGAGGCCGGGACGGTCGCGCCCTTGACGATGTCCACGACGAAGACCAGCGTGGCGTTCGGCTTGATCTTCTCGCCCGAGCCCTGGGCCCCGTAGCCGAGCGCCGGCGGGATCACCAGCTCGACACGGCTGCCGACCTTCTGACCCTCCAGGCCCTGGTCCCAGCCCTTGATGACGGCGCCGGCGCCGATCGTCACGTCGAACGGTGCGGGCCGCCCGAAGCTCTGGTCGAACGGCTCCTTGCCGTCCCACACCTGGCCGAGGTAGTGGACCTGCGCGATGTCGTTCTTCTTGAGCACCTGCCCGTCGCCCTCGCTGATGGTCACCACCTTGAGTTCCTTGGGCGGCGCGCCCTTCCCCTTCGACAGGGTGGGCGTCTCCCCGAAGGCGGCACCCTTGGTGATCGCGGGGGCCCCGTTCTTCATCTGGGCGGAGTCGGAGCCGCTGTCGTCGCCACACGCTGCGGTCGTCAGCAGCAGCAGGGGTACGACAAGCAGGCCGGCAAGTCGGCGCACGTGTTCCTCAGATCTCAGACGGCAAAGCGGTCGCTCGCCACTCTAAGCCGTGCACAGGGCCCCGTACGAGAGACGTACGGGGCCCTGGCGAGGAGTGCGATGTCACACTGCGGTCACTCTGCGGGTCCTACATGCCCGCGATCAGCTTCTCCACCCGGTCGTCCACCGACCGGAACGGGTCCTTGCACAGCACCGTCCGCTGCGCCTGGTCATTGAGCTTCAGGTGCACCCAGTCGACCGTGAAGTCCCGCCGCTGCTCCTGCGCCCGGCGGATGAAGTCCCCGCGCAACCGCGCCCGCGTCGTCTGCGGGGGCACCGACTTGCCCTCGAAGATCTTCAGGTCGTTGCAGATCCGCGCCGCCTGCCCCTTGCGCTCCAGCAGGTAGTACAGCCCGCGCCGGCGGTGGATGTCGTGATACGCGAGGTCTATCTGAGCCACCCGCGGATTCGACATGGTCATGTTGTGCTTGGCCCGGTACCGCTCGATCAGCTGGTACTTCATGACCCAGTCGATCTCGGTCCCGATCCGGTCCAGGTCCTCCGCGTCGATCGCGTCGAGCGTGCGGCCCCACAGCTCCAGCACCTGGTCCACCACGCCGGTACGGATCCCCCGGCGCTCGGCGAAGTCCACCGCCTTGTCGTAGTACTCCCGCTGGATCTCCAGCGCCGAGGCCTCCCGGCCGCTCGCCAGCCGCACCTTGCGCTGACCCGTGATGTCGTGGCTGACCTCACGGATCGCCCGGATCGGGTTCTCCAGGGTCAGGTCCCGCATCACCGTGCCCGCCTCGATCATGCGCAGCACCAGGTCGGTGGCCCCGACCTTGAGCAGCATGGTCGTCTCGGACATGTTCGAGTCACCCACGATGACGTGCAGCCTGCGGTAGCGCTCGGCGTCCGCGTGCGGCTCGTCCCGGGTGTTGATGATCGGCCGCGAGCGGGTCGTGGCAGAGCTGACGCCCTCCCAGATGTGCTCGGCCCGCTGGCTCACGCAGTAGACCGCACCCCGCGGCGTCTGCAGCACCTTGCCGGCGCCGCAGATCAGCTGCCGCGTGACAAGGAACGGAATGAGAATGTCCGCCAGGCGGGAGAATTCCCCGTGCCGGGCCACCAGGTAGTTCTCGTGGCAGCCGTACGAGTTGCCCGCCGAGTCGGTGTTGTTCTTGAAGAGATAGACGTCGCCCGCGATTCCCTCCTCGTGCAGGCGGCGTTCGGCGTCGACGAGCAGACCTTCGAGAATGCGCTCGCCTGCTTTGTCGTGAGTGACCAGCTCGGTCACGTTGTCGCATTCGGGAGTTGCATATTCCGGATGCGAACCCACGTCGAGGTACAGGCGGGCGCCGTTCCGCAGGAAGACATTGCTGCTGCGGCCCCATGACACAACACGGCGGAAGAGGTAGCGCGCCACTTCGTCAGGAGACAGTCGGCGCTGTCCCCTGAACGTGCACGTGACGCCGTACTCGTTCTCCAGCCCGAAAATGCGGCGGTCCATGACTGAACATTACGCCTTCTGCCCTCTTCTGAAACCGGGTTCGGGAGCGCCGTTTCGATCAGTCCCCCTCAGCGGGCCGATCAACGCCCCGATCACGGCCCGATCGGCCCATCCGCCGCGCCCGCCGATCACGGCGCCGACGGCACCTCCGACAGCACGTCAGGAGAGCCCTCCGACACACCGTCAGACGAGCCCGCGACCGCGCGACTGCGCCCACCGGTTGCCAGCACCCGCTGAGTGAGCATCAGAACCAGCAGCGCCGAAATGCCCGCCACGCCCGCCACACCGAAGCCCGCCGCGGTACCGCCCAGCTCCACCGCCGGCCCCGCCGCCGCCGTACCGATCGCCGCACCCACCCCGAAGAACGTCACCAGCCACGAGAACGCCTCCGTCACCGTGCCCGCCGGAGCATGCCGGTCCACCACGATGAACGCACACGCCAGCGCGGGCGCCAGGAACACACCCGACAGCGCCGACAGCCCCGTCATCGCCACCGCGCCCGGAACAAGCATCAGCGGCAGATAGCAGACCGCCAGCAGGGCCACCAGCAACCGCAGCCGCCGCTCGGGCGCACCGGCCCACTGCCGCGCACCGTAGAACACACCACCGATCAGCGCACCCAGCCCCAGCGCCGCCATCAGCCAGCCGTACACCGCCTGACCGCCGTGATCATCCGCGTACGCCACACCCGCCACCGTGATCGAACCCAGCGCCATGCCCACGAAGAAGAACGCACCCAGCAGCGCCAGCAGCCCACGCGAACGCAGCGCCCCCAGCCAGTGCGCCTCCCGCGGCGCCGAACGCCACTTCCGGGACGGCTCACTGACCACCACGGACAGCGCACCCAGCACACCGATCGCGTTCAGCGCCAGCAGCGCCCCCGCGGGCGACCACATCGCCACGAACAGCGTCACCAGCAGCGGACCGACGGTGAACATGACCTCCTGGGCCACCGCGTCCATCGCGTACGCCGCGTGCACCCGCTCCTCACGGCCGCCCAGCACCCCCGGCCACAGCGCCCGCAGCCCGCCCTCCAGCGGCGGCGTGAACAGCCCCGCGACGACCACCGCGGCGTACGCGGCCACCGCCGACCCCGTGCCCGCGAGCGCGAGCCACACCATGCCCAGCGCGGAGACCACCGCGGCCGGCAGCTGCACGCGCGGCTGCCCGAACAGGTCCACGGCCCGCCCCAGCAGCGGCTGACCCACCGCGTTCGCCAGCCCGTACGCGGCGGCCAGCGCCCCCGCCAGGCTGTAGCTGCCGCCCTCGGCACGCGTGAACAGCACGATCGCGATCGGCCCCGTGGCATTGGGCAGCCGGCCCACGAGCGTGCCCACCAGCAGCCTCGCGGCGTGCCTGGTCCTCAGCAGCTCCGCGTATCCCGCAGCCATGTCCGCCCCCTTCTGCCCGGATCCAGCCGGGAGTACCCAAGTAATACGTATAACTAGACCGGTCATACGTACCATGGCCGCAGTCCGCCGGTCCACCCCGCGGACCCGCCCACACCCCCCGACCTCGCACTTCAGGAGCCCCCTGTGACGAGACCCACCAGCCGCGACGTGGCCACCGCCGCCGGGGTCTCCCAGGCCACCGTCTCCCTCGTCCTCGGCGACAAATGGCCCGGCCGCGTCTCCGAACGCACCGCCACCCACGTCCGCGAAACCGCCACCCGCCTCGGCTACCGCCCCAACCTCGCCGCCCGCAACCTCCGCCTCGGCACCACCCGCACCGCCCTCCTCGTCGTCCCCGCCCTCACCAACGAATTCTTCGCCCGCGTCTACACCGGAGCCGCCCGCGTCGCCGCCGAACACGGCTTCGGCGTCGTCCTCTACCCCTCCCCCGACGGCACCGGCCCCGCCCGCGACCCCTTCGCCTCCGCCCGCGCCGCCCTCGACGGAGTCATCGCCTCCTCCATGGCCGCCCACACCCTCGACGCCATCGGCGGCAACACCCTCCCCCTCGTCATGCTCGACAGCGACCCCGCCGCCGGCACCGCCGCCGCCCACGTCAACCTCGCCATGGCCGACGGGATGCGCCAGGTCACCGAGCACCTCCTGGCCCACGGCCACCGCCGCTTCCTGCACCTCGCCTCCGCCGTCGACTCCTGGACCTTCGACACCCGCGCCGAAGCCCTCACGGCCCTCCTGGGCCCCGGCACCGAGCTGCGCACCGTACGGGCCCCCCTCACCGTCGACGCCGCCCGCACGGCCATGGAGACCGCCCTGGCCACCCCCCAGGACCGGCCCACCGCCGTCGTCTGCGACGACGACATCCTCGCCGCCGGCGCCTGCAAGGCCGCCCGCCGCCTCGGCCTGCGCATCCCCGAGGACCTCTCCATCACCGGCTTCGACGACCTCGCCCTCGCCACCGCCGTCGAACCCGAACTCACCACCGTCCACCTCCCCGCCGAACGCGTCGGCGAACAAGGCATGACCGCCCTCCTCGCCGTCCTCGAAGGCACCGCCTGGACCGCCCCCGACATCCCCGTCCGCCTCGTCGTCCGCGACTCCACGGGCCCCGCCCCCACCCCCTGACCGGACGGGAGCCGGACACGACGAAGCCCCGGCCCACCGAAACGGTGAACCGGGGCCCTCGCACCACCGGACTACTCGGCGTCGTCCTCCGGCGCCTCGTCGTTCGACACGGCATCGGCCTGCACCGCCGCCGTCACATCCGCCTCCAGCAACCGCGACAGCTGCCGGCCCCGGATCCGCTTGAACTTGCGCTGCTGCGCCCGCGTACGGTCCAGCACCGCCACCTCCAGCCGCTCGGCCGGAATCGTCTTGTCCGCACCGTTCGCCTGGCTGGACAGCGCCTGCACCGCCAGCTTCAACGCCTCCGACAAGGTCATCCCGTCCTGGTGACGCTGATCGAGGAAGGTACTGATCTGCTCGGCGTTGCCACCGACCGCGACCGAACCGTGCTCGTCCACGATCGACCCGTCGTGCGGCAGCCGGTAGATCTGGTCCCCGGCCGCGGTCGCACCGACCTCGGCGACGACCAGTTCCACCTCGTACGGCTTCTCACCCGCACTGGAGAAGATCGTGCCGAGCGTCTGCGCGTACACGTTCGCCAGCCCACGGGCCGTCACATCGTCACGGTCATAGGTGTACCCGCGCAGATCCGCGTACCGCACACCGCCGATCCGCAGGTTCTCGTACTCGTTGTACTTGCCGGCGGCCGCGAAGCCGATCCGGTCATAGATCTCGCTGAACTTGTGCAGCGCACGGGACGGGTTCTCGCCGACGAACACGATGCCGTCGGCGTACTGCAGCACGACCAGGCTGCGACCGCGGGCGATGCCCTTGCGGGCGTATTCCGCCCGGTCGGCCATGGCCTGCTGGGGTGACACATAGAACGGAGTCGACACCGGCTGTCCGTCCCTTTCTTCTGGGCGACGAGGAGACGAGGAGTGATCAGAGCAGGGCCGCGCGCGGCCCGTCGGGCTGCTCCATGCGCCGCTCGGTGATGGCCCGCGCGAGCTCCGACGACTCCACCTCGCTGAGCCTGCGGAAGCCCTCGTCGGTGATGACGGTGACGATCGGGAAGATCCGGCGGTACAGGTCCGGGCCACCGGTCGCCGAGTCGTCGTCGGCGGCGTCGTACAGGGCCTGCACGACCAGGGTGGTGGCCTGCTGCTCCGTCAAGTCGTCGCGGTAGAGCTTCTTCATCGAACCGCGGGCGAAGATCGAACCGGAACCGGTGGCGGCGAAGCCGTGCTCCTCGGAGCGGCCGCCGGTCACGTCGTAGGAGAAGATCCGGCCCTTCTCCTTGGCCTCGTCGTAGCCCGCGAACAGCGGCACGACGGCCAGGCCCTGCATGGCCATCCCCAGATTGCTCCGGATCATGGTGGAGAGCCGGTTGGCCTTGCCCTCCAGGGACAGGGTCGTCCCTTCCACCTTCTCGAAGTGCTCCAGCTCCAGCTGGAACAGCTTGACCATCTCCACGGCCAGGCCGGCCGTGCCGGCGATACCGACGGCGGAGTACTCGTCGGCGGGGAACACCTTCTCGATGTCCCGCTGCGCGATCATGTTCCCCATGGTCGCCCGCCGGTCACCGGCGAGGACCACCCCGCCGGGGAAGGTGGCGGCGACGATGGTCGTCCCGTGCGGCGCCTCGATCACGCCTTCCGGCAGCTTGCGGTTGCCGGGCAGCATCTCGGGCGAGTGCGCGCCCAGGAAGTCCATGAAGGACGACGACCCCGGCGTCAGGAAGGCTGCCGGTAGACGCCCTGTGCCACGATTGTTGGCTTCCACGCGTGTCCCTCCAAGTATGAGACGACCCGACGAGCTGCGTCGGGATCGTCACCCAACTTGCCGATGGCCGTGTTGCAGTTGAAGCACAGTACGCCTCGGACCCTACCCGTCTTGTGGCAGTGATCCACATGGACCGCCGGGCGCTTCAGACAGATACAGCAGAGCCCGCCCTGAGCGGCGATCATTTCGTCGCGATCAGCCTCGGTCATGCCGTACGAGCGCTTGAGATGACCCGCCCGACTTTCGACCGCTCGGCACGCCTTGCAACGCGTCGACAACCCGTCCGAGGCCGTCTTGTTCCGGTCCCATTCCGAGTGGGGCTTGATCCCCCCGCAGCGGCGGCAGTATTTGTGCCCCGCTGGGGCTTCGACTCGGGGACGCACGTTCTTCCCCTTGGCTATCTGACGCTGTTGGTGGTATTCGGCTGCGCATGGCCTGCAGTAGCACTGCAGGCCATCACGCATGGCCCGGTTCGAAGCGAAAGCATCGAGCGGCTTGACTACGCCACACCGCCCACACTTCTTACCCACCTCCGACACTCACCCTCCCCCGCGAGCGTCACCTTCGATTCGAAGGTGAAATCACTCGCCACCCTTCTGAACGAAGGAGCGCACGAAGTCCTCGGCGTTCTCCTCGAGCACATCATCGATTTCGTCGAGTACGGAGTCGACGTCGTCGGAGAGCTTTTCCTGGCGCTCCTTGAGGTCGGTCGATTCCTCGACCGCCGCCTCCTCGACCTCCTCGGTCGAGCGCGTCGCCTTCTGCTGTCCGCCGCCGGTGTCCTTGGTCGCCATGTCTACCTCACCCCGCTCGGTTCGCACGCTCATGTCGAGAGACCCCGGGATTCGGGATCTCTCAAGATCAGACCCTACGTCGGACCCTATAGGGAGGGTCCGACATTCGTCCCCGCACTTGTTCAAAAGGTCGCGGAACAACGTCCGGTTCTCTTCATGATTCCCGGACCGGAGGCCTTTCAGGCCCCCCAGGCGCCGCTCACTGCCCCGAAAGCACCCGCACCAGGTCCTCCGCCGTGCGGCAGCGGTCCAGGAGCTCCTTGACGTGGTTCCGGGTCCCCCGCAGGGGTTCCAGCGTCGGGACCCGCTGGAGCGAGTCCCGGCCGGGGAGGTCGAAGATCACCGAGTCCCAGGACGCCGCGGCCACGTCGTCCGCGTACTGCTCCAGGCAGCGGCCGCGGAAGTACGCCCGGGTGTCCTCCGGAGGCTTGCTCTGAGCCCGCTCCACCGCCGGCTCTTCCACCAGGCGCTTCATCTTGCCGCGGGCCACCAGGCGGTTGTACAGGCCCTTCTCGGGCCGTACGTCCGAGTACTGGAGGTCCACCAGGTGCAGCCGTGCCGCGTCCCAGTTCAGCCCGTCCCGGCGCCGGTAGCCCTCCAGGATCTCCCGCTTGGCGATCCAGTCGAGCTCCCCCGACAGGCTCATGGGGTCGCTCTCCAGCCGGCCCAGCACGTCCTCCCAGCGGACCAGCACGTCCTTGGTCTGCTCGTCCGCGTCCGACCCGAAACGTTCGTCCACGTACTTCCGCGCCAGCTCGAAGTACTCCATCTGGAGTTGCACCGCGGTCAGGGTCCGGCCGCTGCGCAGCGTGATCAGGTGCTGCAGGTCCGGGTCGTGGGAGACCTGGTGCAGGGTGCGTACGGGCTGGTCGACGGCCAGGTCGACGTTGATGAACCCGTCCTCGATCATGGACAGGACAAGTGCGGTCGTGCCGAGTTTGAGGTAGGTGGAGATCTCGGAGAGGTTGGCGTCCCCGATGATCACGTGGAGCCGGCGGTACTTCTCGGCGTCCGAGTGGGGTTCGTCGCGGGTGTTGATGATGGGGCGTTTGAGGGTGGTCTCCAGGCCGACCTCGACCTCGAAGTAGTCCGCGCGCTGGCTGATCTGGAAGCCGTGTTCGCGTCCGTCCTGGCCGATGCCCACGCGTCCCGCACCGGTCACGACCTGTCGCGAGACGAAGAAGGGGGTCAGGTGGCGCACGATCTCCGAGAAGGGGGTCTCCCGCTTCATCAGGTAGTTCTCGTGCGTGCCGTAGGAGGCGCCCTTGTTGTCGGTGTTGTTCTTGTAGAGGTGGATCGGCTGGGCGCCGGGGAGCTGGGCGGCGCGGACGGCCGCCTCGGCCATGATCCGCTCGCCTGCCTTGTCCCAGAGGACGGCGTCGAGCGGGTTGGTGATCTCGGGCGAGCTGTATTCGGGGTGCGCGTGGTCGACGTAGAGCCGTGCGCCGTTCGTGAGGATGACGTTGGCGAGGCCGATGTCCTCGTCGGTCAGCTGGCTGTTGTCGGCGGCCTCGCGGGCGAGGTCGAAGCCGCGGGCGTCCCGCAGCGGATTCTCCTCCTCGAAGTCCCAGCGGGCGCGTCGCGCCCGGTGCATCGCCGCCGCGTAGGCGTTGACGATCTGGGACGAGGTGAGCATGGCATTGGCGTTCGGGTGCCCCGGGACGGAGATCCCGTACTCCGTCTCGATCCCCATTACTCGCCGTACGGTCATGCGGCCCTCCTTGCCCGGCGGCGCTCCCCTTTCGGGAGCGGCGCTCAAGTACCGCTGGTGCTCCGGTGCGTGTGCCTGTGCGGTGCCCGTCCCCGCACTGCGCGTCCGGCGGTACGGAAGAGCCTAGAACCACTGCGCGCTCGTGGGGAGATCATTTCCGTCATTGGATCCGCCTCGTCACCGGCTGAAAAGCGGCCGGTAAAGCGGTGGGGTAAAGCAGTCGGCTGCGGATGCCCGGGGTGGGCATCCGCAGCCGCCCCGCTTTGTCAGAGGTACTGACCGGTGTTTGCCACCGTGTCGATGGAGCGTCCGGTGTCCGCGCCTTGCTTTCCGGTGACGAGGGTGCGGATGAATACGATCCGCTCGCCCTTCTTTCCGGAGATGCGGGCCCAGTCGTCCGGGTTGGTGGTGTTGGGCAGGTCCTCGTTCTCCTTGAACTCGTCCACGCAGGCCTGGAGCAGGTGGGCCACCCGCAGACCCTTCTGGTTGTGTTCGAGGAAGGCCTTGATGGCCATCTTCTTGGCCCGGTCGACGATGTTCTGGATCATCGCGCCGGAGTTGAAGTCCTTGAAGTAGAGGACTTCCTTGTCGCCGTTGGCGTACGTGACCTCGAGGAAGCGGTTCTCCTCGGTTTCGGCGTACATCTGCTCGACGACGGTCTGGATCATGCTGTGGACGGTGCCGTCCTTGGAGCCCTGGTGTTCGGACAGGTCGTCCGTGTGCAGGGGCAGCGAGGCCTTGAGGTACTTGGCGAAGATGTCCTTCGCGGCCTCGGCGTCCGGGCGCTCGATCTTGATCTTCACGTCGAGCCGGCCGGGGCGCAGGATGGCCGGGTCGATCATGTCCTCGCGGTTGGAGGCGCCGATGACGATGACGTTCTCCAGGCCTTCCACGCCGTCGATCTCGGCGAGCAGCTGGGGGACGATGGTGTTCTCCACGTCCGAGCTGACTCCGGATCCGCGGGTGCGGAAGAGGGATTCCATCTCGTCGAAGAAGACGATGACGGGGGTGCCCTCGCTCGCCTTCTCGCGGGCACGCTGGAAGACGAGGCGGATGTGGCGCTCGGTCTCGCCGACGTACTTGTTGAGGAGTTCGGGGCCCTTGATGTTCAGGAAGTAGGACTTCCCGGCGGGCTGGCCGGTGACCTCGGCGACCTTCTTGGCAAGGGAGTTGGCGACGGCCTTGGCGATGAGCGTCTTGCCGCAGCCGGGCGGGCCGTAGAGCAGGATGCCCTTCGGGGGCCGCAGTTCGTGTTCCTTGAAGAGGTCGGGGTAGAGGTACGGGAGCTCGACGGCGTCGCGGATCAGCTCGATCTGGTCGCCCAGGCCGCCGATCTTGTCGTAGTCGATGTCCGGGACCTCTTCGAGGACGAGTTCTTCGACCTCGCTCTTGGGGACGACCTCGTAGACGTAGCCGGATCGGGGTTCGAGCAGGAGGGCGTCGCCGGGGCGGATGGTGATGTCCAGGAGCGGCTCGGCGAGCCTCACCACCCTTTCCTCGTCGGTGTGCCCGACGACCAGGGCGCGCTCGCCGTCCTCGAGGATCTCCTTGAGGGTGACGATGTCCCCGGCCCGCTCGAATTCCATGGCCTCGACCACGTTGAGGGCCTCGTTGAGCATGACCTCCTGGCCGCGCCGGAGGTCTTCCGGGTCGACGCTGGGGCTGACGTTCACGCGGAGCTTTCGGCCTCCGGTGAAGATGTCGACGGTGCCGTCCTCGTTGGCTTGCAGGAAGACACCGAAACCGGCCGGCGGCTGTGCGAGCCGGTCGACTTCTTCCTTGAGGGCCACGATCTGGTCTCGGGCCTCACGGAGGGTATTCGCGAGTCGTTCGTTCTGTGCGGATACGCCGGCCAGATTTGTCTGGAGCTCGATGATCCGCTCTTCGAGAATCCTCGTGTGTCGCGGAGAGTCGGCGAGCTTTCGTCGCAGGACGGCGATTTCCTGCTCGAGATAGGCAACCTGGCCGGCGGGGTCCTCGGACCCTCGCGCGGGCCGGATGCCGCGGTTGATGTCGTCGTCGTGGGCTGCCACGGTCCTCACCTCCTCCAAGGGGAGCTGGACGCTTCCTGACCCTACCTGGGCTGGTGGTGATTGAAACCCCTAGATCACAAAGACGGTAGAGGTGTGTCCGATCTTCACCCTTGCGTACTCCCTCACGCCAAGGAAATACCCACCCATCAAACTCGGGAAGCAGCCGGTTGTAAGGTCGAACTGTTCAACACCCGTCAGGGCTCGCGCGACTTGCTGCGGGTTGTGACCGGGATGGATCACTCAGCGCAGGGAACGGCAGGAGATATGACCGTGCAGCAGGAGGCTCCGACGGGCGGCGGCGGCGAGGCCGGCGAGCCGCTCGAGGTCTGGATCGATCAGGACCTGTGCACCGGGGACGGGATCTGCGTGCAGTACGCGCCTGAGGTGTTCGAGCTGGACATCGATGGTCTGGCGTACGTGAAGAGCCCGGAGGACGAGCTGCTGCAGGACGCGGGGGCGACCACTCCGGTTCCGCTGACGCTGCTCCAGGACGTGGTCGACTCGGCGAAGGAATGTCCGGGGGACTGTATTCACGTAAGGCGCGTTTCGGACAGGGTGGAAGTCTTCGGCCCCGACGCGGAGTGACGTTTCAAACACTCCTGGCGGCCGAGTCCGTCAGCTCCTGGCGGAATTTTCCGTCGTGCCAGCGCCACTTGGCGAGCTGCTTCGTGTCGGGGCTGTAGCGGGGCACGTCGGGTGAGGAGTAGCCGACGAGGGTCGCCGTGACGAGTCCGTCGCGCACGGTGAGCTCGGTGGCGGTCTGTCGTCTCGCGGTGTCGAGCAGGGTGGCGACGACGCGGGGGCGGGCGCCGTCGGCCCGGTCCCGGGTGAGTACGTAGATCGCGTGGGGCGGGGTGCCGGAGCCGGCGTCGCAGCGGACGGCGGCCACGGTCTCGGGGCGGCCGTCGCCGTCGAGGTCGCCCTGGGCGCTGGTGGTGACGGTCTGCGGGGCGCCCTTGCAGTCGAGGGGGTAGGTGACCGCCGCCGGGTCGGGTGCGGTGGCCTGGGGGCCCTTCGCGGGGGTTTCCGCGGCGCTCGCGGTGGTGTCGGTGGCCGGGGTGCCGGTGGCGGGCTGTACGAGTCCTGCGGCGGCTATGACGGCTGCCATGGCGGTGGCCGTGGTGAGCCAGTGGACGGGCCTGGTGCGGCTGTGCTCCAGGGTGTGCGGGAGCGGGGCCGTCTCGGCGTGGCTGTGCGGCACGCGGGGTGTCTCCTGTGCGAAGGGTGACGAGGAGCCAGCATCGTGCCACACCTCGCAGGGAGGTGGAACGGCTGGGTCCGGAGCTGGTGCACAGGACAACGAAAAGGCGCTGTGGCGCAGTTCCCGGGTGGGTCGGGGGAACTGTGCCACAGCGCCTTTGTGTTGGGTCTGCGGGGCCGTTATGCGGAGCGGTCGCTGCCGGGGCCGTCGTAGTCCTCGCCATAGGCGCCCTTGGCGGGGCGGCGGCGGCGCATGGGGGGCTCGACGCCGTCCGCGAGGCGGCGGGCGGTGACGAGGAAGCCGGTGTGGCCGATCATCCGGTGGTCGGGGCGGACGGCGAGGCCTTCCACGTGCCAGTTGCGGATCATCGATTCCCACGGCTGCGGCTCGGCGAAGCAGCCGATCTCGCGGATGGACTCGACGGTCTTGGACAGCTGGGTGGTGGTGGCCACGTAGCAGCAGAGGATGCCGCCGGGGACCAGGGCCTTGGAGACGGCTTCCAGGCATTCCCAGGGGGCGAGCATGTCGAGGATGACGCGGTCGACGTCCGTGTCGGACAGGTTGTCCTGGAGGTCGCCTACGGTCAGCTGCCACGCGGGGTGGGGGCCGCCGAAGTAGCGTTCGACGTTGGCGGTGGCGATCTCGGCGAAGTCCGCGCGGCGCTCGTAGCTGTGGAGCATGCCCTGGTCGCCGATGGCGCGCAGCAGGAAGCTGCTCAGGGAGCCGGAGCCCACTCCCGCTTCCACGACGCGTGCGCCGGGGAAGATGTCGGCGAAGGCCAGGATCTGGCCTGCGTCCTTGGGGTAGACCACGGCGGCGCCGCGGGGCATGGACAGGACATAGTCGGGGAGCAGGGGGCGCAGCGCGAGGTATGCGACGTTGCCCGTGGTGCGGACAACGCTGCCTTCGGGAGCACCGATCAGCTCGTCGTGCGGGAAGGAACCCTTGTGGGTGTGGAAATTCTTCCCGGCTTCGAGCGTGAACGTGTAGTGGCGGCCCTTGGGGTCGGTGAGCTGTACCTGGTCCCCGACCTCGAAGGGCCCGCGTCGGCGGGCGGCACCGGTCGGTTCGGACATGTGACCAGTGTATTGGCTTCAGGACTGGGGCCGTGCCATGGCCTTCACGAAGGCCTTTTCGACGTCGAGGGTGGACAGGACGCCGTAGATGGCGCCGCCGGGTTCGAGGACGAGGTATTCGGTGGCGGGGGTGGCGCGGAGGTGGTCGAGGAGTTCTTCGCCGGTGAGGTCCGCTGAAACCTTCATGCCGTCGGTGAGGTCCTGGGCGAGGGTGCTGACGGCAACCCAGGGGCGGCGGTGTTCGGGGACGGAGGCGATGGCGGTTTCGCGGACGATGGCGGTGGGGTCGCCTTGTCCGTCGACGACGACGAGGGCGCGGGCGCCGGCTTCGTTGGCGCGGCGGAGGGCTTCGGAGAGGGGGGTGGCGTTCTCGACGGGGATGGCGCGCCGGGTGAGGGTGCGGGCGCGCAGTTCGGGGAGGTGTTCACGCAGGCGGGCCATGCGCAGGCTGTTGCCGGCGCCGGTCCAGATGATGCCGGCGAGGATGGCGGCGAGCAGGGCGTCCATGACGGTGTTCATGCCGCCGATTTCCTCGGTGCGGTTGCCGAGGACTCCGGTGTGGGTGAGGAGGGGGAGGCCGAGGAGGACGGCGAGGGCGAGGCCGCGGCCGACCCAGGCGGCTGCGACGGTGCCGGCCATGGGTTTGCCGGTGATGCCCCAGATCACGGCACGGAGCATGCGGCCGCCGTCGAGGGGGAGGCCGGGGAGCAGGTTGAAGGCGGCGACGAGCAGGTTGGAGATCATCAGGCCGGCGAGGAGGACGCCGGGGACGGTGGCCGGGTCGACGGCTTTCATGCCGAGGTAGAAGGCTCCGGTGAGGAGGAGGGAGAGCAGGGGGCCGACGAAGGCGAGGACGAATTCGCGGCCGGGTGTCTCGGATTCCTTTTCGATCTCGGAGACTCCGCCGAAGAACTGGAGCTGGATGCGGCGCACGGGGAGCTTGAAGCGCAGGGCGGCGACGGTGTGCGCGAGTTCGTGGACCAGGACGGAGGCGTAGAAGGCGACGGCGAAGAAGAGGGAGACGAGGTAGCGGACGGGTCCGAGGTCGGGCAGGACGCGGTCGAGCTGGTCTCCGAAGACCCAGGTGATGAGGGCGGCGACGAGGAACCAGCTGGGCGAGACGTAGACGGGTACGCCGAAGGGGCGGCCCATGAGGAGTCCGCCGCCCGGTCCGGAGCGGCCGCCTGAGCGCTCGCCGGGTTCGTCGGTGTCTGCCACGGCTGTCCTTCGTTCGGTGCTGGTGTTTCCAGTGTGTTCTGTTCGTGTACGGGGTGGTGCTGTAGCGGGTTGTGATGCTCCGATCATGCAGTGCGAGGGGGCTTGTCGTCGATGGTATGCGCGTCCTGTCGGTGGTGGGTCGTAGGGTTTTGTGCATGACGACGAGCCCCGGTGCTGTGCCTGGCGCAGCCGATGCCGATGCGCGGAGCGCTGTGGCGCCCTCTTCGCTCTCCCCTTCGCGGGCGAGCGATTTCATGCAGTGCCCCCTGCTGTACCGGTTCCGGGTGATCGACAGGCTGCCGGAGAAGCCCAGTGCCGCCGCTACCCGCGGGACGCTGGTGCATGCGGTGCTGGAGCGGCTCTTCGATCATCCGGCGCAGGAGCGGACGGCGCCGCGGGCGAAGGCGCTGGTTCCGGGGCAGTGGGACCGGTTGCTGGAGTCGAAGCCGGAGCTGACGGAGCTGTTCCCGGAGGGTGACGAGGGGGCGGGGCTGGCGCGGTGGCTGACGGAGGCCGAGGCGCTGGTCGAGCGGTGGTTCACGCTGGAGGACCCGACGCGGCTGGAGCCGGTGGAGCGGGAGTTCTTCGTGGAGACGGAGCTGGAGTCGGGGCTGCGTCTGCGCGGGATCATCGACCGGGTGGACGTGGCGCCGACGGGTGAGGTGCGGATCGTCGACTACAAGACGGGGAAGGCGCCGCGGCCGGAGTATGCCGAGGGTGCGCTGTTCCAGATGAAGTTCTACGCGCTGGTGGTGTGGCGGCTGAAGCAGGTGGTGCCGCGGCGGCTGCAGCTGGTGTATCTGGGCAGTGGGGACGTGCTGACGTACGACCCGGTGGTCGCGGATCTGGAGCGGGTGGAGCGCAAGCTGCTCGCGTTGTGGGAGGCGATCCGGGAGGCGACGGAGTCGGGTGAGTGGCGGCCTCGGCCGACGAAGCTGTGCGGCTGGTGTGATCATCAGGCGGTGTGTCCGGAGTTCGGCGGCACTCCCCCGCCGTATCCTCTGGTGATCTCCCCGCGGCCGGGGGCGGAGCGCCCGGCGGAGTCCTGATCTTGGTGTCAGGGCAGAATGGACGGGCCCGCCGTAGCCGTCCGACGAATACGAGGTAGACCCCGTGGCGATCCGCGTCCTTCTGGTCGACGACCAGCCGCTGCTGCGCACCGGCTTCCGGATGATCCTGGAGGCGGAGGAGGACCTGGCGGTGGTCGGTGAGGCCGGGGACGGTCTGCAGGCGCTGGACCAGGTGCGGGCGCTGCAGCCCGATGTGGTGCTGATGGACATCCGGATGCCGCGGATGGACGGGGTGGAGGCGACCCGGCAGATCACCGGTCCGGAGCGTGACGGGCCGGCGAAGGTGCTGGTGCTGACCACGTTCGATCTGGACGAGTACGTGGTGGAGGCGCTGCGGGCGGGGGCGAGCGGGTTCCTGCTGAAGGACGCGCCGGCGAACGAGCTGGTGCAGGCGATCCGGGTGGTCGCGGCGGGTGAGGCGATGCTCGCGCCGAGTATCACGCGGCGGCTGCTGGACAAGTACGCGGGGCATCTTCCGTCGGGTGAGGAGAGCCTTCCGAACACCTTGGGGACGCTGACCGAGCGTGAGGTCGAGGTGCTGAAACTGGTGTCCCGGGGGCTGTCGAACGCGGAGATCGCGGCGGATCTGTTCGTGAGCGAGACGACGGTCAAGACGCATGTGGGGCACGTGCTGACGAAGCTGGGGCTGCGGGACCGGGTCCAGGCGGCCGTGTACGCGTACGAGAGCGGTCTGGTGCGCCCCGGGGCCCAGTAAGGCCGGGCGGGGCGCGCATACGCGAAGGGGGCCGTACGTGCTGACACGTACGGCCCCCTTCGCGTGGTGCCGGGCCCGCTTCGGGGCGGGCCCGGCTCCGGTGGCGTCAGCCCTTGCTGATCTCCCAGAAGCGGAAGACGGTGGAGGCGTCGAGGGACCACTGCAGGCCGCTCACGTTCTGGCGGGTGACGGCGTACTGCTTGCCCTGCCAGAGCGGGATGAGCGGGAGCTCCTCGGCGACGATGTCCTGGAGGCGGTTGTAGTCGGTGTTGGCCGCGGTGCGGTCGGACTTCGCGGAGGTCGACGGGATGATCGTCCCGGTGATCTCCTTGTTGTCGTAGTTGTTGTTCAGCACGTTGTCCGGGCCGAAGAACGGCTGCGTGAAGTTGTCGGCGTCCGGGTAGTCGGGCACCCAGCCCTTGACGTACACGCCGTACTTGCCGGCCTGGATGTCCTTCTCGTACTGCTCGTACTCGACGGACTTGACGTCGGCGTCGAAGAGACCGCTGTCGTTGAGCTGCTTGGCGATGACCTCGAACTGCTGGTCCGTGGAGGGGCCGTAGCGGGACGGGGTGGAGTACAGGGTCAGCTTGACCTTGCCGTTGATGCCGCCGGCCTTGAGGACGGCCTTGGCCTTTTCGAGCTGCGGGGTGCCGCCGTAGCGGTCGAAGAACGGGGTCGTGTGGCCGGCGATGCCGGTCGGCACGATGGAGTAGAGCGCGGTGGCGGTGCCCGCGTACACGTCCCGGACGAGGGCTTCGCGGTCGATGAGGTAGGCGATGGCCTTGCGCACGGGGAGCTTGCCGACGACGGGGTCGTTGACGTTGAACACCATGTGCTCGACCTCGGCGCCGGTGCCCTGGACGACGTCGACCTTGTTGTCGCCGGTCTTGCTGGAGGCGAGGGCGGCGATGTCCTTGGCGGCGAGGCCGCGGAAGGCGAAGTCGACGTCGCCGCTCTCCAGGACGGTCTTGAGGCCGGCCTGGTCGCCGTTGAAGAACTTCAGCGTGACGCCGGTGTTCTTGGCCTTGGCCTTGCCGCTGTAGGACTCGTTGACGGAGAAGGTGGCGCTCTTCTCGCCGAACGAGTCGAGCTTGTAGACGCCGGAGCCGACGGCCTTGTTGTCGGCGCGCAGCTTGTCGGCCGGGTACTCGGTGTGGTCGACGATGGAGCCGGCGCCCGACGCGATCTTGCTGGGGAAGGTGGCGTCGGAGGTCTTGAGCTTGAAGACGACGGTCTTGTCGTCCGGGGCGTCGATGCTCGCGATCGACGCGAGCATCACGGCCGGGCCGTTCGCGTCGTTGATCTTCAGCGTGCGCTCGAAGGAGAACTTGACGTCCTTCGAGGTGAGGCTGTGGCCGTTGCTGAACTTCAGGCCGTCCCGCAGGGTGCACTTGTAGAGCTTGCTGTCGGCGCCCTCGAAGCCGCAGGCCTGGGCGGCGTCGGGCTCGGGGGTGGTGCCGCCCTTGGGGAAGCTCAGCAGCGACTGGAAGACGTTGTTGAACAGCAGCCAGGAGCCCGGGTCGTAGCCCGATGCCGGGTCGACGGACTTCACCTTGTCGGATATGCCCATGACCACGCCCTTG
The DNA here is from genome assembly GCF_042894025.1 of Streptomyces sp. NPDC001549. Taxonomy (NCBI): domain Bacteria; kingdom Bacillati; phylum Actinomycetota; class Actinomycetes; order Kitasatosporales; family Streptomycetaceae; genus Streptomyces; species Streptomyces sp. NPDC001549. The sequence goes on from NZ_JBIAVJ010000007.1 coordinate 318,809, forward strand.
CCGCTGCCGGCATTGGAGCCATCGGTCGAACCGCAACCGCTGAGCAGCGCGGCGGCGGTGGCTGCGCCGAGCGGGGCCGCCAGCCACTGGTTACGTCGATTCACGCGAACGTCCTTCACAGTCGAACTGTTTCGTTGGTCCGGCCCGCGACTTCCGCTGCCGGTCGTTGCCTTGCTCAGCCGCTTACGCCACGGCCGAGCTCCCACAGCTGGAGGTCGGAGATGGCGTTGACCGACCACTCCACTCCGGTGATCCCGTCGCGTGCGGCGACGTACTGCTTGCCCTGCCACAGGGGCAGGACGGGCACGTCCTCGGCGACGATGTCCTGTATCTCCGTGATCGCGGGGACGGCGACCGTACGGTCGACCGCCCGCCGGGATTCGGGGATGAGCCTGCTGCGTACCGCGCTGTTGGCGTACGGCGTGCCCAGGAAGTTGTCCTGCTCCAGGAACGGGGCGAGGAAGTTGTCGGCGTCCGGGTAGTCGGGGAACCAGCCGAGCCCGTAGGCGGCGTGGTCGCCCTTCTTCTGGGCGGGGCGGAAGTCCGCCCACTCGCTGCCCTGGACGGTGATGTCGAACAGGCCGGTGGAGTTCAGCTGGGCCTTGAGGGCCTCGAACTCGGCGGCCGTGCCGTCGCCGTAGTGGTCGCTGGTGTAGTGCAGGGTCAGCTTGACCGGGGTCTTGATCCCGGACTCCTTCAACAGGGCGGCGGCCTTGGGCGTGTTGGCCTCGCCGTACTTGTTGTAGAAGGAGTTGACGTGACCCGTCACGGTGGTGGGGACCAGCGAGTAGAGCGGCTGGGCGGACTTGCCGTAGACCTTGGAGATGAGCTGGCCGCGGTCGACGGCGGCGGCGAGCGCCTGGCGTACGGCCTTCTCCTTGACGACCGGCGCCTCGGTGTTGAAGCCGAGGTAGCGGATCTCCAGGCCGGGCATCGGGACCAGCTTGACGCCCTTGGGCGGCTGGGCGCTGAACTCGGTGATCTGGGCGGGCGACAGGGTGCGGGAGACCATGTGGATCTTCCCGTCGGTGAGCGCCTTGCCCATGGCCGGGGAGTCGGTGAAGGTGCGCAGCTCGACCTTGTCGTTCTGCAGCTTGAGGTCGCCCTTGTAGTGCGGGTTCTTGGTGAAGACGGCGCGGACCAGCCGGTTGCCCTTGACCTCGGCCTTCATCGTGTACGGGCCGGAGCCGTCCACGGCGAAGCCCTCGCGGAGCTTCTTGGCGTCGTAGTTCTTCTCGCTGACGATGCCGGCGGCGGGGGTGGAGAGCTTGAACGGGAAGGTCGCGTCCGGGGTCTTCAGGTGGAAGACGACGGTGTCGGTGCCCTTGACCTCGACGTTGTCGAGGGTGGAGAGCAGCGAGGAGGGGCCGTTCTCGTCCTTGATGGCGAGGACGCGGTCGATGGAGAACTTGACGTCCTTGGCGGTGAGGGGCTCACCGTCGGCGAACTTCAGACCGGGGCGCAGGGTGCAGCGGTAGCTCTCGTTGCCGGCGTCGGTGAAGCGGCAGGCGGAGGCCGCTTCGGGGACGGGCTGGCCGCCGCCGCGCGGGGTGTGCATCAGCGTCTGGACGGTCTGGCGCAGGACGTTCCAGGCGCCGGCGTCGTAGGCGTAGGCCGGGTCGAAGGGGGCGGGAGCGAAGTCTGCGGCCTCGAACCGATCGGTGGTTCCGACGACGATCGCTCCGGATCCTGCTCCTCCGCCGCTCGCGCTGCCGCAGGCGGCCAGCGCGGGGGTGAGCAGTCCGGCCGCGGCCGTCAGCACCATGGTCTTGCGGTTCATGCTGGAAGTACTCCCTGTAACCGGCACTTGTTCAAAGCGGCGTAGAGGGCACTTCGCGGCGGTCGCCCGTTCGGGGCGGAACGATCGGGCCGGTGTTGTGACGATCGGTCCACGCGTTCCCGGCACAGGGGTGTGTGCCAGGGACGGCTGAGGTGCGGCGTAGTGCCCGCGTCGACACTAGTGGCCCGGGCGGGGATGGCTGGAACTGACCGGACTTGGGGCGTAATCGCACCGTGATCGGAGCGAACTGCCTGTTCACACGCAGGGCTGCGCAGATTCGGTCAGGGGCTGATCAATCCGGACACAAGGGAAGGGTCAGGGGGTCCGGGACGGGCCCGCAGGAGGGTTGACGGGTGACCAAGGTCACGCTGAGCGACTGCCCCGGAGAACGTGGAATTTCAGCCTCCGGGGCCTGCGACGGAAGATCCTTCCGTCGGACCTCGCTCCCGCGCATGTTCCGTTCGGTACGGAGCGTGCATAGAGGACGCCGGTGCGTGGCGGCGTACGGGGCGGACCGTGGCGGTACGTGGCGGTGCGTGGCGGTGCGTGGCGGTCGGCCGTCACGCTCAGTTCATCGGGGCGATGAGCGAGCGCAGGAACGCCAGGTCCACGTCCTCCAGCGAGCGGACGACCGTGCGCCCGGGGGCGGATTCGATCACGCCGACCGAGGGGATGGCCACGACCCGGCAGCCGGCGGCCTCGGCGGCCGCCACACCGGTGCGGGTGTCCTCGATGACCGCGCACCGCGAGGGGTGGGCGCCCAGCGAGCGGGCGGCGAACAGGTACGGGTCGGGGTGCGGCTTGGTGCGGACCACCTCGTCGCCGGCGACGGTCATCGTGAAGCGGTCGCGGCCGAGGGTGAGCAGGACCTGGTCGATGACCCGGCGGTGGGAGGCGGAGACGAGCGCGGTGGGCACGTTGTGCCGGGCGAGCTCGGACAGCAGCCGCTCGGCGCCGGGCATCAGCGGCACCCGGTCGGCGATGCGGGCCTCGAAGCGCTCGTTGAGCAGGACGCTCAGCTCGGCGAGGCCGATGGCGGCGCCGGTCGCCTCGATCAGGAAGGTCGCGCTGCGGCTCATGGGGCCGCCGACGACCACGTCGCGCCAGGACTCGTCGAGACGGTGGCCCAGCTCCTGGAAGATCTCCGCCTCGATCTCCCACCAGAAGCCTTCGGTGTCGACGAGGGTGCCGTCCATGTCGAGCAGCACCGCCTGCAGGGCAGAACCGTCGGCCGTACGGGCGACGGGGGCGGGAACGGTGCTCGTCATGCGCATGCCTCTCAGAAGGGACGAGAAGGCCGGTCACCTCTTCCGCGGGGCATACGACCCCGGGGAACAGGCGACCGGCCTGTATGGGACCGACAAGTGTACGTCGGTGGAGCTCAGCGTGCGTTGAAATACTTCGCTTCGGGGTGGTGAATCACGATCGCGTCGGTGGACTGCTCCGGGTGGAGCTGGAACTCCTCCGACAGGTGGACGCCGATCCGCTCCGGCTCCAGGAGGTCGGCGATCTTCGCGCGGTCCTCCAGGTCGGGGCAGGCGCCGTAGCCGAGCGAGAAGCGGGCACCGCGGTACTTGAGGTCGAACATGTCCTCGACCTGCGCCGGGTCCTCGCCGCCGAATCCGAGCTCGGCGCGGACGCGGGCGTGCCAGTACTCGGCCATGGCCTCGGCGAGCTGGACCGAGAGGCCGTGCAGCTCCAGGTACTCGCGGTAGGAGTCCGACTCGAACAGCTTGGCCGTGGCCTCGCCGATCTTCGAGCCGACGGTGACCACCTGCAGGCCGACGACGTCGGTCTCGCCGGACTCCTCGGGACGGAAGAAGTCCGCGAGGCACAGGCGCCGCCCGCGGCGCTGGCGCGGGAAGGTGAAGCGGGTCCGCTCGTTGCCGGCCTCGTCGAGGATGATCAGGTCCTCGCCCTTGGAGACGCAGGGGAAGTACCCGTAGACGACCGCGGCTTCGAGCAGGTTCTCGGTGTGCAGCTTGTCCAGGAGGCCGCGCAGCCGCGGACGGCCCTCGCTCTCGACGAGCTCCTCATACGTGGCCCCGCCCGCGCGGGCCTGCTTGAGGCCCCACTGGCCCTTGAAGAGGGCGCCCTCGTCGAGCCAGGAGGCGTAGTCCTTGAGCGGGATGCCCTTGACCACGCGGGTGCCCCAGAACGGCGGGGTGGGGACCGGGTTGTCGACCGAGACGTCGGAGCGGCCTCCGGGCTCCTCGGCCTCCTCGACCCCGAGGGCCGGCCCCCCCGGTGTCGCCGTGCGTTTGGCGACGCGGCGCTGCTTGAGCTCGGGCAGGGTCGCGCCGGGGACGCCGCGCTTGACGGCGATGAGGGCGTCCATGAGGCGCAGGCCCTCGAAGGCGTCACGGGCGTAGCGGACCTCGCCCTCGTAGATCTCGTGGAGGTCCTGCTCGACGTAGGCGCGGGTGAGGGCGGCACCGCCGAGGATCACCGGGTAGTCGGCGGCCAGCTTGCGCTGGTTCAGCTCCTCCAGGTTCTCCTTCATGATCACGGTCGACTTCACGAGCAGGCCGGACATGCCGATGACGTCGGCCTTGTGCTCCTGCGCGGCTTCGAGGATCGCGGAGACGGGCTGCTTGATGCCGATGTTGACGACGTTGTAGCCGTTGTTGGTGAGGATGATGTCGACGAGGTTCTTGCCGATGTCGTGGACGTCGCCGCGGACGGTGGCGAGCACGATCGTGCCCTTGCCCTCGTCGTCGGTCTTCTCCATGTGCGGTTCGAGGTAGGCGACGGCCGTCTTCATGACCTCGGCGGACTGCAGGACGAAGGGGAGCTGCATCTGGCCGGAGCCGAAGAGCTCGCCGACGACCTTCATGCCCTCCAGGAGGGTGTCGTTGACGATGTCGAGGGCGGGGCGGGTCTGGAGGGCCTCGTCGAGGTCGGCCTCCAGGCCGTTCTTCTCGCCGTCGATGATGCGGCGCTGCAGTCGCTCGTCCAGCGGCAGGGCGAGGAGTTCCTCGGCGCGGCCGGCCTTGAGCGACTTGGTGTTGACGCCCTCGAAGAGGGCCATCAGCTTCTGCAGCGGGTCGTAGTCGCCCTCGCGCCGGTCGTAGATCAGGTCGAGGGCGGTGGTGACCTGCTCCTCGTCGAAGCGGGCGATCGGCAGGATCTTGGAGGCGTGGACGATGGCGGAGTCCAGGCCGGCCTTGACGCACTCGTCGAGGAAGACCGAGTTCAGCAGGACGCGGGCCGCCGGGTTGAGGCCGAAGGAGATGTTGGACAGGCCGAGGGTGGTCTGGACGTCCGGGTGGAGCCGCTTGAGCTCGCGGATCGCCTCGATCGTGGCGATGCCGTCCTTGCGGGACTCCTCCTGGCCGGTGCAGATCGTGAAGGTCAGGGTGTCGATGAGGATGTCCGACTCGCGGATCCCCCAGTTGCCCGTCAGGTCGTCGATGAGCCGTTCGGCGATGGCGACCTTGTGTTCGACGGTGCGGGCCTGGCCCTCCTCGTCGATGGTCAGCGCGATGAGCGCGGCCCCGTGCTCCTGGGCCAGTCGGGTGACCTTGGCGAAGCGGGACTCGGGGCCGTCGCCGTCCTCGTAGTTCACGGAGTTGATGACCGCGCGGCCGCCGAGCTTCTCCAGGCCCGCCCGGATGACGGGGACCTCGGTGGAGTCCAGGACGATGGGCAGGGTGGAGGCGGTGGCGAAGCGGCCGGCGAGCTCCTCCATGTCGGCGACGCCGTCGCGGCCCACGTAGTCCACGCAGAGGTCGAGCATGTGCGCGCCCTCGCGGATCTGGTCGCGCGCCATCTCCACGCAGTCGTCCCAGCGGGCCTCCAGCATGGCCTCGCGGAACTTCTTGGAGCCGTTGGCGTTGGTGCGCTCACCGATCGCCATGTACGAGGTGTCCTGGCGGAAGGGCACGGTCTGGTAGAGCGAGGCGGCGCCGGGCTCGGGCTGGGGGGTGCGCTCGGTGATCGCCGTGCCGCGGACCCGCTCGACGACCTGGCGCAGGTGTTCGGGGGTGGTGCCGCAGCAGCCGCCGACCAGGGAGAGCCCGTACTCGCGGACGAAGGTCTCCTGGGCGTCGGCGAGCTCGGGGGCGCTGAGCGGGTAGTGCGCGCCCTGCTTGGTCAGGACGGGCAGGCCGGCGTTGGGCATGCAGGAGAGCGGGATGCGGGCGTTGCGCGCGAGGTAGCGCAGGTGCTCGCTCATCTCGGCGGGGCCGGTGGCGCAGTTCAGGCCGATCATGTCGATGCCCAGCGGCTCCAGCGCGGTCAGGGCCGCGCCGATCTCCGAGCCGAGGAGCATGGTGCCGGTGGTCTCGACGGTGACGGAGCAGATCAGCGGAACGGTGACGCCGAGGGCCTCCATGGCCCGGCGGGCGCCGATGATCGAGGACTTCGTCTGCAGGAGGTCCTGGGTGGTCTCGACGAGCAGCGCGTCGGCGCCGCCGGAGAGCAGGCCCTCGGCGTTGATCTGGTAGGCGTCGCGGATCTGGGCGTAGCTGATGTGGCCGAGCGTGGGGAGCTTGGTGCCGGGGCCCATGGAGCCGAGGACCCAGCGCTGCTGGCCGGTGGACGCGGTGAACTCGTCGGCGACCCCGCGGGCGATGCGCGCGCCGGCCTCCGACAGCTCGAAATTGCGTTCGGCGATGTCGTACTCGGCGAGCGCCGCGTAGTTCGTGCCGAAGGTGTTGGTCTCGACGCAGTCCACGCCCACCGAGAAGTACTCCTCGTGGACGGAGCGCACGATGTCGGGGCGGGTGATGTTGAGGACCTCGTTGCAGCCTTCGAGCTGCTGGAAGTCCTCCATGGTGGGGTCCTGCGCCTGGAGCATCGTTCCCATGGCTCCGTCTGCGACGACCACGCGGGTCGCGAGTGCCTCCCGGAGGGCATCGGCCCGGGTCTGGGTGTCAGCGGGCAAGGTGGGCAACGAAGCCATGGTTGTGCTCCCTGGGATGCGACGGCTGTCGGCTTTGCACCCCCTCTGTGTCAAGGGTGCACGCGGCCAGGGTAACCGCGGGGCACCCGCCCCGGTGTGGGTGTCCCACGTGGCGGACTGCATTCTGTGGCGGGGACTTCCCGGGGGGTGCCCCGGCGGCGGGTACGGCGAACAGCTGTCCGACGGTGCGCAAGGTCGACATCGACCGATACTGTTCAGCATTGTCGAACCGCGTCAAGATGGTCAGTAATACCGAAGGTCTGCAGGAGGCTGCGCGATGGCACGGAACATCCAGTCGCTCGAACGAGCCGCTGCGATGCTGCGACTTCTGGCGGGCGGCGAGCGCCGGCTGGGACTCTCGGACGTGGCGTCCTCGCTGGGCCTGGCCAAGGGCACGGCCCACGGCATCCTGCGCACCCTGCAGGCCGAGGGCTTCGTGGAGCAGGACCCGGCCTCCGGCCGGTACCAGCTGGGCGCGGAGCTGCTGCGCCTGGGGAACAGCTACCTCGACGTCCACGAGCTGCGCGCCCGCGCCCTGGTGTGGACGGACGACCTGGCCCGGGCGAGCGGCGAGAGCGTGTACGTGGGCGTGCTGCACCAGAGCGGGGTGCTGATCATGCACCACGTGTTCCGGCCCGACGACAGCCGCCAGGTGCTGGAGGTCGGGGCCATGCAGCCGCTGCACTCGACCGCGCTGGGCAAGGTGCTGTCGGCGTACGACCCGGTGGCGCACACCCAGGCGCATGAGGTCGAGCGCGAGGCCTTCACCCCCCGCACGGTCACGGACGGCACCGGCTTCGAGGAGATCCTGGGCCTGACCCGGGCGCGCGGCTGGGCCTCCGACGTCGAGGAGACCTGGGAGGGCATCGCCTCGGTGGCGGCGCCGATCCACGACCGGCGCCGGATGCCGGTCGGCGCGGTGGCGGTCGCGGGCGCCGTGGAACGGGTCTGCAGCGAGACCGGAGAGCCCCGTGCGGCCCTGGTGGCGTCGGTGCGGGACTGTGCGCGTGCGGTTTCACGCGATCTCGGCGCGGGCCGGTTCTGAGCTTCCTTTAACAGGTCCAGGCCACACCCTGACCCCTCTATGCCCATTTTTCGCCATAACCCGATCATGGGATGGCTGGATTTGGCTGATCGCACCTACGGGTAACGATCCGACACTTTGGCCTGGCCGACCCTTGACGCGTTCTTCACTTGGGCGGAAAACTGCCGTTCATCGGTCGGCATTGTCGAACACCTACCGGCAATACGCGCTAGGATGCGACAAGGCCACGGACCGGTGCAGCACTCACCGAGTGTGCGGAACCACCGGAGGGACCCGGTGTCCGCCCACCCCTGGACGTACAAAGGAGTCGCGGGTGTCCAGCTCCGACATCTTCATCGGCGAGACCATCGGTACCGCCCTGCTCACACTGCTCGGCGGTGGCGTCTGCGCCGCAGTGACACTCAAGAGCTCCAAGGCCCGCAACGCGGGCTGGCTCGCCATCACGTTCGGCTGGGGTTTCGCCGTACTGATCGCCGCCTACGTCTCCGCGCCGCTCTCCGGTGCGCACCTCAACCCGGCGGTCACCGTCGGCATCGGCGTCACGACCGGCGAGTGGGGGGACGTCCCCGTCTACTTCGCAGGCCAGCTGCTGGGCGCGATGCTCGGTGCGGTCCTGATGTGGATCACCTACTACGGGCAGTTCCGCGTCCACCTGGCCGACCCGGAGCACATCCGCGACGCCAAGCTCGGTCCCGAGGACCCGCACCCGCACGATGTGGCCGGTCCGGTGCTCGGCATCTTCTCCACCGGCCCCGAGATCCGTAACGTCGTGCAGAACCTGGCGACCGAGATCATCGGTACCGCCGTTCTGATCCTGGCGATCCTGACCCAGGGTCTCCAGGACGGTGGCAAGGGCCTCGGTGTCATCGGCGTCCTGATCACCTCGTTCGTGGTCGTCGGCATCGGTCTCTCGCTCGGTGGCCCGACCGGTTACGCCATCAACCCGGTGCGCGACCTCGGTCCGCGTATCGTGCATGCCCTGCTGCCGCTGCCCAACAAGGGCGGCTCCGACTGGGGTTACTCCTGGATCCCGGTGGTCGGCCCGCTCGTCGGTGCCGCGCTCGCCGGTGGTCTCTACAACATCGCGTTCGCCTGATCAGCAGTACCGGCAAGATCGTAAGATCCGCACCGCCCTCCTGATTCCGCCTACTCACCCGACCTGCCAGGAGCAGCCAACATGACCACCAGCACCGGCCCCTTCATCGCCGCGATCGACCAGGGGACCACCTCCTCCCGCTGCATCGTCTTCGACCGCGACGGCCGCATCGTCGCCGTCGACCAGAAGGAGCACGAGCAGATCTTCCCGAAGCCGGGCCAGGTCGAGCACGACGCCACCGAGATCTGGACCAACGTCCAGGAGGTCGTGGCCAGCGCGATCGCCAAGGCGGAGATCACCTCCGCGGACGTCAAGGCCGTCGGCATCACCAACCAGCGCGAGACCACGGTCCTGTGGGACCGCCACACCGGCGAGCCGGTGCACAACGCGCTGGTCTGGCAGGACACCCGCACCGACGCCCTGTGCAAGGAGCTCGGCCGCAACGTCGGCCAGGACCGCTTCCGCCGCGAGACCGGCCTGCCGCTGGCGAGCTACTTCGCCGGACCGAAGGTCCGCTGGCTGCTCGACAACGTCGAGGGCCTGCGGGAGCGCGCCGAGGCCGGCGACATCCTCTTCGGCACCATGGACTCGTGGATCATCTGGAACCTCACGGGTGGCCCGCAGGGCGGTGTGCACGTCACGGACGTCACCAACGCCTCGCGCACCATGCTGATGAACCTGCACACCCTGGCCTGGGACGACAAGATCGCCGAGTCCATGGGCGTCCCGCTCAACATCCTTCCGGAGATCAAGTCCTCCGCCGAGGTCTACGGCCACGTCAAGGACGGCGTCCTCGCCGGTGTCCCGGTCGCCTCGGCGCTCGGTGACCAGCAGGCCGCCCTCTTCGGCCAGACCTGTTTCGCCGAGGGCGAGGCCAAGTCCACGTACGGCACCGGAACGTTCATGCTGATGAACACCGGCGACAAGATCATCAACTCCTATAGCGGCCTGCTGACCACGGTCGGCTACCAGATCGGCGACCAGAAGCCGGTCTACGCGCTGGAGGGCTCCATCGCCGTCACCGGCTCGCTCGTCCAGTGGATGCGCGACCAGATGGGCCTGATCAAGTCCGCGGCCGAGATCGAGACCCTGGCCTCCTCGGTCGAGGACAACGGCGGCGTCTACTTCGTGCCGGCCTTCTCCGGCCTGTTCGCCCCGTACTGGCGCTCCGACGCCCGTGGCGTGGTCGCCGGCCTCACCCGGTACGTCACCAAGGCGCACATCGCCCGTGCCGTCCTGGAGGCCACCGCCTGGCAGACCCGCGAGATCACCGACGCCATGACCAAGGACTCGGGCGTCGAGCTCGCGGCCCTCAAGGTCGACGGCGGCATGACCTCCAACAACCTGCTGATGCAGACGCTCTCGGACTTCCTGGACGCCCCCGTGGTGCGCCCGATGGTCGCCGAGACCACCTGCCTCGGCGCCGCCTACGCCGCCGGCCTGGCCGTCGGCTTCTGGCCCGACACCGACGCCCTGCGCGCCAACTGGCGCCGCGCGGCGGAGTGGACCCCGCGGATGCCCGCCGACCAGCGGGACCGCGAGTACAAGAGCTGGCTCAAGGCCGTGGAGCGTTCCATGGGCTGGGTCGACGACGAAGACGCCAGCTGACCGCACTCAGCTGAGTCAATCGACGAGGAGCTAAGAGAGATATGAGCAGCCTGCAGAGCGTTCCCGCACTGGGCACGCACCCGACCGCCGGTGCCAACGTCAGCCGCGCCCAGACCCGTGAGCAGCTGTCGAAGGCCACGTACGACCTGCTGGTCATCGGTGGTGGAATCCTGGGCACCTCCGTGGCGTGGCACGCCGCGCAGTCGGGCCTGCGGGTTGCCATGGTGGACGCCGGCGACTTCGCCGGCGCCACCTCCTCGGCCTCCTCCAAGCTCGTCCACGGCGGTCTGCGCTACCTGCAGACCGGCGCGGTCAAGCTGGTCGCGGAGAACCACCACGAGCGGCGGGTGCTGGCCAAGGACGTGGCCCCGCACCTGGTCAACCCGCTCACCTTCTACCTGCCGGTCTACAAGGGCGGTCCGGTGGGTGCGGCCAAGCTGGGCGCGGGCGTCTTCGCCTACTCCGCCCTCTCGGCCTTCGGCGACGGCATGGGCAAGGTCATATCCCCGGCCCGTGCCGTCGCCGACAACCCGGGCCTGAAGACGGACAACCTCAAGGCCGTCGCGGTCTACTACGACCACCAGATGAACGACTCCCGCGTCGCCGTCATGACGGTCCGCGCGGCCGTCGAGTCGGGCGCGGTCGTCCTCAACCACGCCGAGGTCACCGGACTGCGCAAGACGCGCGGCCGGGTCACCGGCGCCGAGCTCAAGGACCGTCTCGACGGCACCGAGTTCGGGGTCGACGCGCGCGTCGTGCTCAACGCCACCGGCCCGTGGGTGGACCACCTGCGGCGCATGGAGGACAAGCACTCCATGCCGTCGATCCGCCTCTCCAAGGGCGCGCACATCGTCATGAAGCGCAAGTCGCCGTGGAAGGCCGCCATGGCCACCCCGATCGACAAGTACCGCATCACCTTCGCCCTCCCGTGGGAGGACCAGCTGCTGCTCGGCACCACCGACGAGGTGTACGAGGGCGACCCGGCGGACGTGCGCGCCACCGAGTCCGACATCGCGCAGATCCTGGACGAGGCGGCCTTCTCGGTGAAGGACGCGGACCTGGACCGCTCGCTGATGACGTATGCCTTCGCGGGCCTTCGGGTGCTGCCCGGCGGCCCCGGCGGCGTCGAGAAGGCCAAGCGCGAGACGGTCGTCTCCGAGGGCGCCGGCGGCATGCTGTCGGTGGCCGGCGGCAAGTGGACGACGTACCGCCACATCGGCCGTGTGGTCATGGACAAGCTGGCGAAGCTCCCGGGCAGTCCGCTGACCGAGGACATGGAGCCGGTGAAGTCGCTGGTGCGCCGGATCGCGCTGCCCGGTGTCGCCAACCCGAACGCGGTCGCGCACCGGCTGCTGGTGGACCGGGAGCCGGGAACGCGGATGGACCCGCTGACGGCCCGCCACCTGGCCTCCCACTACGGCTCGCTGGCCTTCGACATCGCGCGCATCGCGAACGAGGACCCGGCGCTGGCCGAGCGGATCCACCCGGACGGTCCGGAGATCTGGGCGCAGGTCGCCTACGCCCGTGACAACGAGTGGGCCGAGACGGTCGACGACGTGCTGCGCCGCCGTACGACGGTGACGATCCGCGGCCTTGACGACGAGTCCGTACGTGCCCGGGTCGAGGAGATGCTGGGCCGTAAGGCATAGCTCCTGCGCAGGTGGGGAAGAGGGGCGGTTCCGAGGGGAACCGCCCCTCTGTCGTGGGCTGTGGCCGGTGCCTCATCAAGGCTTAGGCTGACCCACGTACGCAAGGGAACTTCGGAAGGAGACCTGGGTGATCGAGCTTGAGGGCGTGCCCGAGCTGATCGACCCGGTCATGGTGGCCGCGTTCGAGGGCTGGAACGACGCGGGTGACGCGGCCTCCGGTGCGGTCGCGCACCTGGACCGGGAGTGGAAGGGCGAGGTCTTCGCGGCACTCGACGCCGAGGACTACTACGACTTCCAGGTCAACCGGCCGACGGTGTGGCTGGACAACGGGGTACGGAAGATCACGTGGCCGACGACGCGGCTGTCGGTGGTCCGGATCGGCGGTGCCAAGCCGCGGGACCTGGTGCTGGTGCGGGGCATCGAACCGTCCATGCGGTGGCGGTCGTTCTGCAACGAGATCCTCGGGTTCGCGCACGAGCTGGGCGTGGAGATGGTGGTCATCCTGGGCGCGCTGCTCGGGGACACCCCGCACACGCGGCCGGTGCCGGTGAGCGGGGTCACCTCGGACGCGGACCTGGCCCGGACGATGGACCTGGAGGAGACCAAGTACGAGGGCCCGACGGGCATCGTGGGCATCCTGCAGGAGGCCTGTACGCACGCGGGTGTCCCGGCGGTGTCCCTGTGGGCGGCGGTGCCGCACTACGTCTCCCAGCCGCCGAACCCGAAGGCGACGCTGGCCCTGCTGAACCGGCTGGAGGATCTGATCGACATCCGGATCCCGCTGGGCGAGCTGCCGGAGGACGCGCGGGCGTGGCAGCTGGGCGTGGACCAACTGGCCGCCGAGGACAGCGAGGTGGCGGAGTACGTGCAGACTCTGGAGGAGGCGCGGGACACGGCCGATCTGCCGGAGGCCTCGGGCGACGCGATCGCCCGGGAGTTCGAGCGGTACCTGCGGCGGCGTGACCCGGCGGCCCCCTCGGCCGAGCCGGGCGACGGCTCGTACCTCCGCGACACGAGCGGGGGCCTCCCCCGCCCCCCGAAGCGCAAGCCGGACCCCTCCGGGGAGGGTCCGGAGCCGCCGACCGCCGCGTCGTCCGACGAGGACGACGCCCCGGAGCCACCGGAGGCGTAGCCCGCAGGGGGCGGGTGCGGGGGCTGCCGCTGCGCGGGGCCGTCCCCGCCCCGCCCTTTCACCGTTTTCCGGGGCTCCGCCCCGGACCCCGCGCCTCGAACGCCGGCGGGGCTGATCTTCCCGCGGAAAGGGCGATGCCCCCGGCCGGCGGCCGGGGGCATCAGGGGCGGGGTGGCTACAGGGCCACGCCCAGAAGGGCGTCGACCGTGCGGGAGACCAGGCCCGGGGCCGACTCGTCGTCGCCGTCGGTGGCGATCTGGCGCTCGACCCAGCGGTCCACCGCGGCCAGGGCCGCCGGGGCGTCCAGGTCGTCGGCGAGAGCCTCTCGGACCTCCTCGACCAGGGCGTCGGCCGGGATGCCGTCCGGCCGGGACACGGCCGCGCGCCAGCGCTCCAGCCGGGCCACGGCCTCGGCGAGGATCGCGTCGGTCCACTCCCAGTCGGCCCGGTAGTGGTGCGACAGCAGCGCGAGGCGGATCGCCGCCGGGTCCACCCCGGAGCGCCGCAGCGCCGACACGAAGACGAGGTTGCCCTTCGACTTCGACATCTTCTCGCCGTGCAGCGCCACCATGCCCGCGTGCACATACGCCTTGGCCATCGGGAACTCGCCCGTCAGCGCCTGCGCGTGCGACGCGCCCATCTCGTGGTGCGGGAACGCCAGGTCGGAGCCGCCGCCCTGGATGTCGAAGCCCATGCCCAGGTGGTCGAGGGCGATCGCCACGCACTCGATGTGCCAGCCCGGCCGGCCGCGGCCCAGCGAGCCGCCGTCCCAGCTCGGCTCGCCCGGACGCGCGGCCATCCACAGCATCGGGTCCAGCGGGTTCTTCTTCCCGGGCCGGTCGGGGTCGCCGCCCCGCTCCGCCGAGAGCAGCCGCATCGCCTCGGCGTCGAGGTGCGAGACCCCGCCGAAGTGCGGGTCGGCCTCGACCGAGAAGTAGGTGTCGCCGTCGAGCTCGTACGCCGCACCCGCGTCCCGCAGCCGCTCGACCAGCGGCACGATTCCGGGTATGGCCTCGACGGCACCGATGTAGTGCTGCGGGGGCAGCATCCGCAGGGCCGTCATGTCCTCGCGGAAGAGCGCGGTCTCGCGCTCCGCCAGCTCGGTCCAGTCCTGGTTGTCACGCAGCGCCCGCTCCAGGAGCGGGTCGTCCACGTCCGTGACGTTCTGGACGTAGTGGACCTGCCGCTTGGTGTCGAGCCACACGCGTTGTACGAGGTCGAACGCGTTGTAGGTCGCCGCGTGACCGATGTGGGTCGCGTCGTACGGCGTGATGCCGCAGACGTAGATACGGGCGACGGGACCGGGGGCGAGGGTGATCGTCCCCTGGGTCGCGGTGTCGTGGATCTGGAGGTCGCGGCCCTTGCCAGGAAGGGCGGGGACCTCAGAAGCGGGCCAGGCATGCATGTGTCGAGCCTAACCGGACGGATGTTCCGGAAACGAACTGGACCTGCACTGTTGTCTTGATCGGCACTCTTGCGGTCTGGCCGGTTCTGTGCGTATGGCCGATGGCTGATTCAGACCGGTGGCCAGGGGATCGCCGGCCACTGCCCGGACGGCTGGGGATGGGTTCCGGTGCGCAGCAGGTGCTCCACCCGGTCCCGTACGGCGGCCACCTCGACCGGCGTGATCAGTTCGGCCAGCCGGGTGGCGAGCGGGGCTCCCTCGGCCAGCCCGTCGGCCAGCGCGGCCAGCACCTCGCGCGCCTCGTCGGTCAGCGGCTCGCCCGCCCAGCCCCACAGGAGGGTGCGCAGCTTGTCCTCTGCGTGGAAGGTCACACCGTGGTCGATGCCGTAGAGCCGTCCGTCGGGCGCGGGCAGCAGGTGGCCGCCCTTGCGGTCGCCGTTGTTGATCACGGCGTCGAGTACGGCGAGCCGGCGCAGCCGGGGGTCGTCGGCGTGCACGAGCAGCGCGGTGCGGCCTTCGCCGACCTCGGCGAGGGCGACGGCCTTCCAGCCCTCCCCCGCCTCCTCGCCGTCGACGAGCCCGAGGAGCGCGCCCAGCGGGGAGTCCTCGTCCGGCTGCTCGGCATCGATCCACCGCTGGACCATGCCCTCGCCGTACGGTCCGTCGCGCAGCACGGTGGCGGGGACCAGGCCCCATCCGGTGGCTTCGGAGATCAGGTAGGCGGCGACCTCCCGGCGGGCGAGGTTCCCGTCGGGGAAGTCCCACAGCGGCCGCTCGCCCTTGACCGGCTTGTACACGCAGTCGGCGCTCACGTCCCCGTACGTGACGCTGCACAGCAGGACGGCGTTGGACGCCTCGCGGATCCGGCCTATGACGGTGAGCTCGCCCTTGGCGAGCAGTTCCTCCATCTTCTCCCCCGTGTCCGTCACGCCTGGCGCCGGTAGCCGTTCTGGCGTGGGCACACGTGCCCCTCCGGGTCCAGCGGGAGGCTGCACAGCGGGCACGGCGGGCGGCCGGCGTTGACGACGTCCAGGGCCCGCTTGGCGAAGGCCCGGGCCTGGGCGCCGGTGAGGCGGACGCGCAGCATCGGCGGGCCGTTCTCCTCGTCCTGGAGCAGCCGCTCCTCGGCCTCGGCGAGGTCCTCGTCGGAGCCGGCGTCGAGTTCGACCAGCGCCTGGGCCTCGACGATCATGCGCTGTTCCTCGCCGTCCCAGGCCAGGGCCATGGTGCCGACGCGGAACTCCTCGTCGACCGGGACGTCCAGCGGGGCGGTGTCGGCGGCCTCGGCGGGGGCGACGGCTGGGACCGGGGCATTGCCCCCGGTCCGCCGTACGACCTCGTCCAGCAGCTCGTCCATCCGCTCGGCCAGCGCTGCGACCTGGGTCTTCTCCAGGGAGACGCTGGTGACGCGGGGGCCGGCGGAGGCCTGCAGGAAGAACGTACGGCGCCCCGGCAGACCGACCGTGCCGGCCACGAAGCGGTCCGGGGGGTCGTAGAGGAACACCTGACGGGGCACGTCCAGTCTCCAAGTCTCGGCGGCAGGGGCAGGTCTGCGCCCTTGTGTTGGCCCGTCCACCCTACTGCGCCGGGCGATCAAGCCGCGCCCGCACCGCCTCCCACGACGGCGTTCCCGGCGTCTTCGGTGTCTTTGTCCGAGGCGACGGTCTCCGGTGCGGCGGGGCGCCGGACGAGCGAGCCGAAGTCCCCGGTGTCGCCGAGCCGGAACACGAAGGGCCGGGTGGCGGTGTACCGGATGGCGGTCACCGAGCAGGGGTCGACGTGGATGCGCTGGAAGAGGTCCAGGTGCATGCCCAGGGCGTCCGCGACAAGGGACTTGATGATGTCGCCGTGCGAGCACATCAGGAAGACGGCGTCGCTGCCGTGCTCCTGCTCGATCCGCGCGTCCCAGTCGCGTACGGCCTCCACGGCGCGGGCCTGCATGGCGCGCATGGACTCGCCGCCGGGGAAGGCGGCGGCCGACGGGTGCTGCTGGACGATCTTCATCAGCGGTTCGCCGGAGAGCTCGGACAGTTTGCGGCCGGACCATTCGCCGTAGTGGCACTCGCCGATCCGCTCGTCGGTGTGCACTTCCAGCTCCGGCCGGGCGGCCAGCAGGGGTGCGAGGGTCTCCCGGCAGCGCTGCAGCGGGCTGGTGACGGCGGCGGCGAGCGGCACGCCCGCCAGTCGGCCGGGCAGCGCGGCGGCCTGTTCCGCGCCGCGTTCGTCGAGGGCCACTCCGGGGGTCCATCCGGCGAGCAGCCCAGCGGTGTTGGCGGTGGACCGCCCGTGTCGTACGAGGATCAGCGTGGCCATGGGGCCAGCGTATGCGCTGCCGCGGGTGTGCGGGCGGGCCGTGGGCAGGGAAGAATGCCCCGCGTGATTGTGGACTGCGCGATTTACCGGGACGGCCGCCGTACCGAGGGACCGGACGATTTCTCGGACGCCCTCGACGAGGCGCGGGCGACCGGTGACGCCTTCCTGTGGATCGGCATGCACGAGCCGACGGCGAAGGAATTCGACCACGTCAGCCAGGAGTTCGGCCTGCACCCGCTGGCGGTGGAGGACGCGCTGACCGCGCACCAGCGCCCGAAGCTGGAGGTCTACGACGATTCGCTGTTCGTCGTCCTCAAGCCGGTGCGGTACGACGAGGACACGGACACGGTGACCGCGGGCGAGCTGATGGTCTTCATAGGGGACTCGTTCGTCGTCACGGTCCGGCACGGCGAGGGGGCCCCGCTGGCCGCCGTGCGCCACCGGCTGGAGCAGGAGCCGGAGGTGCTGCGGCACGGCCCGACGGCGGTGCTGTACGCGGTGTCCGACGCGGTGGTCGACCACTACATCGAGGTGGCGGCCGAGCTCCAGGCGGACCTGGAGGAGCTGGAGGCCGAGGTCTTCGCCCCGAACGCCTCGGACACCAAGAACACCGCCGCCCGGATCTACGGGTTCAAGCGGCAGGTGCTGGAGTTCCGGCGGGCGACGAGCCCGCTGCTCCAGCCGATGGACCGGCTGGCCTTCGGGGAGGTCCCCTTCGTCCACGAGCACGCCCAGCCGTTCTTCCGCGATGTCGCCGACCACCTGACCAAGGCGAACGAGTACATCGAGGGCCTGGACCGGCTGCTGTCGGACGCACTCGCCGCGCACCTCGCGCAGATGGGCCTCCGGCAGAACGACGACATGCGCAAGATCTCGGCCTGGGCGGCGATGGCGGCCGTGCCCACGATGGTGGCGGGGATCTACGGGATGAACTTCGACCACATGCCGGAGCTGCGGCACACCTGGGGCTATCCGGCGGTGCTGGTGGTCATGGCGGGCGCGTGCCTGGGCCTGCACCGGATGTTCAAGCGCCGGGGCTGGCTCTGAGTTCCCTCCCGCGCGGGGCGTAGGCGAACCCGTCCGCGGCGGCCGGTGCGCCGCCGAGGGCGTCCAGGCGCTCCGGCAGCCGCAGGTTGACCATCCGGTGCCAGCCGCTGAACCGCTCGTACGCGTACATCGCGCGGATGCCGGCGGCCAGCGCGGCCGCCTTCGGGGCGGGCCAGTGCAGCAGCCGTCCCATGTGGCTCATGACGGCGAGGCTCACGTCGCGGTAGACGGAGATCTCGGCGAGCGCGCTCTCGCGGAGCACCCGCTGCATGGTCCGGCCGTAGCCGGACCGGGCGAGGCGCAGCAGTTCCTCGTGGCAGTAGGCGAGGTGGTTGTCCTCGTCGTGGCTGATCATGTGGATGGCCTTGCCCACCTCGGGGTGGTCACCGAAGTACCTGACCAGCATGTCCATCTGGTCGGCGGCGCGCTGTTCCGTGACGCGGCTGTGCGCGAGGTAGACGACGATGTCCTCCTCGGTCAGGGCCACCTCGCGGCGCAGCTTCTCGTGCGCGAGGCCGATGCCGCGGCGCTCCAGCAGCATCGTGTAGTCGGTCTCGGGGGGTACCGGGACGGCGGGCAGGCCGCGCTTGCGGAGCAGGGCGTTGAAGATCCGGCCGTGCTTGTCCTCGTCGGCGCCGTGTCGGGTGATCTTGGGCGCGAGGTGGCGCATGCCGTCCGGCACCAGGGCCGCGATACGGGCGTTCTCCCAGCCGCCCTGGGTCTCCCCGCTGGCGGCGATGGAGCAGAACAGCTGGAAGGAGCCGTCGTTGTCGACGATCTCCTGGAACAGGCTGCGGGCAGAGAGCATGGAACGAGTCAAACGCCGGTGGGCGGGGCGGGCAACCGATAGGTCGCACTACTCGTCCGAATGAACGAAATCGGCGGTTGGGCCGCCACGCGTAACCCGGCGGGCGTCCCCGGCGTTGTTCGCTGTGTCGGCCGTGGCGGGGAAGACCCCCCGAGCCCCCACCACGGCCGCAGAAGCGTTCACCGGTGCCGGCGTCCGTCCGCCGGCATCCGGACCGGCCGGTCAGGCGGTCAGGCGGTCAGGCGAGACCCGCCAGCTCCATCGCCTCGGTACCGGCGCGCAGGGCGGCGATCCGCTCGTCCAGGGTGAATCCGGCCGGGGCCAGCGTGAGGGTGGTGACCCCGGCCTCCGCGTAGGCCCGCATCCCGTCGGCGATCCGGGCGACCGGGCCGAGCAGGGTGGTCGAGTCGATCAGCTTGTGCGGGACGGCCTCGGCCGCGCCGGTCTTGTCGCCCGCCAGGTACTTGTCCTGGATCTCGGCGGCTTCCTTCTCGTAGCCCATGCGCTGGGCCAGCTGGTTGTAGAAGTTCTGCTTCCGGCTGCCCATGCCGCCCACGTACAGGGCGGTGTACGGGCGGAACATGTCCGCGAGCGCGTTGACGTCCTCGCCGAGGGCCAGCGGCACGGTCGGGCAGACGTCGAAGCCCTCCATGGTCAGCCCGGCCTTCTCGCGGCCCGCCCGGATGTGGGTGAGGGCGGTGGCCTCCAGGTGCTCGGCGGCCGGGAAGATCAGCAGGGCGCCGTCGGCGATCTCGCCGGTCTGCTCCAGGTTCTTCGGCCCGATGGCGGCGATGTAGAGCGGGATGTGCTCGCGCTCGGGGTGCACGGTCAGCTTGAGCGGCTTGCCCGGGCCGTCCGGCAGCGGCAGGGTCCAGTGCTCGCCCTCGTAGGAGAGCCGCTCGCGGGTCATGGCCTTGCGGACGATCTCCACGTACTCGCGGGTGCGGGCCAGCGGCTTGTCGAACTTGACGCCGTACCAGCCCTCGGAGACCTGCGGTCCGGAGACGCCGAGGCCGAGCCGGAAGCGGCCCTTGGTCAGCGAGTCGAGGGTGGCCGCGGTCATGGCGGTCATGGCGGGCTGGCGGGCCGGGATCTGGAGGATCGCCGAACCCACGTCGATGCGCTCGGTCTGGGCGGCGACCCAGGCGAGCACGGTCGGGGCGTCGGAGCCGTAGGCCTCGGCGGCCCAGCAGACGTCGTACCCCAGGCGGTCGGCCTCCTGGGCGACGGCGAGGTTGTCGGCGTCCATGCCCGCGCCCCAGTAACCAAGATTGATGCCGAGCCGCATGTGTCGTCCCCTTACCGGTTTACCGATCAGTAACGTTGGTGTGCGGGGACTGTAGCGCGCCAAGGTCCTCCGCGTCAGCGCCCCAGTAGTCTCAGCCCTCATGGAGCAGAGGCATCTCGGCCGCACCGGACTGCGCGTCTCCCGGATCGGCCTCGGCACCCTCACCTGGGGCCGAGACACCGGCGAGGAAGCCGCCGCCGAGCAGGTGAAGACGTTCTGGGAGGCGGGCGGCACGCTCGTCGACACCGCCGACGTGTACGGCGGTGGTGAGGCGGAGTACCTCCTCGGGCAGCTGGTGGGCGGGCTCGTCCCGCGCCGGGACCTGGTGATCGCGACCAAGGCGGGCAGCGTGCCGGACCCCGACCGCAGATTCGACGGCTCGCGCGGGCACCTGCTCGCCGCCCTCGACGCCTCCCTGGACCGGCTGGGTACCGACTACGTCGACCTGTGGCAGGTGCACGCCTTCGACCCCGCGACCCCGCTGGAGGAGACCCTGCAGGCGCTGGACCTGGCGGTGAGCAGCGGCCGGGCCCGGTACGCGGGGCTGGCGGGCTTCAGCGGCTGGCAGCTGGCGAAGGCGGCGACGTGGCAGCTCGCGGCCCCCGGCGTGCGCACCCGGATCGCCTCGACGCAGATGGAGTACTCCCTGCTCCAGCGGGGCGTGGAGCGGGAGGTGCTGCCGGCCGCGCTGGACCTCGGGATCGGCCTGCTGCCCTCCTCCCCGCTGGGGCGCGGGGTGCTGACGGGCAAGTACCGGGACGGCACCCCGGCCGACTCCCGCGGCGGCTCGGAGTCGCTGGCCGCCCTGGTGGACCCGTACCTCGACGAGGCGGCGGGGCGGATCGTGGACGCGGTGGTGACGGCGGCCCAGGGTCTGGCCGTGACCCCGCTCCAGGTGGCCCTGGCGTGGATCCGGGACCGGCCGGGGGTGGTGGCGCCGATCGTCGGTGCGCGGACGTCCACGCAGCTCGGGGCGGCACTGTCGGTGGAGGCCCTTAGTCTTCCGGAGGAGATCTGCCGGGCGCTGGACGATGTTTCGGCTCCGGTGCACCGCTACCCCGATCAGGACTGGAGCACGCTGTGAGTACGGACCGCCAGGCCGAGCCCGCCGCCGCCGAGGAACCGGCCGCCGAGGCCTCGCCGGCCGACGCGGACCAGGACCGACCCGACGAGGCACGGGCCGCGGAGCCGGACCCGGACCCGGACGCGGACGCGGACCCGGAGCCGGACCCGGACCCGGACGCCGCCGACGGGTCCGGGGGTCCCGAGGCCGAAGCCGAGGCCGAGGCCGAGCCGGCCGCCGAGGCCCAGGCATCGCCCGCGCTCTCCGAGGCCCAGGCCGAACTGGCCGCCCAGAAGATCGAGCGGGAGCGGATCGCCCGGCGCAAGGCCGAACGGGAGGCGCCCGTCGAGGCCGGGGCGAAGCTCAGCGGGAAGGCCGCGGACCTGCTGGCCGCCGTACGGGCCGTGGAGAGCGGTGCGAAGCCCTCCGACGTGTACTTCGACGAGGCCCCGGCCACGCCCCGCAGGCCGGCTGCCGCTCCCGCCGCGCCCCAGGCAGCGCGCCCGGCCGCCCCTGCGCCGGTGGCCGCGCCCGCACCCTCCGCCGGCACCGTCGAGGGCGTACGGGCCGTACTGACCCGCGGTGGCGCCCCCGAGGCCCTGGCCGCCCCCGCCGCGGCGGCCCTGGGCGAGGACGCCGCCGGGCAGCTCACCGAGAACCCCTGGCGACTGCTGTCGCTCCCCGCCGTACGTCCGGCACAGGCCGACGGTTTCGCCCGGGCCCTGCTGGGCCCCGAGGCCGGTCCCGGGGACGAGCGCCGCACCACCGTCCTGGTGGGCTGGCTGCTGGCCCAGGCCGGGCTGAAGGGGCACACCGCCCTGGAGGCCCCGGTGCTGGAGAAGGCCCTGGCCCAGTACGGCGTACCGGATCCGGCCGAAGCGCTGGAACAGGCCATCGGCGAAGGCTCGGTACTGGTCTTCCACGAGCCGCTGGGGCCGCCGGCCGGCGAGGACGCCGAAGCCGCCGAAGACGCGGAGCAGCCCGTTCGGGTGCTGGTGGGTCTGGAGGGCGCCGCCATGGCCGAGGAGAGCCTGGCCGACGGCCTGGCCCGGCTGGCCGCCGGCACCTTCGACGACGCGGCGGAGTGGGAGCGGGCCGCCGGGTCCGCTCCGAGCCCCTCCGCCGCCGAGCTGATCCGCGCGGTCGCGGGCCACGGCCTGGTCACCCATACCGGCGGCGAGGCCGCCCGCGCCGAACCGGTCGCCCTGGCCGCTGCGGCCCGGGAGCTGGGCCTGCGGGTCTGCGTGGCGGCGCACGCCCCCGGCGGCGGCCCGGACCCGGTGACCGTGGCGGGGCTGCTGTCCGGGGCCGAGGGGCCCGGGCGGGACGCGGACGGGCAGTTCGCGCTGGACCTGCTGGTGGTGCTGGACGCGCCGCAGCTGGACGTGGAGACCGCGGCCGCTCTGGTGGAGTCCGTCCCGGACGGGGCCCGGCTGGTGCTCTCCGGGGATCCCGGCGTGCTCGGGTCCGCCGGGGCCGGGCGGGTGCTCGCCGATGTGCTGGCGGCCCGTACCTGCCCGCAGGTGGTCTCCCGCACCCCCGACCCGGGCCCCCTGGGCGAGCTCGTCTCCGGGGTCGGCATCGGGGAGCTGAACCAGGTCGACGCCCCCGGCAAGGAGGTCGTCATCGTCCCGGTGAAGGACGCCGGGGAAGCCGTGCACCGGGCGGTGCAGCTGGTGGCGGAATCGGTGCCGCGGGCCTTCGGGATCCCGGCGGAGCACGTACAGGTGATCACCCCGGGCCACGGCGGCTCGGCGGGCACCCGGGCGCTGAACGCCGCCCTGAAGGAGCGCCTGAACCCCGGTCCGGGCCGCTTCGGCGGCTTCGACCCCGGTGACCGGGTCGTGCACGTGCCGTCCCCCGGGCGGGCGCTGGCGGCCCGGGTGGTGTCGGCCGACGCCGAGGGCCTGCACCTGGACCGGGCGGGCGCGCGGATCGTCGTACCGAAGGAGCTCGTCGAGTCCCAGGTGCGGCACGGCTGGGCGGTGACGGCGCACCAGGCCGTGGGCACGCGCTGGCCGGCGGTGGTCGTCGTACTGCCGGGTGACGCGGCGCAGGCGCTGTCGCGGGACTGGGTCTACACGGCGTTCGGGCGGGGCGAGCGGCACCTGTCCGTGGTGCACGGGGTCGACCAGGCGCTGCCGCACGCGGTGGCCGAGGTGCCGGCGAAGCCGCGTACGACGCGCCTGACGGGCCTGCTGACGGCCCTGGCGACGGCGGGCGCGCAGCCGGAGTGAACCGGCCGTGGCCCCCGCCCGGAAGGGCGGGGGCCACGGGTTCCGGCACGTGCGGGGCCTCGATCGGGCCGGGGTCAGGCCGGGGTCAGCCCCGGCTCCGCGGCCTCGTCCTCGTCGAACTCGTCGGCCTCCTCGTCGAAGACGGAGCTGACGTCGAACCGGTGCAGCACGTCCTGCGGATCGATGTGCCCGAAGGGCGAGCCCAGCCACTCCCCCGGTTCCGCCACCTCCTCCGAGGCCGCGATCCAGAGCGTGGAGTCACCCTCCTCCAGCCCGAAGTCCTTGTAGCGGGAGGCGATCTCGTCGGGCTCGTACTCCCCGAAGAGGACGCCCAGCGCGTCGGCGCTGCCGCCGTCGCCCACGAAATCGGCGTCCCGGTCGTGCGCGGCGACCCGCTCGGCCTGGGCGATCAGCCGGGCCGGTTCGACCA
This sequence comes from Streptomyces sp. NPDC001549, assembly GCF_042894025.1. Classification (NCBI taxonomy): domain Bacteria; kingdom Bacillati; phylum Actinomycetota; class Actinomycetes; order Kitasatosporales; family Streptomycetaceae; genus Streptomyces; species Streptomyces sp. NPDC001549. Next base: position 342,616 of record NZ_JBIAVJ010000007.1, read on the forward strand.
CGGCGTAGTCGCGGCGGATGAGCACGCTGAAGGCGGCGGGCTCGGCGGGCCCGGTGTACGGGACGCCGTCCTCGGGCGTGGGGATCTCGAAGGGGGTGACCTCGTCGTAGCGGTCGTAGAGGAGTTCGTCGTACACCTCGGCCGCGGCGGCGAGTTCGTTGAACGCGGCGTAGACGTCCGGGTCCTCGTCCCCGATCCTGCGCTCGACCGCGGCGAGGTGACGGTCGAGCGCGGCCTTGACCGCCTCGGCGGCGGCGCGTACCTCGGCAACAGTGGGCAGATCGGCATCAGACATAGAGCAGACGCTATCCGTAGCAGGGCTCTGCCCGCACAATAGATGCGATGCCGGAATACGAATTTGTCGACGTGTACGTGCCCCGCGGTGTTCCTCGCAAGGAGGCGACCCGCCTGTTGACCGATCATGCCGAGTACGGGAACTGGGAACTCGACCGGCTGAGCCTGTACCGGGACGGCAGCCGCCGTGTGCGACTGCGCCGCCGGATCATCCGTCAGGTCCGCGCGACCTGGTGACGCGGGCCCCGGGGGCGGGGCCCGCGCCGTGACCGTCCGTCAGGCGGCGTTGCGGGCCCGCCGGTAGAGCACGGTGCCGGCGAGCAGCAGGCCGCCCGCGAGCGGCAGCCCGGCGGTGAGGACGTCGCCGGACCCGGTGGCGGCGAGACCGCCGGCCTGTCCCGGGTTGTTCCCGGTCCCCGGACCGGGGTGCGTGACCGGGGTGACGGAACCGCTGCCGGGGGTGGGCGGCGTACCCGGGGTGCCGGGCGTACCGGGCCCGCCCGGGTTTCCGGGGGTGCTCGGTCCACCAGGAGCGCCAGGCCCACCGGGGTTACCCGGCCCGCCCGGATTACCGGGCCCACCGGGGTTACCGGGACCGCCCGGGTTGCCCGGCCCACCGGGGTTACCGGGCCCGCCCGGGTTGCCCGGCCCACCGGGGTTGCCCGGACCGCCAGGATTACCGGGCCCGCCGGGGTTACCCGGCCCACCCGGGTTACCGGGACCGCCCGGGTTACCGGGACCGCCCGGGTTGCCCGGCCCACCGGGGTTGCCCGGACCGCCAGGGTTACCGGGCCCGCCGGGGGTGCCCGGGTGGTCGTCGCACGGTTCGTCGTCGCCCGGGTGGCCGGGGTGACCCGGGTGGTTCGGCTCACTGGGCTTGCCGGGCTTCGGCGGCTTGGCGTGGCCCGATCCGTTCACGCAGTGGTTCCCGAAGGCCGGGTTGAGGGCTCCCACCACATTGATCGTGTTCCCGCAGGCGTTCACCGGCGCGTCCACGGGCGCCTGCAGGCTGTTCCCGGACAGCAGGCCCGGAGAGTTCGCGGCGTGCCCCGAGGCGCCGGAGTCCGCGTGTGCGTAACCCCCGCCCATCGCGAGGACACCCCCCGCGGCCGCCATGGTGATCAAGGTCTTCCTGGTGACCTGTGCCGGTCGTCGCATCTGTACTCGTCCCCTGGTGTGTACGTTTCGGCCGTCGTCCGACGGCTCGGCCCACCTGGCTCCCCTGCCTGGTACGCCGGAAGTGAGAGAAATCCGGGCCGGAAAGCCCGGTGGCCCCGGAGCGCTGGGATGCGCTCCGGGGCCGAAGACTTCAGACGCGTCAGGCGTTGACGCAGGTGTTGCCGAAGGCCGGGTTCAGCAGGCCGATCACGGAGACCGAGTTACCGCAGACGTTCACGGGAACGTGGACGGGAACCTGCAGCACGTTGCCGGACAGGACACCGGGCGAGCCGATGGCCGCACCCTGCGCACCCGCATCGGCGTGGGCCAGGCCCGCACCCGCGAGAACCAGGCCACCGGTGGCAGCCGCAGCGGCGACAACCTTCTTGATCATTGTTCCTCCTAGTTGGCAATGCGGTCCCAGCCGCGGACCGCAACACCTGTAACGAGGAGGGATCACCGGGGCTACGAGCGTATGAGTGCATTCACTCTTCTCAGTGGAATGCGCACACCTTCTCGAATCTCAGGCGTTGTCGATGAATCGGTCGAGCACCCGCACGCCGAACTTGAGTCCGTCGACCGGCACCCGCTCGTCCACACCGTGGAACATTCCGGCGAAGTCCAGCTCCGGCGGCAGCTGCAGCGGCGCGAAGCCGAAGCAGCGGATGCCGAGGTCGTCGAAGGACTTGGCGTCCGTACCGCCCGAGAGCATGTACGGAACCGCGCGCGCGATCGGGTCCTCGGCCTTCAGGGCGCCCTGCATGGCGTCCACCAGCCTGCCGTCGAAGTCCGTCTCCAGCGCCTTGTCGCCGTGCACGTCCTCCCGCTTCACGCGCGGGCCGAGGATCCGGTCCAGGTCGGCGAAGAACTCGTCCTCGTAGCCCGGCAGGAAGCGGCCGTCGACGTGGGCCGTCGCCTGGCCGGGGATGACGTTGACCTTGTAGCCGGCGCCGAGCATCGTCGGGGCGGCCGAGTTGCGCAGCGTCGCGCCGACCATCTTGGCGATGCCGCCGAGCTTGGCGAGCGTCGCGTCCATGTTGTCCGGGTCCAGGGGGGTCCCGAGCGCGTCCGAGAGCTCGTCCAGGAAGCTGCGCACCGTCTTGGTCACGCGGACCGGCCACTGGTGGCGGCCGAGCCTGCCCACGGCCTCGCACAGCTCCGTGATGGCGTTGTCGCTGTTGGTCATGGAGCCGTGACCCGCGGTGCCCTCCACCGTGAGCCGCATCCAGTGCATGCCCTTCTGGGCGGTCTCCACGAGGTAGAGCCGCAGGTTCTCGTTGACCGTGAAGGAGAAGCCGCCGACCTCGCCGATGGCCTCGGTGACTCCCTCGAACAGGCCCGGGTGCTTGTCGACGAGGTGCCGGGCCCCGTAGATGCCGCCCGCCTCCTCGTCGGCGAGGAAGGCCAGCACGATGTCCCGCGGGGGCTTGCGCCCGCTGCGCATCCGGTCGCGTACGACGGCCAGCGTCATCGCGTCCATGTCCTTCATGTCGACGGCGCCGCGGCCCCACACGCAGCCGTCGGCGATCTCGCCCGCGAAGGGGTCGTACGTCCAGTCGGCGGCGTTGGCCGGAACCACGTCGGTGTGCCCGTGGATCAGCAGCGCCGGCCGCGAGGGGTCCTCCCCCTCGATGCGCGCCACGGTCGAGGCGCGCCCCTTGTGCGATTCGAAGATCTGCGGCTCCAGCCCGACCTCCGCGAGCTTCTCGGCGACCCATTCCGCCGCCTTGCGCTCCCCGGGGCCCGAGTGGTCCCCGTAGTTGCTGGTGTCGATCCGGATGAGGTCCCGGCAGAGGTCGACCACCTCGTCCTCGCCGGAGACGGTCCTGCCCGTGCTCGACTCGCTCACGCTGCTTCCTCCCACTGATCAGTACCGAACCCCCATCCTCCCGCTCCGGGCCGTTCTCCCCAAGGGCGATCCCCGGTCGTCGGGGGGTGTGATCGAGGACCCCGGAATGTTTGGTAATGTTTTCCACGTCGGAACGGCCCGCGAGGGACGCGAGACAGACACCTTGTCCGGGTGGCGGAATGGCAGACGCGCTAGCTTGAGGTGCTAGTGCCCTTTATCGGGCGTGGGGGTTCAAGTCCCCCCTCGGACACCATGGTCAAACGACCAGGAAGAGCCGGTCAGAGCGACGCGAAGTCGCACTGACCGGCTCTTTCGTCGTTTCACGGCGCATGGCGCCCCGGTGGAGCCGGAGGTGCCGGTGGTGCCGGTGGTGCCGGTCACCGGGGGCGCGCCGGGTCAGCCCTGTCCGTCCTCCACCCAGGGGCGGAGCTTCTCCGGATTGCGGACCGCCCAGATGCGGGTGACGCGATCGCCGCCGAGCTCGAACGCGGCCACGGTCACGGTCACCCCGGTGTGCTGGGCGACCAGGCCGGGCCTGCCGTTGACCGAGCGTTCCAGGAGCTTCAGTCCGGGAGCCCGGTCGGCGATCTGGATCAGGTACTCGGCGATGCGCGCGCTGCCCTCGACCGGACGCAGGGCGGCGCCGACCAGTCCGCCACCGTCGGCGATCATCGTGGCGTCGGGGGCCAGCAGGCCGACGAGGGCCTTGATGTCCCTGGCCTCCCACGCCTCCTTGAAGTTCCGCACCAGCGGGGCCTGTCCGGCCGTCGGGGCCGTCGGGACCTGCGCGGCGCTCACCCGCCGGCGGGCCGACGTCGCCAGCTGCCGGCAGGCCGCCGGCGTCCGGCCGACGATCTGGGCTATCTCGGCGAAGGGGTAGCGGAAGACGTCGTGGAGGATGAAGGCGACGCGTTCGGCCGGGGTCATCGATTCCAGTACGACGAGGAAGGCCATGTTGACCGACTCGTCCAGGGTGACCCGGTCGGCCGGGTCGGCCGGCCCGGCCCCGCCGCCCGCCGGCCCGCCGATCCACTCCGCGCGGTCGGGCAGCGGCTCGGGGACCCATTCGCCGACGTAGCGCTCGCGGCGCGCCCGCGCCGAGCCGAGCAGGTCCAGGCAGATGCGGCCGGCGACCGTCGTCAGCCAGGCGCCGGGCGACTCGACGGCCTCCTGCTTCTGCCTCGGCATCGCGTACCAGCGCGCGTAGGTCTCCTGTACCGCGTCCTCGGCCTCGGCCAGCGAACCGAGCAGCCGGTAGGCGAGGTTGGTGAGGTGTCCCCGCTCTCCGACGATCACGTCCAGGTGCGGATCGGACGACGTACCCATGCTCACGACTGCTCCCCCTGGCCCGCCTCTCGGTGCCTCGCCTCACATTTCGCGGGCCCACGTCGTCGGACTACCGAGACCATATCGATCTACGCCGTGAGGCAGAAGAGGGGACCGTCACCATGGCCACACTGACCACGGAGAAGCCGCGTACCTTCACTTTCCTGCAGGTCACCGTCGCCCTGCAGACCTTGGCCATCTTCTTCCAGGCGGCCACCGCCGGGGTGCTGCTGTCCTCGGCCCACGGCGAGCTGCTGCACGGCATCGGAGCGCGCGTGATGTACGGGGCGACGATGCTGTACGTGATCGCCGCGGTGCTGGCGTGGCGGCCGGGCGGCGGGTCGCCCCGGCCCGTCCTGTACTCGTCGGGCTTCCTGGTCCTCGCCTCGGTGCAGGTGGTCCTGGGCATCGCGCGCGTGCCGTCGGTCCATGTCCCCCTGGGTGTCCTGATGTTTGCCCTGAGCCTGCTGGCGCTGAGCCGCAGACCGTCGGCCCGCCGGTCCTGATCGGCGCAACAGGGCAGGTCAGAGCGACGCAATGCCGCCCTGACCTGCCCTTTTGCTATGTTGGGACCACATCGGAGGGGCAGACCGGCTGATGGAGGTCCCGTGATGTGGGCTGAGGGTGCCGGCCCGCGTCCGCTGTTCGGCGAGGACGCGGACGAGGTGGTCGCCGCCGCCCTGGCGGGTGATCCGTCCGGTGTGGACCGGCTGGTGCGCGAGTACCGGCTGCTGCGGCAGGTCCTCGACGGGGCCCGGGCGGGGATCGCCCTGCTCGACACCGATCTGCACTATCTGTACGTCAGCCCGCACATGGCGGTGATGAACGGCCTGCCCGCCGAGGCGCTGCTGGGGCGGACGCTGAACGAGGTGCTGCCGGACGTCGAGCGTCCTGACGAGGTGCTGCACGCGGTGCTGCGGGACGGGGAACCCCGGGAACTGGTCCTGGAGGGCCGCACCCTGGCCGATTCCCCGTACGAGTCGCGGGTGTGGCGGGGGACCTACCACCGGCTGGTGGAGGACGGGCGGGTGCTGGGGCTGGTGGGGATCGGCCTGGAGGTCAGCGCCCCGAGGGAGCGGCAGCGGGAGCTGTCGCGCACCAACCGGCGCCTGCTCCTGCTGGACACCGCCGCGGTGCGGGTCGGCACCACCCTCGACGTGGACACCACCTGCCGTGAGCTGACCGAGTTCCTGGTGCCCGGGCTGGCCGACGCCGCGAGCGTGGAGCTGATCCCGCGGGAGGGGCCGGGCGGGAAACTGCCCGACGGCGCGTCCCTGCGGCTGCGGCGGGTCGCGGTGGCCTCGGTACGGGATCTTTCGCCGCAGGTGCGGGCGCTCGGCGCGGCCGGGGAGTACGTGGACTACCAGCCCGGCTCGGCGGTCAGGCAGTGCCTGGAGAGCGGCGAGCCGTGGCTGGGCAACTTCTCCTCCGACGAGGCCTTCAGCCGGGCGGCGCCGAGCGCGGACCGGGTCTCCGCGTACCGGGATGCGGGCATCCACTCGGGTGTCGTGGTCCCCCTGATCGCCCAGGACCGGCCGATCGGCACCCTCACCCTGGTGCGTGCCGGGGACTCGCCGGCCTTCGGGCGCGAGGATGTCGTCGTGGCCCGGACCCTGGCCGAGCGGGCGGCCACCAGCCTCGCCAAGGCGGAGCGGTTCGCCCGGGAGCAGGGGATGGCCCTCGAACTGCAGCAGGCGCTGCTGTCCGAGCCCACCTTCCCGCACGGCGACCTCGAGGTGGCCTCCCGTTACCTGCCCTCCGGCACGGGTGTCCTGGTGGGCGGGGACTGGTTCGACTGCCTGGCGCTGCCCGGCGGCCGGACCCTGCTGGTGATGGGCGATGTGATGGGCCACGGGGTCGAGGCGGCGGTCGCCATGAGCCACTACCGCTCCCTCATCCGGGCGCTGGCCGCGTCGGGGCATCCGCCGGCGGACATCCTGGGCGAGGCGGACCATGTGGTCTTCGCGGGCGGTCTGGACCGGGTCGCGACCTGCCTGCTCGTCCTGGTCGACCACGCCGCCGGGACCTGCGTCCACGCGAGCGCCGGGCACCTGCCCGCCATGGTCATCGGCCGCGGGCGGGGTCCGTTCCTGGCGCCGGTCCCGGTGGGCCCGCCGCTGGGCACCGGCTACGGCGGGTACGAGGCCGCGTCCTTCGTCCTTCGGCCGGGTTGCGTCCTGATGATGTTCACCGACGGCCTGGTCGAGCGACGGGGCGAGGACATCGACGCCTCGCTGCGACGGCTGACCGGCATTCCGCTGCCGGTGGACGGGGCCCTGAACGAGGTCATCGACACCGTGCTGGCGGCCCTGCGGGTCACCGACGCGGAGGACGACGTGACGGTCCTGGCCGCCCGTACCGCCGGGACCGTAGGCCGCTAGGCCGGTGGCGGGGCGTCCGTCCGGTCGGTGGTCGGCAGGTTGCGCGGCTCGGGGACGCGGGCGGGGTGGCCGTCCAGGAGCGCCGTACCGAGTTCGCTCGCGAGCAGCCGGTGCGTGCCGTGCCAGGTGGGGGTCTGCACCGTGTGGATGCGGCGCAGGGCAGCCCGGTCGAAGGCCTGGAGGACGGCGTACAGCAGGAATCCGAAGACGAGGACGATGACGATGACGCCGTACACCGGGGCGTAGGCGGGGTCGAACATCGAGCGCCGCTCGTCGACTTCGGTGGCGTTGATGCCGAGGAACGCGAAGAGCAGGCCCAGGGTCGCCGTCACGGTGGTGACGAACGTGACGGCGACGACGGTCCGCACCCGGCGCCGGTCCGCCGCCCTCAGCTCGGCGGACTCGACCGACGTCAGCTCGGCGGCCGTGGCATTGCCGAGGCGCTGCAGGGTCTGGCTGACCGCGGCGGCACGGTCCGTGAGTCCCATGGCCTCGTAGAGCGCGGCGTGGTAGGCCGCCGGCCTCAGGGACGGAATGAGGGTTGCAAGGTCTGCGGGGATCTCGACGCTGTATCCGAGCTCCAGCTCCAGGTGGCCTTGCGCCATCGTGATGCGTTCGAGAAGGGTGCGCCGTTCGTGGGGTCGGGTGTTCCCGTCCGTACGGGCCCGGAAGCGGCGTGCGTACGATTCGGCCAGTACCCGGATCTCCCGCAGCCGGGCGGCCGAGGCGACGGCCTGGACGGCCGAGAGGAACACGGCATTTTCCACGTAGTCCTGGTGGCCGGTCAACAGGCTCACATAGGGACCGAGGACGCCCGATGTCGTCGGGCGGCGGTTGAGTTCGTCCGGTGCGCACAGCGCGTCGAGCCCGGGACGCGTCGGCAGGTCGGCCCGATAGATGATCCGCTGCGCGGCGTCCGGGGAGGGCACATCGGCGGCGGTGGGCGAGGCCCGGAAGACGAGCTGGTGCCGCTCGGGCAGCAGCCCGGCGGGCACCGTGCCGATCCGGGAGGCAGCCAATTCCTCCAGCCCCGCACCGCCGAAGGTGATGTCGGCGTAGTAGAGGTCCTCGAGTAACGGGATGCACTGAAGCAGGGGTGCGGCAAGGTCGAGTGTCAGCGCCAGCAGGATCTGTCCCGATGGCGCCGTGAACTGCCAGAGGGTGGCCACGGTCGGCGGCCGTTCTCCGGCGGCGCTCCACCGGCGTGCCGCGAAGAGGGACGTGTCCAGGCTCTCGCGGTGCAGGATGCGCGGAAGCTGGTCGGCGTGGCGGTCGTAGGCGCTCGCAAGCCGTCCCAGGTTCAGCTGGGCGGACGGGCGCAGGGAGGCGACCTCGTCGTCACCGCCGTTCGCGGTGTCGGGGGCGTAGGTCCATGAAGTGGCGTACACCGTGGTCAGGCGGGTGCCGAGACGTGAGATGTAGGGATCGAAGGGTGCGGCGGCCGGTCCGGGCGGGGCGGATGCGGCACGGTCATCAGAGGGCGTGCCACCGGGCGGCATGGTCCCCCTTCCGCAGCGAGTCCATGCGGACAGCGAACTCCTGGGCTGCGGCGGGCGAGTGCGGGACGTTCTGCATCAGCCAGGTCGTCATGCCGAGCTCGCGCACGGTGCGCAGGATGCGGTAGCCGTGCTGCTGGGTGACATCCGCCCCGTACACCGCGCAGAATTCCTCGTACTCGGCAGGCGCGAGACCGAACCGGTCTGCGGCGGTGGCCGTGGGCAGCAGGTCCCAGGTGCGTGGGCCGAGCGCCACGGCCTCGTAGTCGATGAGCAGCACGCGCTCGCCGCAGCGCAGGAGATTGCCCCGGTGGGCGTCGCCGTGCACGAGCCCGACGGCGGGGTCTGCGGCGACGAGGTCCCTGAATGCCGTTTCATTCCCCTCGCAGGCTGCCAGCAGGAATGCCAGGTCCTTCTCGGAGACAGCCACGTGGGTGCGGTCGTCGCTGTCCGCTCCGGCCTCTCGCAGACGGTCCCGCATGAGAGGGAAGGGGTTGAGCACCGGGACGGGGAAATCAGGATCGGGCAGGGCGTGCAGGTCGCGCAGGAGCACGGCCAGGTCGGTGAGGGAGGGTTCGCGCTGCGAGGGGGGCACGTACTGCCAGAAAGTGACCAAACGACCCTCGGCGGACAACGGTTGCGGGAACTCGTCACGGGGAGGCAGGCCCGGGAAGCCCTGCGCCACGAGCCATCGCGCTGTGGCGAGCTCCTTCTCCACCTTGGCGGCGAGGCCGTCGGACCGTGCGACGCGGTACACAAGACCCTGAGCCGGACTGGCGAAGAGGGCGTTCTCCCCGAGTCTCAGCAGCTCCAGATCGTGAGGCTGTGGTGCGCCCGCGATACGTACTGCCTCCAGCACCGCGCGGGCGGCGGAGGCTTCGGTGAACGGGCCTTGACCGGAGGGAAGTTGAGATCGGCTCATATCCGGATCAGCTTCACCAGCCCGCGAAGGAGTGTCAAGGGGCACACGGAGCGTCGTCGAACGAGGTGTGCGCGGGTGGTGCAAGTGACGGGGCTCCCGCGCCGGGCGCCGGCGCGGGAGCCCCGTACGGGGTGTGCGGGATCAGCGGCGGGTGGTGGCGAGTTCGGCCACGCGGCCGCGGACCAGGTACCAGCCGCCGACCAGGGCGGCGCCGATGACCGGGACGAACAGGACCGTGGTGCGGCCGACGCCGCCGTCGCACCACATCAGCACCAGCACGGTGAGCAGGAAGACCAGGGTGACGATCTGGGTGTACGGGGCCCAGGGCAGGCGGTACGAGGGGCGCTCCACGAGGCCCTGCTGGGCGCGGCGCCAGAAGAAGAGCGAGCAGATCATGACCATCGCCCAGGTGCCGAGGATGCCCAGCGAGGCGAAGTTCAGGACGAGCTCGAAGGCGTCCTTCGGCATGAAGGCGTTCAGCCCGACACCCGCGAGGCCGAACGCGGCGGTGAACAGGACGCCGCCGTAGGGGACCTTGCCCTTGTTCATGACGCCGGTGAACTTCGGGGCGGAGCCGGACAGGGACATCGAGCGCAGGATGCGGCCGGTGGAGTAGAGGCCGGAGTTCAGGCTGGAGAGGGCGGCCGTCAGGACGACGAGGTTCATGACGCCCGCGGCGCCGGGGACGCCGAGCTTGTCGAAGACGGTGACGAAGGGGCTCTGGTCCGAGCTGTACGCCGTGTAGGGCAGGAGCAGGGCCAGGAGGACGACCGAGCCGACGTAGAAGAGGCCCACGCGCCACATGATCGAGTTGATCGCCTTCGGCATGATCTTCTCGGGGTTCTCGGTCTCGCCGGCGGCGACTCCGCAGAGCTCGACGGAGGCGTACGCGAAGACGACGCCCTGGATCACCAGGAGCATCGGGAGGACGCCGGAGGGGAAGAGGCCGCCGTTGTCGGTGATGTTGGCGAGGCCCGGGGTGCTGCCGCCGATGTCGTGGCTGGTGGCGACGAGCCAGATGCCGACGATCAGGAAGACGACGAGGGCTGCGACCTTGACGAGGGAGAACCAGAACTCCATCTCGCCGAAGTACTTCACCGAGATCAGGTTGGCGGTCAGCACGATGGCGAGGGCGATGAAGGCGAGGACCCACTGGGGGACGTCGGTGAACAGCGACCAGAAGTGGGCGTAGGTCGCGGCGGCCGTGATGTCGGCGACGGTGGTCGTGGACCAGTTCAGGAAGTACAGCCAGCCTGCCGTGTAGGCGCCCTTCTCCCCCATGAACTCGCGCGCGTACGAGACGAAGGCGCCGGAGGACGGGCGGTACAGGACGAGCTCGCCGAGGGCCCGTACGACGAAGAAGGCGAAGACTCCGCACACCGCGTAGGCGATCGCGAGCGAGGGGCCCGCGCCGGCCAGGCGGCCGCCGGCGCCGAGGAACAGGCCGGTGCCTATCGCTCCGCCGATCGCGATCATGTTGATGTGGCGGGACTTGAGGTCCTTGCTGTACCCCTCGTCACCGGCGTCGACATGGCGGGTCGGCGCCGGGGCGGGAGCCTCGGTCAAGGTGCGGTCACTCAGGTCGCTCATGTAGGACTTCGCCTTCGATGGTGGGACAAGGCAGTGCCCGGGCCGCGGCGCAGGGGAGCTGGGTGGTGTCCCCTGTGCTGCGATCCGGGTGTTTTGGTCGCAACAGGAGACCATGAGGCTCCGCTCCCCTCCAAAAGCACCCCCTGCACGCCGAAGCCCCCGACGACCATGGAAACGGATGTCGGGGGCTTCGTAGGGGCTGGAAAGCGAGGTCAGTCGCCCGTGGTGCCCTCCGCCGCCTGGTCGAGGCGGAAGGCCTCGTTCCCGAGGCCGATACGGGCGTGCACCTCGGGGCGGGTGCGGCGCAGCACGGCTCCGTAGACCAGGCCGATCACGACGGCGGCGCCGATGATGCCGGGCAGTACCCAGCTGAGCGCGGAGCCCTTCCCGGCACCGACCAGGACGCCGAAGTCCTTGACGGTGTAGACGGCGATGGCGAGCAGGGCGAGGCCGGCGGTGCCGGCCGCGACGAGGCGCCAGACCTGGGCGCCGGCGGTGCCGCGGCGGACGAAGAAGGCGATGACGGCGAAGGAGGCGGCGGCCATGAGAAGGGTCACGCCGAGGGCGCCGACACTGCCCATCCAGGTGAACAGGTGCAGTACGGGGGTGGTCGGGTCGGGCGGCTGTACGGCGAGTGCGGGGTCGGCGGGGGCCTTGTCCTCGGTGAGCGCGAAGGCGATCACGACGAGGGCGGCGACGCCGGTCTGCAGCAGGGAGCCGGTGGCGGGGGCGCCGGTGCCGGCGTTGGTGCGGCCGAAGGTGGCCGGGAGCAGGCCCTCGCGGCCCATGGCGAAGGCGTAGCGGGCGACCACGTTGTGGAAGCTGAGCATGGCCGCGAACATGCCGGTCACGAAGAGGACGTGCAGGACGTCGGTGAAGGTGGTGCCGAGGCGGCTCTCGGTGAGCTGGAAGAGCAGGGTGGGGCCGGCCTCGGCGGAGGTCTTGACGACCTCGGAGGGGCCGGTGGCGACGGTGAGGGCCCAGGCACTGACGGCGAAGAAGAGGGCGACGAAGCCGACGGCGAGGAACATCACGCGGGAGACGACGATGTGCGGCTTGCTGGTCTCCTCGGCGTAGACCGGGGACTGCTCGAAGCCGACGAAGGCGGCGATGCAGAAGCAGAGCGCGGTGCCGAAGCCGGCCCCGCCCAGGGTCTCGGGGTTGAAGGCGTGGAGCGAGAGGCCTTCCGCGGCCGGCTTGGCGAGGGCGGCGACGTCGAAGACGACGACGAGGACGCACTCGACGAGGAGGAGGACCCCGAGGACCTTCGCGTTGAGGTCGATCTTGAGCCAGCCGAGCGCGCCGGTGGCGGCGACGGCGAGCAGGGCCGGTATCCACCAGGCGAGTTCGGTGTCCAGGTAGGTGGCGAAGAGGCCGGATATCTCGAAGCCGAGGATGCCGAAGACGCCGACCTGCATGGCGCTGTACGCGACGAGGGCGACGAGGGAGGCGCCCGCACCGGCGGTGGGGCCGAGACCGCGGGCGATGTACGCGTAGAAGGCGCCGGCGTTGTGGACGTGGCGGCTCATCTCGGCGTAGCCGACGCTGAAGAGCGCGAGGACGGCGCCGAGGATGACGAAGAGCAGGGGCTGGCCGACGATGCCCATGACCCCGAAGGTCGTGGGCATGACACCGGCGACGACCATCAGGGGCGCGCTGGCGGCGAGCACGGACAGGAGCAGCCCTGCGGTGCCGAGGCGGTCGGCGCGCAGGGCCCGGTCCTGGCCCTTGTACGTACTGATCTCGGCCGGGTCTTGGAGCGTGGAGGATCTGCCCGTCGGCATGGCGGCGTCCTTTCGGGGGCGTGGTGCTCGGGGATGGGCACTTGGGGGGTGTCTGCGGGGCGTCCGCGGGCGGCGCGGCCAGGCTGTGCGGCCAGGCCGTGCGGTCAGGGGTCAGGCGGTGCGGTCAGGCCGTGCGGTCATGCGGTGCCGAGTGCGACGCCGCGGGCGGCGAGGAAGGCCTTCTGCGGGTCCCGGTCCGGATAGGACCAGGGGGCGCGGGTGGCATGGCTGCCGATGCGGTGGAAGAGGGCTGCGGCCTCGGCGGGGCGGCCCTCGCAGAGTTTGGCGTGGGCGAGGAAGTTCAGGTCGACGCGGTTGCGGGGGTGGTCCTCGCGCTCCCACTCCAGCCACCAGTCGAAGGCGGAGCGCAGGACCTGGCGGGCGCGGCGGCCCGCCCAGTGGGCGGCGGCCGACTCGGGCGAGTGCCCGTGCGTGGCGGCCAGCACCCGGTACCGCTCGGCGTGCGCGACGACGGGGAGCACGGCGAGCGGGGAGTCGGCCGGGGACTCCTCGGCGGCCCAGGACGCGAAGTCGTAGACCTCGTGGAGCGGGTCCTGGCCGGAGCCGAGGGTGCGTTCGGCCAGCCTGGCGACCATCAGGTGATGGGCGTGGTGGTGCTCGCGGTGGCGGGCCCGGACCTGGTCGAAGTGTCGGCTGAACTCCTCCTCGCTGCCGAAGGCGCGGGAGAGGAGGAGCAGCCCGAGCCAGGGCGTCGGGTCCGCCGGGTGCAGGGCGGCGGCCCGGCGGCAGGCCTCCTCGGCCGCGGCCGGGGTGCCCTTCTGGCGCAGGGCGGTGAAGACGGCGGCGCAGGCGAGCAGGGTGGCGGCGTCGGCGCTCTCCGGTTCGGCGAGCAGCCACTCACGGGCCCAGGCGGTCGCCGCCGGGGTCTGCGCGAGGACGACGACGCGGTGGCCGCGACGGTCCCAGTCGTCGCCGGTACCGACGAGGAGGGCACGGGCCCGGGCCCACCGGCCCTGGGTGAACTGGGAGCGTACGTCGACGAGTTCGGCGTCGCACAGGGCCGGGTCGAAGAGCTGGGCCTCCCGCTTGCGGGCGCGGCCGAGGGGCGGCGGAGGCGGGGACATCCGCGGGTTTCCCTCCAGGACGCGGGCGGACGAGGGGTGCGGTGGCCGGAGTACCCGCGCAAGGCGCACGCGAGGGTTTCGGCCGGGTGGGTCGGGGGATCGCGACGGTGAGCGCGTCGGTGATCACGCACAGCAAAGCGGTACGCCCAGCTCCGCGTCAAGGTCCAGTCCACTGCGTGGCGGGTTTCAACTGCTCTGACGGTGGTGCGAGTTGAGGCGGAGTGGCCGGATCTGTGGGTGTCCGCGCCATCTCGTAGGGTGGCCGCGTGATCACCTACGACGATCTTCCCCCGTATCTGCTGGGGTTCCCCGGTCCGCTGCGCGACCAGCTGGTCGCGGCCGTACTGAGCGGGGCGAAGACCAGCACCACCGGCCTGCTCGCGGAGTACGAGGCCGAGCCGCTGCCACAGGCGGGCGCCCGGTCCCTGCTGGTGGATTCCGCGGAGCGCGGGGTGGCGGTGGTGGAGGTGACCGCCGTGGAGGTGCTGCGGCTCGGGGACATCGGGCTGCAGCACGCGCTCGACGAGGGCGAGGGGTACACGTCGGTGGCCGAATGGCGTACGGCGCACGAGGAGTTCTGGCACAGCGAGCCGGTACGCGCAGCGATCGGTGACCCGGGGTTCACGGTCGACGACGACACCCTCGTCGTCGCGGAACGGTTCCGGGTCACCGAACGGCTGGCCTGACGGCGCCCGCCAGACCTGGCGGGCGGGACCTGACGGGCGGGACCTGGCGGACGCCGTCAGGCCTCGCGGGCCGGCACAGCAGCGTCGGGGGACGTCAGCCGACGGCCCGGGCCGCGGCGCGGCCCGCCGCCCGGCCCGAGAAGATGCACCCGCCGAGGAAGGTGCCCTCCAGGGCCCGGTACCCGTGCACCCCGCCACCGCCGAACCCGGCCGCCTCGCCCGCCGCGTAGACGCCCGGCAGGGGTTCGCCGGACGCGGTCAGGACGCGTGAGGAGAGGTCGGTCTCCAGGCCGCCCAGGGACTTGCGGGTCAGGATCGACAGCCGTACCGCGATCAGCGGACCGGCCTTGGGGTCCAGGATCCGGTGCGGGGCGGCCGTGCGGATCAGCTTGTCGCCGAGGTATCTGCGGGCGCCGTGGATGGCGGTGACCTGCAGATCCTTGGTGAAGGGGTTGGCGATCTCCCGGTCGCGCGCCACGATCTCGCCCCGGACGGTGGCCTCGTCGAGGAGGTCCTCCTTGGTGACCGCGTTCATCCCGCGGACCAGGGCCGACAGGTCCCGCTCGACGACGAAGTCGGCGCCGTTGTCCATGAAGGCCCGGACCGGGGCGGGTACGGCCTGGCGCGCGCGGGTGAGGACGTCGCGGATCGACTTGCCGGTCAGGTCCGGGTTCTGCTCGGAGCCGGAGAGGGCGAACTCCTTGCCGATGATGCGCTCGTTGAGCACGAACCAGGTGTGGTCGTGGCCGGTCTTCATGATGTGGTCGAGGGTGCCGAGGGTGTCGAAGCCCGGGAAGAGCGGCACGGGCAGCCGCTTGCCCGTCGCGTCCAGCCACAGCGGGGAGGGGCCGGGCAGGATACGGATGCCGTGCCGGGCCCAGATCGGGTCCCAGTTCTGGATGCCCTCCGTGTAGTGCCACATCCGGTCCTTGTTGATGTGGCTGGCGCCCGCCCGCTCCGCGATGCCGAGCATCAGACCGTCGACGTGCGCCGGGACTCCGGAGAGCATCCGCTGCGGCGGGGTGCCGAGCCGGGCGGGCCACTGCGCGCGGACGAGGTCGTGGTTGCCGCCGATGCCGCCGCTGGTGACGATCACGGCCTGGGCCCGCAGGGTGAAGGTGCCGGTGGCCTCGCGGCTGCTGGCGGTGCCGCGTACGGCGTCGGAGGGTTCCAGGATCTCGCCCGTCACGGTGTCCACCGCGCCGGCCGTGGCGGAGAGCCCGGTGACCCGGTGGCGGAACGCGAACCGGACCAGGCCGCGCGCCACGCCGGCCCGCACCCGCCGCTCGAAGGGCTCCACCAGACCGGGGCCGGTGCCCCAGGTGATGTGGAAGCGGGGTACGGAGTTCCCGTGGCCGTTGGCGTCGTAGCCGCCGCGCTCCGCCCATCCGACCACCGGGAAGAAGCGGACGCCCTGGGCGTGCAGCCAGGAGCGCTTCTCGCCGGCCGCGAAGTCGACGTAGGCCTCGGCCCAGCGGCGCGGCCAGGCGTCCTCCTCGCGGTCGAACCCGGCGGTGCCCAGCCAGTCCTGGAGGGCGAGCGCGTGACTGTCCTTGATCCGCATCCGGCGCTGTTCGGGCGAGTCCACGAAGAACAGCCCGCCGAAGGACCAGTGTGCCTGGCCGCCGATGGACCGCTCCGGCTCCTGGTCGAGCAGGATGACCTTGCGGCCCGCGTCGACGAGTTCGGCGGTGGCCACGAGCCCCGCGAGCCCGGCTCCGATCACGATCACGTCTGCGTCGTACGTCATGCGGTTACCCGTCCTCCGTCGATGGTGGGGCAGATCCTTGGCTACGGAGCGGTAACCAGTCAACAGCGGTGATTGGATGACCTGTATGAGTGCCGCTGACGAAGTGCTGGACGTGGTGGACCGGGACGACCGGGTCGTCGGACAGGCCCCGCGGGGCGAGGTGTACGCCCGGGGGCTGCTCCACCGCTGTGTGTTCGTGCAGGCCAGGGATGCGGAGGGGCGGATCTTCGTACACCGGCGGACCGCCTCGAAACTGGTCTTCCCCGCGCACTACGACATGTTCGTGGGCGGGGTGCTGGGCGCCGGCGAGAGCTACGCGCAGGCCGCGCTGCGCGAGGCCGGGGAGGAGCTGGGGGTGCGGGGGCTGGCGCAGCCGACGCCGCTGTTCAAGTTCCTGTACGAGGGCCCGGGCGGGGCCTGGTGGTCGTACGTGTACGAGGTGCGGTGCGAGCTGCCCGTGGCCCCGCAGGTCTCGGAGGTCGACTGGCACACGTACCTCACCCAGGAGGAGCTGGACCGGCGGGTGGACGGCGGGGAGTGGGCCTGGGTGCCGGACGGGCTGGAGGCGTACCGGCGGCTGCGCGCGCATCCGGAATCCCGCTTGTAGATTAATCGGGTGATCGACTTCGTCAAGGACGTGCGCCTCTGGTTCGCACCCTCGCGGCTGAGGGACGAGGGCGAGACCCCGGACTACCGCTTCTCGCTGGCCAACGAACGGACCTTCCTCGCCTGGATCCGGACCTCGCTGGCCCTGGTGGGCGGCGGTTTCGCCGTCGACCAGTTCCTCCCGGACCTGCGCTGGGGGGTGCGGGTCGGGATGGCCTTCACGCTCCTCGCGGTGGGCGCGGCCTGTGCGCTGCGGGCGGTGAACCACTGGGTGCGGTGCGAGCGGGCGATGCGGCGGGGCGAGGATCTGCCGCTGTCGCGCTTCCCGGTGCTGCTGAGCCTGGGCGTGGGGCTGGTGGCGGTGACGATGGTGGTGGTCGTACTGCTGGGCTGGACGACGGGGCGGTGAGCACCTCGGGCACGGACCGCGATGCCGGGCTGCAGCCCGAGCGGACCCGGCTCGCGTGGCGGCGTACGACGCTGGCCTCCTCGGTGGTGGCGGTACTGGCGCTGCGGCAGGCGTTGCGCGGGGCGGGCGCGCCGGTGGAACTGGCCGGGGCGGCGGCCATCGCGCTGATCTGGCTGGCGTTCCTGTGGGTGGCCCACCAGCGGATCCGGGCGCTGGCGGCCGGCCGGCCGCAGGAGCTCGCGCCGAAGGCGGCCCTGGCGGTGGTGGCGTGCACGGTGGCGCTGGCGGTCTTCGCGATGACGGTGATCCTCTGAGCCGCCGGCCGGTGTGATGATCGCGCTTCGCCGCGCCACTGCGATATAACGGGCGATACCCGGCAATTCACACTAACCTCGGCGCCATGACGACCCTGCACCACGAACACCCCACGCACCAGCACACGCACGGCACGGACTGCGGGCACCAGGCGGTCTCGCACGGCGACCACGTCGACTACGCGCACGACGGCCATCTGCACCGGGAGCACTCGGGGCACTGGGACGAATGCGAGCCCAGCGGGCACACCACGCACGACGGACACGCGCACGCGCACGGCGCGGACTGCGGGCACGAGACGGTCCGGCACGGCGACCACGTGGACTACCTGCACGACGGGCACCGGCACGCGGAGCACGACGGACACTACGACGACCACTGACCTGACCCCTGACCTGGCTCCTGACCGGATCACCGGCCGGGCCACCGGCCGGAACACCGGCTGAAGGTCCGGTCGGAGCGGTACCCGCCCTCCCCCGGCGCGGCAACGGCTGGCAGGATGCCGACCGTTCGTCGAAGCGACCCGGGGAGAGCGCAGATGTCCGTCGAAGAGCCGTACCTCGTCCAGCCCGCACCGGGGGTGTACGCCTACGTCCAGCCGGACGGCGGCTGGTGCCTCAACAACGCCGGATTCGTGACCGACGGGGGCCGGACCCTGCTCGTGGACACGGCCGCCACCGAGCGGCGGGCCCTGGCCCTGCGCGCCGCGGTCGTGGCGGCCGGGGTGCCGCTCCCCCGCACCGTGGTCAACACCCACCACCACGGCGACCACACGTACGGAAACGGCGTCTTCGCCCCCGAGGCGCTGATCCTCGGGCACGACAACGCACGGTCCGAGCAGCTCGCGGCCGGGCACCAGCTGGAGCTGATCTGGCCCGCCACGGACTTCGGCGCGATCGACATCGTCCCGCCCGACCTCACCTACAGCGACCGGGTGACCCTGCACGTCGGCGCGACGGAGGTCCAGGTCATCCACCCGGGTGTCGCGCACACCACGGGGGACTCGGTCGTGTGGCTGCCCGGGCAGCGGGTGGTGTTCACCGGCGACCTGATCTTCGCCGGGGGGACGCCGTTCCTGGCGATGGGCTCCCTCGCCGGCTCGCTGCGGGCGCTGGAGCTGCTGCGTTCGCTGGACGCGGAGACCGTCGTACCGGGCCACGGACCCCTGACCGACCCCTCGGCCTACGACTCCACCGAGCGCTATCTGCGGTACGTGGCCGAGCTCGCCCGGGAGGGCCGGGCGAAGGGGCTGTCCCCGCTGGAGGTGGCCCAGCAGGCCGATCTCGGCGAGTTCGGCTCCTGGCGGGAGAGCGAGCGGATGGTGGCGAACGTGCACCGGGCGTACGCGGAGCTGGCCGGCCGGCCGGAGGGCGCGCCGCTGGACATCCTGGCGGTCCTGACGGACATGACCGTGATGAACGGCGGAACACCGATCCTCTGCCACGCCTGACGTCGCCGGATCCCGCCGGATCCCGCCGGATCCCGTCGGATCCCGCCGGGCGGAGAGATTTCTTTCCGCCCGGACTCTGGACGACATACCGACTGGTCGGCATGATGGCTCGCGACGGTGCTCCGAGGCACCGCCGCTCTTCCCCTCGTCTCGTCGAATCGCACGGAGGTGCGCACCATGACCTCAGCCCCGGCCGACCCGCGCGGCCTGGATCTGGAGCGGCTGCGCGGTCATCTCGACCGGGCCCGGCCGGGACTCGTGGCCGGGGAGCTGCGCGGCCGGCTCATCGAGGGCGGCCGGTCGAATCTCACGTACGAGATCACCGACGGGACCGCCCGCTGGGTGGTCCGCCGGCCGCCGCTGGGCCACGTACTGGCCACCGCGCACGACATGCGGCGCGAGCACCGGGTCATCGAGGCGCTGCACGGCACGGCCGTGCCGGTGCCCGAGCCACTGCTCCTGTGCGAGGACGAGGCCGTGCTCGGGGCGCCGTTCTACGTCATGGAGTTCGTGGACGGGGTGCCGTACCGGACGGCCGAGCAGCTCGCCGCGATCGGCCCGGAGCGGACCCGGCGGGCGGTGCTGGGCCTGGTGGACACCCTGGTCGACCTCCACGCGGTGGACCCGGAAGCGGTGGGCCTGGGCGACTTCGGCCGGCCCGAGGGCTTCCTGGACCGGCAGCTGCGCCGCTGGGGCAAGCAGCTCGCGGCCTCGCGGGGCCGGGATCTCGCCGGGATCGACGAGCTGCACGGCGCGCTCGGCCGGACGCTGCCCGACTCCCCCGCCCCGACCGTGGTGCACGGGGACTTCCGGCTCGACAACGTCCTGATCGGCGGCCCGGACGACACCATCCGGGCGGTGCTGGACTGGGAGATGTCCACGCTCGGGGATCCGCTGACCGACCTCGGGCTGCTGGTGATGTACAGCTCGGACCTGGGCCTGACCGGATCGCCGGTCAGTACGACGAGCGGGGCGCCGGGCCATCCGGCGCCGGCCGAGCTCGTCGAGCGGTACGCCGCCCGCTCGGGCCGGGACACCGGGGCCATCGCCTGGTACACGGCCTTCGCCTGGTTCAAGCTCGCCGTGATCCTCGAGGGCATCCACTACCGCTACACGCTGGGGCAGACCGTCGGGGCGGGCTTCGACCGGATCGGCGAGCTGGTCCCGGTGTTCATCGAGCACGGACTGACCACGCTCCAGGACCGCCAGGAAGGCTGAGGCACTCACCCATGGATTTCGCATTCGACACCCGGACCGAGGAACTCCGCGAGCGGCTGCTCGCGTTCATGGAGGAGTACGTCTACCCGGCGGAGCCCGTCGCCGCCGAGCAGCGCGCACGGCTGGCCTCGCCCTGGGACACCCCGGCCGTCTTCGGTGAACTGAAGGCCGAGGCGCGCCACCAGGGCCTGTGGAACCTCTTCCTTCCGGACGCGGAGCACGGCGCGGGGCTGACCAACCTCCAGTACGCGCCGCTCGCCGAGATCACCGGCCGCAGCCCGCACCTGGCGCCGATGGCGACCAACTGCGCGGCCCCGGACACCGGGAACATGGAGCTGCTCGCCCAGTTCGGGAACGAGGAGCAGAAGAAGCGCTGGCTGGAGCCCCTGCTGGCCGGGGAGATCCGCTCCGCCTTCGCGATGACGGAGCCCGAGGTGGCCTCCTCGGACGCGACGAACATCGAGACCCGCATCGAGCGCGACGGTGACGAGTACGTGGTCACCGGCCGCAAGTGGTTCATCTCCGGGGCGATGAACCCGGACTGCGGGATCTTCATCGTGATGGGCAAGACCGACCCGGAAGGCGCCGATCCGCGCCGCCAGCAGTCGATGGTCCTGGTGCCGCGCGACACCCCGGGGGTCGAGGTGCGCCGGGCCATGACGGTGTACGGGTACGAGGACCACGACCACGGCGGCCACGCCGAGGTGGTCTTCGACGGGGCCCGGGTCCCGGCGGCGAACCTGATCGGCGAGGAGGGCACCGGCTTCGCCATCGCCCAGGCCCGGCTCGGCCCGGGCCGCATCCACCACTGCATGCGGCTGATCGGGATGGCGGAGCGGGCCATCGAGCTGATGTGCCGGCGCGCGGTGGAACGTACCGCCTTCGGCAAGCCGCTGGCCGCCCAGGGAGTCGTACAGAACTGGATCGCCGATGCCCGGGTGACGGTGGAGCAGCTGCGGCTGCTGGTGCTGAAGACGGCCTGGCTGATGGACACGGTCGGCAACCGGGGCGCGCACACCGAGATCCAGGCCATCAAGATCGCGACCCCGCGGGCGGTGGTGCGGATCCTGGACGATGCGGTGCAGCTGCACGGCGCGGGCGGGGTGAGCCAGGACTTCCCGCTGGCCGAACTGTGGGCGGCGGCGCGGACCCTGCGGCTGGCCGACGGGCCGGACGAGGTGCACCAGCGGTCTTTGGCGCGGCGGGAGTTGAAGCAGTACGCGGCCGGTCGTCCGTGAACGTGTGGGAATCGTGCGGGAGTTCGCGTGAACCTGTGTGCGAGATGAAGGCGGTGCGGGGGACTCTTTAAGAAACCTTGTTGAACAACCCCGTAACCCCAAGGCGTTCTTGATTTGCGCCTGTCAATCGGAACAGGGTTCTCCAGTAGGTCTGACGCCCCCAACGTCAACACGAGGAGAACCCTCCAGATGGCAACTCATAAGCGCTCGCGCGGTTTCCGGTACGCGGCAGTCGGCACCGGAGCCGCCACAGCGGCTGCGGTGGCCCTGCTCGCCACCCCCCTCGCGGGAGCGGCGACACCGCCCGAAGGCACGGTGTACGGCCTCGGCGCGCCCGGCGCGATCAGCGGGAGTTACGTGGTCATACTCGACGCATCCGCGAACAAGGAACAGCTCGCCCGTAAGTACGGTGGCGAGCTGAAGCGCTCCTACGGCTCCGGGGTCAACGGTTTCTCGGCCGCGGGCCTCAGCGAGACCGAGGCGAAGCGGCTCGCCGCGGACCCGGCCGTCGGCAAGGTCGTGCAGAACAAGAAGTTCACCATCAACGCCACCCAGACCAACCCGCCTTCATGGGGGCTGGACCGGATCGACCAGACCGCGCAGGCGGGCGACAAGAAGTACACCTACCCCGACAGCGGCGGCGAGGGCGTGACGGCCTACGTCATCGACACCGGCGTACGCACCACCCACAAGGACTTCGGCGGGCGTGCGACGTCCGGGTTCGACGCGGTGGACAACGACGACAGCGCCGACGACGGCAACGGCCACGGCACGCACGTGGCCGGCACCATCGCGGGCACCTCGCACGGCGTCGCCAAGAAGGCGAAGGTCGTCGCGGTGCGGGTGCTGGACGACAACGGCTCCGGCACCACCGAGCAGGTGGTCGCGGGCATCGACTGGGTCACGCAGAACCACAAGGGCGCCTCGGTGGCCAACATGAGCCTGGGCGGCGGCGCCGACGAGGCCCTCGACGAGGCGGTGCGCCGGGCCGTCGCCTCGGGCGTCACCTTCACCGTCGCGGCGGGCAACGAATCGGCCGACGCCGGTCAGGGCTCGCCGTCCCGGGTCACGGAGGCGATCACGGTGGCGTCGAGCACGATCGACGACGAGCAGTCCTCGTTCTCGAACTTCGGCTCCGTGGTGGACCTGTACGCGCCGGGCTCGGACATCACGTCCACCTGGAACGACAGTGACACGGGGACGAAGACCATCTCCGGCACGTCCATGGCGGCCCCGCACGCGGCCGGCGCCGCGGCGGTCTACCTGGCAGGGCACCCGTCCGCGACTCCGGCGCAGGCAGCCGCGGCACTGACCGGGGCGGCCACGTCCGGGGCGGTCACCAACCCGTCGGCGGGCACGGCGAACAAGCTGCTGAAGGTCGCCCCGTAACGGTGGCTCCCCAGGCGTCCCGACGCCGACGCCGGCGCCGACGCCCTGAAGGGCCCTCGCCTCGTACGGACCCGGGGGATCCGTACGAGGCGGGGGCCCGTTCGCGCCGGTCCCGGCGGCACCTAGTCTTCCGCCATGAACATGCTCGGTTTGCGGCTGCTGCCCGCGGCCCTGTTGGTCGGAGCGTCGCTCAGCGGCTGTTCCCTGATCCCGCCCTTCGCCACCTGTGAGGGCACCGACGCGGCCCTGGCCGGGCTCGACCAGCTGCCCGCCCTGACCCTGCGCCCGGCGCCGGCCACGCCCGTCGGCGGCGAGGCGGGAGCCACGGCGTACTGCACCGACGACACCGGGGACGCCTGGCTGACCGCGCGGCGGACGTACGCGTACGACGGGAGCCGCGCGGAGGTTCTGGAGTACTACGCCCGGGAAGCACCCGCGGCGGGATGGCGCCCAGTGCACGATCTCGACTCGGGAGCGGCCCGCGGGTTCACCGTCTTCTGCTTCGAATCGCGCGAGCGGCCGAGCCTCACGCTCGCCTTCGATTCCCCGGAGGGCCTCCGCACGTTCTACGGAATCGACCCGGGCCCGGCCCCCGCCGGACCCGGCTCCCGGATCTGGTTCTCGCTGTCCACCGAGGCGGCGACCGACGGTTCCCGGATGGACTGCTGAGGCCTGGGGGGTGTCTTGTCGATCGACAAGACACCCCCTAGTCTTCTGAGTCTTGAATTCTGTGTAGATGTGTAGGCTTGGTCTATGGCGGGGATGGGGCGGCCGAAGGCCGAGTTGACGTTGTCGGACGAGGAGCGGGCCGCACTGGA